>NZ_JAUIZP010000051.1:0-115231 GCF_041414735.1 Rhodococcus sp. GXMU-t2271
CGTCGTGTCCTGACGGCGACCTCCCGGCACTGCTTTCCACAGGGCCCCGGCGACCGGCGACGGTCGCCGGGGCCCTGTGGTTGGATCGACTCGTGCCCGTTCCGTTTCCCGGTTCGCCCCGCCCGACCCTCGGCGTCGAGTGGGAGATCGCGCTGGTGGACAAAAAGACCCGCGACCTGTCCAACACCGCCGCCGTCGTCTTCGACGCGGTCGAGCAGCGTGCCGGTCAGACCCCGCGGCTCACCAAGGAGTTCCTCCGCAACACCGTCGAGCTCGTCACCGATGTGCACGACACCGTCGCCGAGGCCGTCGACGACCTCGCCGAGTCCCTCGACCTGTTGCGCACGGCCGCCGATCCGGCGGGTGTGGATCTGATCTGCGCCGGCACCCACCCGTTCGGACAGTGGACCGACCAGGTCGTCACCCGGTCCCCGGACTACGACGAGATGATCGAGCGTACCCGCTGGTGGGGTCGGCAGATGCTGATCTGGGGGGTGCACGTCCACGTCGGGGTCTCCTCCGCCGAGAAGGTCATCCCGATCCTCAATGCGCTGCTGGTGAAGTACCCGCACATGCTGGCGCTGTCGGCGTCCTCGCCGATCTGGGCGGGTGTGGACACCGGTTACGCGAGCAACCGTGCCCTGATGTTCCAGCAGCTGCCGACGGCCGGGTTGCCGTACCACTTCGAGAGCTGGGCACAGTACGAGAGCTTCATCGAGGATCAGCTCAAGTCCGGTGTCATCACGAAGCCGGGCGGCATGCACTGGGACATCCGCCCGTCGCCGCGGTGGGGCACCATCGAGATCCGGGTGTTCGACGGCATCACCAACAAGGCCGAGCTGGCCGCCCTCGTCGCGCTCGTGCACTCGCTCGTCGTGTACTACGACGAACGCCTCGAGCAGGGCGAGCAGCTGCCCACTCTGCAGCCGTGGCACGTCAAGGAGAACAAGTGGCGTGCCGCCCGCTACGGCCTCGAGGCCGAGGTGATCCTCGACCCGGTGTGCCACGAACGGCTCGTCACCGACGACCTGAACGACCTGCTCGAGCAGCTCACACCCACGGCAGTGCGGCTCGGCTGTGCGGACGAACTCGCCCGGGTGGCGCAGATCCCCGTGCGAGGCGCCTCCTACCAGCGGCAACGTCGGATCGCCGAGCAGACCGGCGGCGACCTCGTCGCCGTGGTGGATTCGCTGGTCGAGGAACTGCGGGCCTGACCCGGCGGCCGCGTTCCCACGCAGTTCACCGGCTGTTTACCATGTGTCGGTGTCGATCCGAGGGGTGGAGCGCCCGAAGGCGCAGCAGGCGCATGTGCCGCAACTGTTCGTTCCCCTAACTCTGATCGGTGCGGTCCTCGGTGTCCTCGTGGCCGAGGTGGTCGCGCGGTACAGCGGGTTCCCCGGGCCGGTCCCCGCACTCGTCGGTGACGTCGTCGCCGTTCCGACGTCGGCGTCCGTGCCGTGGGCCGGTCTCGCGCTGGCAATGGTCGGTCTGACCACCCGCCTGCGGGTCGTCTCCCTCACTGCCGCGGTGCTGCTCGACGCGGCATTCGCGGCCGAGCGGTACCTCACCGGCGGACCCCTGACGGCGGGGAACGGTCCGACGATCGTGCTCGTGCTGCTCGCCGGATACGCCGCGGTCGCGTTGCAAGGCGGCCGACGCCGCGGTGCGCTGCGCGGCATCGCCCTCGGCGTGCTGCTCGTGCTCTCCGTCAAGATCGGCGACACCTGGCTCGAGCTCACCGCACGGACCCGGCCGGAGGTGCTCGACGAGTACGTCCAGCTCGCCGACCACGCGCTGGGCAATCCGTCGTGGCTGGCCGGTCAGGTCCTCGAATGGCTCGGACCCGGCGTGTACGCCGTGCTGCACTGGGTGTACATCGAACTGCCCGTCGCGGCGATCGTCGTCGCCGTCTACCAGCTTCGCCACGTCGGCGGCGGCCGCCCCTGGCCCGCGCACCACCTGGTGCGCACCTTCCTGCTCATCGGCCTGGTGGGTCCGCTGATCTACATGCTGTTCCCGGTGGTCGGCCCGATCTTCGCATTCGGCGAGCACGGCGAGGGCTGGCAGGTGGGGACCTTTTGGCCGGGTACGGTGCCGTGGAATCCCGACCCGCAGCCGATCCCGTTCGACACGATCACCCCGCGCAACTGCATGCCGAGCCTGCACACCGCGTGGGCGCTGGCACTGTTCCTGCACACCCGCGGCGGCCCCGGCTGGCTGCGGCTCCTCGGCACCGGATGGCTCGGGTGCACGCTCGCCGCCACGCTGGGCTTCGGTTACCACTACGGCGTGGACCTCGTCTCCGGCGCGGTACTGTGCCTGACACTCGAGGCGGCGCTGCGCGACCCGGACCGCGGGTGGGGCTGGTTCCGCATCCGGCTCGTCGCAGGCGGTACGGCGGTGCTGGCCGCGCAGCTGACGGCCTACCGGTACCTGCCGGAACTCATGGCGGAACACCCGCTGCTCGCCGGGCCGCTGTTGATCGGTTCGCTGGTGGTGGTGGCGGTGGCCTTCCACGTCACCTTCACGGGCACCGGCGCGTCCCCCGAGGGCACCCCGTCCGGATCCGGCGCGCCCACCCGGGCGGACACCACGAACGAGTCCGTATGACGTCCGCGTCGGCCCGAAAGCCGGGTGGACGTCAATCCGAGGGCAGGTCCTCCGGCATCGGGAGGCCGTCGCGACCGAGCTGTTCCCGGTAGGCGACCCGGCCCACCCGGTGCGCGACGACCGGTGCGGTCAGCACCATGAACATCGACGCGAGCACCAGCATCCAGATGTCGACGCTGCCCCGGAGGTTGAGGATCGCACCGGCCAGCACGAGCAGGACGCCCACCACCTGCGGCATCGTGGCCGGGTGCATGCGTGTCAGGGTATCGCGGAAGCGCACCACTCCGATCGCGCCGGCCAGGCAGACTGCGGAGCCGATCAGAATCAGGATCTGGCCGACCACTTCCAGAATGTCCGTGATCATTCGTCACGCACCCGGAAGCGAGCGATGGACACCGAACTGATGAAGCCCACCAGGGAAAACGCCACGAGCGCCGGAACGATGCTGGTGTCGCGGCTGTAGACCGCCCACACGGCGATCCCGCACAGGGTGAGGGCCAGGATGCAGTCCATGGCGACCAGCCGGTCCAGGGAGTTCGGTCCGGTCAGCACCCGGAAGATCAGCAGCGCCGCTGCCGTCGCCAGCAGCGCGCCGGATATCGTCAGGATCACCATCATGCGATGTCCTCCCTGTTCGCCGCGGTCGGGTCCCGGTACCAAGGGCTGGGCTGCCATTCGGAGTTACGTTCGAACGTCGAGATCAGCAGCCGCTCGATCCGGCGCGCCGACCGGTAGAACTCGGCCACCGCCCGGTCGCTGCTCAGGTCGAGGACGTGCACGTAGACGATTCGTCGCACCCGGTCGATCTCGAGCACCATGGTTCCGGGAATGTTGTTCATGATGTCGGTCCACAGGGTGAGGACCAGGTCCGACTTGATGATCAGCCGGCAGCGCAGGACGCCGGTCAGGGGACCGGGTCCCGGCTTGATGCTCAGCCAGGCCACCGATGCGGTGCTCCTGATCGTGTCGCCGACGATGACGAGCGTCAGTTTGGCCAGGGAGAACAGGTGGACCCGGCCCTCGACCGGCACCCTCGGCAATGGCAGCAGGAACATGATCGCCAACGCGACGACGAGGCCGCTGAGGGCGTTCGCGACGGAGAAGGTGCCCCAGAGCAGTACCCAGACCAGGACCATCCACGCGAGGACGAGGATTCGGAGCAGCGATGCGCGTCTGGTCATTCGGGGACTCCTCCCAGGACCGCCTCGACGTAGACGGAGCGGTCGCGCAGGTTCGCCGCGGCGCGATCGCTGATGTCGATCAACGGGCCGGCGAAGACGGTGAGACCGATGCCGACGAGCGCGAGGCCCACCGTCGGGACGAGCATCGCGGGGGGCATGCGTCCCACGTCCGCCCGGTCGCCGAAGGCGATGTCCTCCTCGGAGCGGTCGAGCAGTGCGGACGGCGCCGTGTCGGCGAGGTCGCCTTCGGGGGCGTCGGCACGCGCGCGCCAGAACGCCTTCGTCCACACCCGGGCCACCACATAGAGGGTGAGCAGACTGGTGGCGGTGCCACCGGCCACGAGCACCCACGCCAGTACGGAGCCCTCGGCTGCGCCGGCCTGCAGGAGAGCCACCTTCCCGATGAAACCGGAGAACGGCGGGATGCCGCCGAGGTTCAGGGCCGGGACCAGGAACACGATCGCCAGCAGCGGACTCGCCAGGGCCAGACCGCCGAGACGGCGCAGGGACGCCGATCCGGCCTGGCGTTCGATGAGCCCCACCACCAGGAAGAGGGTGGTCTGCACGAGGATGTGGTGCGCGACGTAGTACACCGCCCCCGACAGCCCGGCCTGCGTCGACAGGGCCACGCCGAACACCATGTAACCGATGTGACTGACGAGGGTGAACGACAGCAGACGCTTGATGTCGTTCTGCGCGATGGCACCGAAGATGCCGACGAGCATCGTGAGCAGGCCGGCGATGAGCAGGACGTTGTCGAGTTCCCCGCCCGGGAACAGGAGGGTGTGCGTGCGGATGATCGCGTACACGCCGACCTTGGTGAGCAGACCGGCGAACACGGCCGTGACCGGTGCCGGGGCGGTGGGGTAGGAGTCGGGCAACCACGAGGACAGGGGGAAGACGGCGGCCTTGATTCCGAACGCGACGAGCAGGACTCCGAAGATCGCCGCCCGCGTGCCGGCGGGCACGTCGTCGAGACGCACGGACAGCTGAGCCAGGTTCAACGTGCCGGTGGCCGCGTAGGCGAGCGCGATCCCCGCGAGGAAGATCAGCGACGAGACCATCGACACCATCACGTACGAGACGCCGGCGCGCACCCTGTCGGCGCTCGCCCCCAACGTGAGCAGCACGAACGACGCGGCGAGGAGGACCTCGAAACCGACGAACAGGTTGAACAGGTCTCCCGCGAGGAATGCGTTGCACACGCCTGCGGTCAGCGCCAGGTACGTCGGCAGGAAGATGGACACGGGTTGCTGCTCGTTGCCGTCGTGGATGCCCTGACCCACTGCGTACAGCATGACGGCGAGCAGCACGATCGCCGACACCACGAGCATGAGGGCGGACAGACGGTCCACCACCAGCGTGATCCCGATGGGGGCCTCCCATCCGCCGACCTGCAACGTCGCGATGCCGTCCCGGTCCGCGAGATACAGCAGCAGACCCGCCACGACGAGCACGGCGACGAGGGATACGACGGTGACGGCACGCTGGGCACGCGGCCGGCGCCCCAGGATCAGGGTGGTAGCCGCCGCGAGCATCGGAATGAGGACGGGCAGCGGTACGAGGGCGGCTGCGGACAGGGTCATCGGGTCCCTCCTCGCGGGGACGGCGCATCGTCTCCGCGTGCCGGTTCACCGTCGCTGTAGGCGGAGTCGGTCTCGTCGTCGAAATCCCCGTCGTGCAGGTCCTCGTAGCACTCGAGATCCTCGATGTTGGTCAGCTCCTCGAGAGGGATGGGGTTGCCGGCGGAATCGAAGGCGTCGCCGATCTTGCTCGGCTCGCCCGTGATCGGATCGTCCGACCGGTCCCGGTCCGGAGCGTCGGCGAGAGCCCGGCGCTGGGACACCTTGGTGTCCTCGGGGTCGTTCTCGACCTCGTCGCGTGCGCTGAGCGTGAAGGACCGGTACGTCAGGGCGAGCACGAACGCCGCGATACCCATCGTGATGACGATGGCGGTCAGGATCATCGCCTGGGCGAGCGGATCGGCCATCTCCTCGTGGAGTTCGTTGCCGAATCCGATGATCGGCGGCTCGCCGGCGGGACCGGCGAGCCCGATGATCAGCAGGTTGATGCCGTTGCCGATCAGCAGGAGCCCGAGCAGCATCTTGATGATGCTGCGCTCGAGCAGGAGGTACACACCGGAGGCGACGAGCACACCCGTGGCGATGAGCAGGGTCAGGTTGACGGTCATCGGCGTTCACCGACGATCTCGGCGTCGAGCCGGGCCCCGAGGCTGCGGAGCACATCGACCACCAGGCCGACCACGATCAGATACACACCGAGATCGAAGAACAGGGCGGTCACCATCTTGACGTCTCCCAGTAGGGGCAGAGTGAGTTCGAGTGTCGCCGAGGAGAGCGCGGGCGCCCCGAGGAACAGCGAGACGAGCGCGGTGCCCGCCGAGAAGATCAGGCCCAGGCCCAGGATCTTGCCCGCGTCGATCGGGACGGCCTCGCCGAGTTCGTAGCGACCACCGGCGAGATAGCGCAGCACCAGCGCCAGGCCCGCGGTGAGCCCACCGGCGAAGCCGCCGCCGGGGGCGTTGTGGCCCGCGAAGAAGAAGTACACCGACAACACCATCATGGTCGGGAAGACCAGCCGGGTCGTGACCTCGAGGATCAACGACCGGTGTCGCGGATCGATCAGGTCCCCACCTCGGAGCCAGGTCGTCTCGGTGCTGGCGGCCACTGCATCGAGTTGTGCGGCGGGGGCGTCGGCGACCCGGGGGGCCGCTCCGAACCGCCGGGTCCGGAAGACCAGGCTCGCCACGCCCGTCGCGGCCACGAGAAGTACCGAGATCTCCCCGAGGGTGTCCCACGCCCGGATGTCGACGAGCAGGACGTTGACGACGTTCTTGCCGTCGCCGGACTCGTAGGCGGCCTGCGGGAGGAGCAGGGCGATCGGTTCGGTGCTGCGCGCCGCGACGGCGAAGGCCCCGATTCCGGTGACCGTCGCGCCGACGGCCACCCCGAGGAGGGCTCGGCGGAGGCGGTTCCCGGCGACGTGCCGGTTCTCGGCCGGCAGCTTGCGCAACACCAGCACGAAGATCACCAGGGTCAGGGTTTCCACCAGCGCCTGTGTCAATGCGAGGTCCGGGGCGCCGTGGAAGGCGAAGAGCAGGCCGCAGCCGTATCCGGTCAGGCCGACGACGAGCACGCCCGCGATGCGGTTGCGCATGATCGCGGCGGCGAGGGCACCGCCGATGATCGCGAGCACCACCACGAACTCGAACGGGCTGTCCCACCAGCGGAGCCGGGGACGGTCCGCGACACCGAACACGAACAGCAGGATCGTGGGGAGCAGGACCAGCGTCATCAGGATCGTCGCCTGCGTCAACGGCAGCGAACCACGCTGGAGGAAGCCGGTCAGACGCATCGACACCGTGTCCATGAGCCGCAACGTCTCGTCGTACATGCGGTCGGCGTTGCCGAGCATCGGACGCTCGAACTTCAGGCGCGAGATGGTGCGGTGTGCGAAGTACAGCGCGGTTCCGCCGACCACGACGACGCCGGTCAGCACGAGGGGGAGGCCGACGCCGTGCCACAGCGCGAGATGGTACGGCTTGTCCAGGGTGCTGGGCAGCGTGTCCGCGTACGGCGAGAGCAGCGTGTCGATCCACGGCGCGGCGAGTCCGGCGGCCAGGCCGCCGAAGGCCAGGACGGTCGGCGAGAACAGCAGCAGCGGCCCCGGCGCGTGGAAGCCCTGCACGGCCGGACTCGGGCGCTTGAGTTGCTTGCGCCCGAAGGCGCCCCACACGAACCGGATGCTGTACGCCAGGGTGAGGATCGACCCGACCACGATCGCAGTAAGGACTGCGATCCGTGCCCACGGACTCAGCAGGGTCGTCACCTGCACGGCCTCGAGGGCGGCCTCCTTGCCGACGAACCCGATGAACACGGGCAACCCGCCCATGCTCATCGCGGCGACGGCCGCGACTGCCGCGAGGAACGGGGCCCGTTTCCCGAGGTGCGCGAGCTTGCGGATGTCGCGGGTGCCCGCGCCGTGGTCGACGATGCCCACCACCATGAACAGGCACGCCTTGAACATCGCGTGGGCCACGACCATGGCCATGCCCGCCAGTGCTGCCTCCCGGCTGCCGATCCCGACGAGCGCGATGAGGAAGCCGAGCTGGCTGACGGTGCCGAAGGCCAGGATCAGCTTCAGGTCGAAGGCCCGGAACGCGCGCCAGCCGGCGAGCAGCATCGAGGCCAGGCCGAGGGTGACCACGATGGGCCGCCACGGTGCCGCATCGGCGAACGCCGGAGCCAGCCGCGCCACCAGGTAGATGCCCGCCTTCACCATCGCGGCGGCGTGCAGGTACGCGGAGACGGGCGTCGGGGCCGCCATCGCGCCGGGTAGCCAGAAGTGCAGCGGGACCACCGCGGACTTCGACAGGGCGCCGACCAGCACCAGGGCGATACCCACCCCGGCTAGCCAGCCGCTCGGGGCGGCCGCGATCACGTCGGAGAGGTTGTAGCTGCCCACCAGCTGCCCGAGCACGATGACGCCGACGAGCATCGCGAGGCCGCCGGCGGTGGTGACGAGCAGGGCCTGGGTGGCCGCGCGTCGGCTCGACGCCCGCTCCGCGTAGTGGCCGACCAGCAGGAACGACAGGACCGTGGTCAGTTCCCAGAAGATGTAGAGAACCAGCATGTTGTCGCTGGTCACGAGGCCGAACATGGCCCCGGCGAAGGCGACCATCTGGGCGGCGAAGATGCCCAGGCGGGGCTCGTCGTCGGTGAAGTACCGGGCGCAGTAGAGCAGAATGAGCGCACCGATGCCCAGCACCAGCGCCGACATGATCGCTGCGAGGGAGTCGAAGCGCATGTCGATGTTCATCGACAGGCCCGGAGCCCAGGCGATCTGCAGGGTGCGTTCGGTGCTCCAGTTGCCGATCACCCAGCCGAGGCTCGCCAGCGGCACCAGTGCCAGCGGCAGGAACGCATTTCTCCCCATGACTCTGACCAGAGGCGGCGCGACGAGCGTGGCGACCGCGTGGGCGATGAGTATGGCGAGCAAAAGGCACTCCGTCGGGGTCGGGCCTGGCGGCAAGGTGTAACAGGCTTGCAATTGGTGGGCGTCGCCCGCAGGGGGTGACGCCCGAAGTACGCGGAACCGGGAAAGCCCCGGCACACGCGCTGCCGTGCAAATGGACAAATCGGATTGGACTGAAGTCTACCGGCATCGTTCGCAACGTTGCGAACGGACCGTCGACGCTCAGGCGTCCGGCTCCCATCGTAGAGTCCCTCCATGCCCGACACCGGTCCGATCCGCACCGCCGCGCTCGCCTACGTCCGCGACGGACGTCTGTTGCAGACCCGTTCCGTCGGTAAGACCGCCTTCTACATGGCGGGCGGCAAGATCGACCCCGGCGAGACGCCCGAGCAGGCCCTGCACCGGGAGATCCGCGAGGAACTCGGCGTCGGCCTCGTCGACGGCACCGTGGCCGAGGTCGGGATCTTCGAGGCCGACGCGTTCGGACACCCGCCCGGCACCCGCCTGCACATGACCTGCTTCACGGCCGAACTCGCCGGAGAGCCACGTCCGGCGGCGGAGATCGCCGAACTCGGCTGGTTCACGGTCGCCGACTACGCCGCCCTCCCCGAGGTCGCGCCGGGTTCGATGCTGGTGTTCGCGCACCTGCACGCGCTCGGTCTCGTCCGGGCCCGGTGAGATCGGCCACGTCAGCCCCGGCAGCGCCAGGCACACACCGCGCCGGTCGCCGCCAGCGCACCGGCGAGCACCCGCTGGTCGGCGGGTAAGGCCCCCACCGCGGCGACTGTGGCCGCCGTGAACGGCAGCACCAGACCCATCGCGGCGACCGGCGCCGTCCGCGGCAGCACCGCCCCCAGCGCGAGCCCGGTACCCGCGGCGACCAGGGCGACGCGCACCAGCAACTGCGGGCCGTCCGTCCCGACGCCCGGCCACAGCGCAGCGGTCAGCGTGACGATCAGGGCCACCCCCAGTCCCAGCTCGACGCGCGGAACCCGCCACGCCGACGCCGCTCCCGCCGCGACGGCCAGCAACCCGGTCGCGGGCACCCACGCGGACACGTCCGTCCCGGCGAGCTCGTCGACGAGCGGGTACGCCGCGGCCGTCGCCCCGAGCGCGGCGACGGGGAACCGGCCGTCCGCGAAGGGCAGGACACGGGCGACGGCTTCGACGCCGAGCACCGTCGCGGCGAGCGCGCCGACGACGACGGGCCACATCCACGTCCCCGCCGCATGCTCGTCCACCCAGCCCCCGAGCACGTGCATACCGACGGCGAGCGCCGCCGTCGCCCCGACCGCGACGATCGGCAGCCGTGCATCCGCCCGCTGTACCCGGGCTCCGGGCCCCGCGACGAGCGCGGCGAGCACCACGGCTCCGGCCCCGACGGCGAGCGGCCACTGCAGCGGCGACGGCAGCGCCGACGACTGCAGCGACGTCTCCGCCGGGCCGGCGACGAGGAACACCGCCCACGTCCCGGTGACCACCGCCCACGGCCCGACCGGTTCCCCCCACACCGCGGCGACCGCCGACCCCAGCAGGATCCCGGCGGATCCCGCGCCGATGAGGTCCAGCACGGTGAGGGTGTCGACGTCGGCGGCCGGCACCGCGAAGCGCACCGTGGCGAGCACCACCGTGCAGCCGGCGGCCAGCAGCCACGCCGTGCGGCGTGAGCCGGAGTGTTGCAGCCCCGCGACCGCCAGCACCGCCGCCACCGCGAACACGATCGGTGCCGCCGCGCTGCCGGTGCCGGCGGGGAGTGCCACCACGTCCACCGACACGGCGAAGCCGGCGAGAGCGCCCGCACACAACGCGGCGAGCCCCGCGACGGGTTCGTCCACTCGCACCGTCACGGCCGGCATCGTCAGCGTCCTTCGGCGTAGGCGCGCAGGTGTTCGACCTGGGCGGCGTCCAGCGAGGGGCGCACCGTCTTCTGTGCCGCCGCCACGTCGCCGGCGGTGACCGCCGCGGCGTCCACGCTGCGGCGCATCGCCGCGAGCGCCGCCTCCCGCAGCAGCGCCGCACAGTCCGCCGCGGAGTAACCGTCGAGGTCGGCGGCGAGGGCGTCGAGGTCCACGTCGTCGGCCAGCGGCACCGACCGGCCCGCGGTGCGCAGAACCGCCGCGCGCGCCTCGGCGTCCGGCGGCGGTACGAACACCAGCCGTTCGAGCCGGCCGGGGCGCAGCAGCGCCGGATCGATCAAGTCGGGCCGGTTGGTGGCGCCGAGCACCACGACATCGCGCAGTGGTTCGACCCCGTCGAGTTCGGTGAGCAGCGCGGCCACCACCCGGTCCGTGACCCCGGAGTCCGAGCTCTGCCCGCGTCTGGGGGCGAGCGCGTCGATCTCGTCGAGGAACACCAGTGCGGGTGCCGAATTTCGGGCGCGCTGGAACAGTTCCCGCACGGCCTTCTCCGAGGCGCCCACCCATTTGTCCATCAACTCGGCGCCCTTGACGGCGTGCACGCTCAGCTGTCCCGAGCTGGCCAGTGCCCGCACCAGGAAGGTCTTGCCGCACCCCGGGGGCCCGTAGAGCAGCACACCGCGCGGCGGCTCGACACCGAGGCGCGCGAAGGAATCGGGGTGCTGCAACGGCCACAGCACCGCCTCCGTGAGCGACTGTTTGGTGTCGACCATGTCGCCGACGTCGTCCAGGGTGACGCTGCCGATGGCCAGCTCCTCGGTGCCCGATCGTGACAGGGGGCGGATCACCTCGAGCGCACCGAGGAGGTCGTCCTGGGTCAGCTCCGGCTCGGTGTCGTCGCGACTCGCCCGCGCCGCCGCCCGCAGGGCCGCCTCCCGGCACAGGGCGGCCAGGTCGGCGACGACGAAGCCGGGTGCGCGGGCGGCGACGGCGTCGAGGGCGAGGTCGCCGGTGGGCACCCGGCGCAGCAGCACGTCGAGGAGGGCGCGACGGGTGGCGCCGTCGGGCAGCGGCAGGGCCAGTTCCCGGTCGCAGATCTCGGGGGACCGGACCCGCGAGTCCACCTCGGTGGGGTGCGCCGTGGTCGCGACGAGCGCAACCCCGACGGTGTCGACGGCGCGGCGCAGTTGGTCGAGGATCAGCGCCGACACCGGTTCGGGATTCGCGGGCAGCAGCGCATCGATGTCGGTGACCAGCAGGACCCCGCCGGCGGCCAGGTCGGCGACGGCGGCCGTGACGCGGCGCAGCCGGTCGTCGGCGGCGGTGGCACCCACGCCGGGCCCGTCGAGTTCGACGACGCGACGGTGGGCGAGCACCGCCCGGGCGAGGGTGGCCTTGCCGACGCCGGCGGGCCCGGTGATCAGCACCCCGAGGTGGGGGGATGCGCCGAGGGTGCGCAGCAGTTCCGGCTCGTCGAGGGCCAGCTTCAGCCACTCGGAGAGCTTGCCGGCCTGGGTCTGCACGCCGACGAGGTCCTCCACCGGTGGCGGCGGCGGGGCGGGAACCGGCGACCGGGCCGACCGCACGGCTGCCGGACGAGTCTCGGCGACGAGTCGTCCGGCCGGGGCGCTGCCCCAGCTCACCGCGGTGTTCGGTTGCACGCTCACCGGTGCGCCGGGGTCGACGGCGGTGACGGTGAGCAGTTCCGTGGTCCACGCGATCCCGAACGTGCGGGACAGGGTGCGGGTGGTGGGGGCGGTACTCGTACCCGGACCGAGGTCGCGGGGCAGCAGTGACACCGCGTCGCCGACGGTGAGGACCTTGCCCAGCAGTGCCTGACGCAGCGTGACGTCGTCGATCGTGTGGGTGGCGAGCGCCGATCCGGTGACCGCGACGGTGCGGGCACCGTGGACGACGACCGGGCCGACGAGGACGGTGGCGTCCTCGCGCAGCCCCACGTTGGACAGCGTGACGTCGTCGAGCAGGATCGTGCCGGTCGGGGTGCCGGCGGGGGCGAGGCCGGCGACGGCCGCCGTGCGGCGCCCGCCGATCAGGCCGATCGCATCCCATTCGCGCAGGCCCAGCGCGGTGAGCACCTCCGGGTGCACGCGGACGACGCCGCGGCGCGCATCGGCCGCAGAGGTGTTCAGACGGACGGTCAATGCGAGTTCGGGGCTGCTCACCCCGCCGAGCCTAGAGCGTCGTCAGCGTCCGCGGGGGCGGCGCAGACCGAGCCGCGCGGCGGACTGCCGGGGTTGCGGAGCGCGCCGGATCCCGACCCGGCGAGGCCGCAGGGCGCGGTGCTCGGCGCGCAGGGCGCGCCGCTCGGACGGTTTGATGTTCCACGTCTCCGGCCGCGCCGCCACCCAGCGCTTGGAGCGGACCGCGAACGGGATGTGCGCCAGGTACAGGCCGACGAGGACGAGCATGAGCACGTACGGGTAGGTGACCAGTGCGGCCGCCGCGACCGCCACGAGCACCAGCAGGACGACTGCGTAGCGCGGTGGGACGGACACCGACTTCATCGCCAGGGTCGGGATCTGACTGACGACGAGGGCGGCGGTGAGCAGCGTCCAGACGGCCACCACCGGGTAGGAGTCCCACCAGCCGTCGCCCCACTGGACGTGCGCGGCGACCGGTGCCAGGGCGACGAGGGCGCCGGCGGGGGACGGCACGCCGACGAAGTACTCGCGGGCGTACGCGGGCACCGTGTCGTCCTCGAGCAGCGTGTTGAACCGGGCCAGGCGCAGCACGATGCTGACCGCGTACAGCAGGGCGACGATCCAGCCGAAGGGGCTGCCGTCCAGCAGCGTCACGTACAGCACGAGGGCCGGCGCCACGCCGAACGCGACCGCGTCGGACAACGAGTCCAGTTCGGCGCCGATCTTGGTGGTGGCGTCGAGCAGGCGGGCGATGCGTCCGTCGAGGGAGTCCAGCACGGCCGCCGCACCGATCATGCCCAGCGCGGTGCCCAGCTGGCCGTCGAGGGCGAACTTCACCGCCGACAGCCCGGCGGAGAGCGCAAGGATCGTGATGACGCTCGGCAGCAGCCGCACGGCCTGCGGGCGCCCGCGGCGTCTGCGCTCCGGGGCTGCCTGGGAGGCCGGGGACGGGCTCACGGCAGCTGCGCGATGACGGTCTCGGCGCCGATCGTCTTCTGCCCGCGTTCGACGAGGAGAGTGCTGCCCGGGGGCAGATAGGTGTCGACGCGGGAACCGAAACGGATCAGGCCGTAGGTGTCGCCGATCGGCAGGGTGTCACCCACCTGGGCGTCGCACACGATGCGGCGGGCGAGCAGCCCGGCGATCTGGACGACGGCCACGTCGGCCCCGTCGCGCGTCTCGAGCAGCATGCTGTTGCGCTCGTTGACTTCGCTGGCATCGGCGAGATCGGCCGAGAGGAACTGCCCGGGCCGGTGCACGACCTTGGAGACGGTGCCTCCGACGGGGCTGCGCTGGACGTGCACGTCCAGCACGGACAGGAAGATGCTCACCCGCGGCCGTGGCTCGGTACCCATCTCGAGTTCGGCGGGCGGCACCGCGGTGTCCACCAGTGCCACCTCACCGTCGGCCGGGGCCACGACGACGCCGACCCGGTTCGGCGGCACCCGGTGCGGATGCCGGAAGAACCCGGCGGTGGCGGCGGCCGAGGCGAGGCCGGCGCGACGGATCCACTTGCGGTTGCGGCCGAGCGCCGCGACGGCGAGCGGCGCGGCGACGAAGGGGATGCCGGCCGGGTGGAGCGGTGGAATCGTCTTGCGGACCAGTTCGAGTACGTGTTCGACGCTGGTGGGCGGTGGGGTTCCGGGGGGTGTGGGCTTTCGGGCCACGGCTCCTCTTAGTGTCGCGCGGTGTGACCCGCGGGCGTGCGGCCCGCGGGCTATCACAGCCTACGCGAGGAGGGTCACCGGGCGAGGGCCGCGCCCTCGGCCTCCCGCTTGATGCGCGCGAGGGTGGCATTCATGCCGACCACCATGTCGTCGTCGAAGGCGGTGGCGCCACCGAGAACCTTGTCGATGAGGAACTGCGAGACCTTGCTGGTGCCGTTGGGGGCTTCCCGCCTCTGGGTCACCCGGGTCCCGGTCTCCGTCGGATCCAGAGTGAACGACCAGACGGTTCCGTTCTCCGCGACCCGGAAGCGGAGCAGGCGGCCCGGCTCGAACGAGAGCACCTTGGCGGTGGTGGGCCACACGAGCAGGCCCTTGCGGTTGATGTTGATCGTCTTGGTCCCGGCGCCGACGGGTCCGCCGAGAACGACCATCTTCCGGCACTGCGGGCTCCACTCGCCCATCCGCTTCAGGTCGGAGATCACCTGCCACACCTGCTGCGGCGATGCGGTGATCTCGACGGTGGCTTCGAGCGTCTTCGACACGGGGGTCCTCCCTGATCCTTCGCGTAACCGCGAGTTACAAGTAATTCCCGTCGATCATAGCCGAAGTTGTGATGTGCACCACCGGTGAGATTGCCGTCCGCTGCGGCTGGGGCCCGTGGAGGGGGCGGTGCCCTCTCGTCCGGCGAGCGTTCGGCCGAGCAGTACCAGTCCCCACGGTCCGATCACCCAGATCGGCCACGGGTACACCGCCGCGCCGACGACGATCGACACGATCGCCCAGATGGCGAGGTTGATCGTCCCGGCTGCGGCCCACGCCGCCCACTCGATCCGCTGATGCACCGGCAGCCGGGGGCCGGCGGTGCGAGCGGGGGCGCGGACGGGGGCGCGGACGGGTGCGGGCGGGGGTGCTGCGGGAAGGTCGCTCAGCACCCGGCGCGCCTCGTCGGTGGTGACGGATCGGTACACCGCTCCGACGCGCTCGTCGAACTCGCCGATCGTGAGCCGGCCGGCGGTGAGGTGCCGGCCCAGTTCGTCGACGAGACGTTCGCGTTCGGGGTCGGAGATGCGGACGCCGTCGGCGTATTCCATCGCTGCCTCCCGGAGGGATCGAGGCGACCAGGTCTGCGGGTCGAAGTTCCACAGTGGAAGGTCGCTATCACCATGGTGGATATGCCACAGTGGAATGTCAACCCCCAGGGAAGGTGTCAGCTATGGCCGATCGCCCGTCCGAGGTCACCGCCGGCCGTGCGAGCAAGATCACTGCGGCCCGCCCGCTGAATGTCACTGCGGCCCGCCCGCTGAATGCCACCGCGGCGTCGCTGCTGGGATTCCTGCACGACGGCCCGAAGACGGGATGGGATCTGGTGGTGACCGCGCAGGAGCGGATCGGAAAGTTCTGGTCGATCACGACCAGCCAGGTGTACCGCGAACTCGCCGCGATGGAACGGGCCGGTCTGGTCGAGGCCGGCGAGGTGGGCCCGCGCGACCGTAAGCCGTTTGCGCTCACGGACGCCGGCCGGGCCGCGTTCGCCGAGTGGATCGAACGCGAACCCGGGCCGGAGAACATCCGCTACCCGCTGCTGCTCACCGTCGCGTTCGGCAGGCATCTGCCCCCCGGCAGGCTGGCGGAGATGCTCGCCGTCCACCGGGTGGCCCACGAACGCCGGCTCGCCGACTACGAGCGCGCTGCCGAATGCGGTGCGGATCCGTACTCGTCGGCGACCTTGGACTTCGGCATCGTCTACGAACGAGCCGTGCTCGAGTGGTTCGACCGGGTCGAGGACTCGTTGGGGCCGTGAACCCGGGCGTCTCGTGAGCCTGCGCCTCTCGTAACCCTGGGCGGGCGACCGCGCCCACGATCGGGACGCGGTCACCCGGCCGCCCTTCCCACCTCGATTCCGCGGCGAACCGGCCGGTGCCGGGGACACAATCCGGATAGCGCGCATCGACCGGGAGGTGGCCGTGGCCGGTGAAGTCGTCGTCGGGGTCGGTCCCGTCGCCGCGGACGACGTCCTGCGCGTGGCGCGGTCCGGTGTGCCGGTCCGGATCTCCGCGGAGGCGCTCGCTCTCGTCGGCGCCGCCCGCGCAGTGGTCGACGCGCTCGCCCACGATCCCCGGCCCGCGTACGGCATCACCACCGGTTTCGGGGCGCTCGCCACCCGCCACATTCCGCCGGAATCGCGAATTGATCTGCAGCGCAGCGTGATCCGATCCCATTCCGCCGGAACCGGGCCCGAGGTGGAGCGGGAGGTGGTCCGCGCGATGATGCTGCTGCGCCTGTCGACCTTCGCCACCGGGCACACCGGGGTCCGTCCCGGGACGGCCACGGCCTACGCCGCGATGCTCAATGCGGGAATCACGCCGGTGGTGCCCGAGCACGGCAGCCTCGGCTGTTCCGGGGATCTCGCCCCCCTCGCCCACGTGGCCCTCGCCCTCACCGGCGAGGGCGACGTCCGCGACGCCGCGGGCAGGCTCGTGCCGGCCGCCCAGGCCCTCGCCGCGGCGGGTCTCGATCCCGTCGTGCTCGCCGAGAAGGAAGGACTCGCCCTCGTCAACGGCACCGACGGGATGCTGGGCATGCTGGTCCTCGCGTGCCACGACCTGCGCGCCCTGCTGCGGCTCGCCGACGTCACGGCCGCGATGAGCACCGAAGCGCTGCTCGGTACGGACCGGGTCTTCGCCGCCGACCTGCACGCCCTGCGGCCGCACCCCGGTCAGGCGACGGCCGCCGCCAACATGACCCGGCTCCTCGCCGGGTCCGCCGTCGTGGCCAGCCACCGCACCCCCGACTGCCCGGTGGTCCAGGACGCCTACTCGCTGCGGTGCGCCCCGCAGGTCGCGGGAGCGGCCCGTGACACCCTCGCCCACGCCGAGCAGGTCGCCGCACGCGAACTCGCCTCCGCGATCGACAACCCCGTCGTCACCGGCGACGGCCGGATCGAATCGAACGGCAACTTCCACGGCGCCCCGCTGTCGTACGTCCTCGACTTCCTCGCGATCGTCGTCGCCGACGTCGCGAGCATCAGCGAACGCCGCACCGACCGGCTGCTCGACGTGGCCCGCAGCCACGGCCTACCGCCGTTTCTCGCGCACGACCCCGGCGTCGACAGCGGACACATGATCGCCCAGTACACCCAGGCCGCGCTCGTCGCCGACCTCAAACGCCTCGCCGTGCCGGCCAGTGTCGACTCCGTTCCGTCGTCGGCCATGCAGGAGGACCACGTGTCGATGGGCTGGTCGGCCGCCCGCAAGCTGCGCCGCAGCCTCGACGCACTGACCCGGGTCCTGGCCATCGAGGCGCTGACCGCGGCGCGTGCCCTGGACCTGCGCGCCCCGCTCGCTCCGGCGCCCGGGACCGGCGCCGTCGTCGCCGCGCTCCGCCGGTACGTGGCCGGGCCCGGCCCGGACCGGCGGCTCGGTCCCGAGATCGACGTCGCGGTCCGGCTCGCCGCGAGCGGGGAGCTCGTCGCCGCGGCCGAGGCGGCGATCGGAGCGCTGGACTGATCGTCAGCGCAGCGGATCGAAGTGCCGCAGGACCGTCGCCGGCGTACCGGTCATCGCGTCGGCCAGCAGCCGCCCGGTCAGCGGGCCCAGCGCCACCCCCCACATGCCGTGACCGCCCGCGACGAACACGCGCGGCGAGCGGGTCCCCCCGACCAGCGGCAGACCGTCCGGGGTGCAGGGGCGCGAACCCACCCATTCCTCCGTGCGGGCGGACCAGTCCACGCCGGTGAGCAGCGGCCGCGCGGCGTCGACGATGGCCTGGATCCGGCGCGGGTCGAGCGGGGCGTCGGGCCGCCGGAACTCCATCATCCCGGCGATGCGGAACCGATCGTGCAGCGGTGTGCATGCGACCCGCTGCGCCGGGAAGTAGATCGGGTTCTTCGGCAGGTCCGCCGGGCGCACGCTGAAGCTGTAGCCGCGACCGGCCTGAACCGGCATCCGGACCCCGAACGGCCGGGCGAGGTCGCCCAGCCTGGCGCCGGTGGTCAGCACCGCCGCGTCCGCCGCCCGGTCCGTGCCGTCGGTACCGACCACACGCACGCCGCGCGCGTCGTCCCGGACCGCCTGCACCTCACACCCGGTGATGACCGCACCGCCGCGATCACGCACCGAGTCCGCCAGTGCGGTGACGAACCGCGGCGGATCGAGGAACCGCTGCCCCCGCAGCCGGATCCCGGCCCGCACCCCGTCGCCGAGCAGCGGTTCCAGGGTGCGGATCGTGTCGCCGTCGAGCAGGTCGAAATCCACCTCGCCGCCGGCCGCGACCACCTGCCGGAACTCCTCGACGAGCACGCGACGGTCGTCCTCGGACGCGAACGCGGCCAGGAACGGATCCGCCGGCCGGGTCTGTTCGACGACCCCGCCGCGGGCCAGATCGTCGTAGGCACCCAGCGCGCTCCGGTTCACCTCGGCGAACACGGTCATCGCCGCCCGCCACCGGCGGGTGGTGCAGTGCCGCGCGAAACCCACCAGGAACCGCCACAACCGCAGGTCGACCGCGGGCGGCACGTACACGGGTGACGACGGGGTGAGCATCGATCGGATCCCGTACCGCAGCACCGCCGGTTCCGGCAGCGGCAGCGTCAGCGCGGGCGCCAGCCAGCCGGCGTTGCCCCACGATGCATCCGCCGCGACCCCGGTCCGGTCGAGCACCGTGACCTCGACGCCGCGCTCCTGCAGGAACCACGCCGTCGACAATCCGGCGAAGCCCGCCCCGACGACGACGACCCGACGAATCGCCATGACGCACTCCCGATCTCGAGGTACCCCATCACCTCCATCATGGACCGTCCGCGGGTTCGGTGCCCGCGAACCGAGGGTGGCCGCCGTCCCGCCGTCCCGTGACGATCCGGTGGATCAACCGCGCCCCCGCCCGTGCCGTCCGCCCGTCGACGTCGAGGGCCGGCGCCAGTTCGGCGACGTCGACGAGCGCGAGCCGGCCGCTGCGCGCCACGACGTCGCACACGTGCTGCACCACCTCGAACGCGACCCCACAAGCCGCCGGGGCACTCACCCCGGGTGCCACCCAGCCGGGCAGAACATCGAGATCGATCGTCAGATGCACTGCGTCCAGCTCGCGGACGAAGTCCTCCACGAACGTCTCCACGACGGGCAGGTTCGTGGCGCGGCACTCGTCGTCCAGTAGGTACTGCGCCCCGAACTCGTCCGCGGCGGCGAACAGCGCGGCCGTGTTGCTCGGCTGCGCGATGCCCACCACCGCGTAGCGCAGCGACCGGCCCTGTTCGCGTTCGCGTTCGGCCATCTGCCGGAACGGGGTGCCCGACGTCGGGACGGGCGCGGCCCGCAGGTCGAAGTGCGCGTCCAGGTTCAGCACCCCCCACCGGGCCCCGGCCCGCGCGGCCGCGGACCCGGCCCAGCCCAGGTAGCTGCCGAAGGCCACCTCGTGCCCGCCGCCGAGAACCACCACCGCGTGCTCCGCGTCGAGCAGCGCGGCCACCGCGGCCCCGAGACGGTGCTGCCCGTCGTCGAGGGCGCCGTCGCGCACCTCGATGTCACCGGCATCGTGGACGGCGACCGGAGCGGGTAGCGCCAGCGACGCCAGGGCGCGCCGCAATGCGACCGGCCCGTCCGCCGCGCCGGGCCGCCCCCGGTTGCGACGTACACCCTCGTCGCTGCGGAATCCGATCAGGACCTGAGCCCGCGCGGCGTCCGCGGGCAGCGGCGAGACCACGCCGTGCCAGCGCAGGTGTTCGACACCGGGCCCGTCGTCGCGGCCCGTCCACGGGGCCGGCTGCACGTCGACCGGAATCGTCAAATCAGCATTCCTTCCTGCCAGACCTCACGGATCAGCTGCACTCCCGGCCGGTACGCCAGGTGCAGGTACGACGGGGCGTCCAGCGCGATCAGATCTGCCCGTGCGCCCTCCCGGACGACGCCGACGTCGGTGCGGCGCAGCGCTGCGGCGCCACCGGCGGTCGCCGCACCGACCGCCTCCTCCGGGCTCATGTGCATCTCGCGCACCGCCAGCGCGATGCAGAACGGCATGCTCGTGAGGTAGGAGGTGCCGGGGTTGCAGTCGGTGGCCAGGGCGACGGTCACCCCCGCGTCCAGCAGTGCCCGCGCATCCGGATACCGGTTGCGCGTGCAGAAGTCGGCGCCCGGCAGCAGCGTCGCGACCGTGCCGGAAGCGGCGAGCGCCGCCACGTCCGCCGCCGTCGTGTACGTGACGTGGTCCACCGACGCCGCGCCGAGCTCCACCGCCAGCTGCACGCCGGGCCCGGGACCGAGCTGATTGCCGTGGACCCGCGGGGTGAGGCCGTGCGCCATCCCCTCCTGCAGCACGGCCCGGCACTGATCGGCGTCGAACGCGCCCCGCTCGCAGAACACGTCGATCCACCTCGCGTGCGGGGCGCACACGGGGACCATCTCCTCGCACACCAGCCGGACGTAGTCGTCGGGGCGGCCCGCGAACTCCGGCGGCACGACGTGTGCGGCGAGCAACGTCGTCTCGGGTGTGTACACCTCGGCGATCTGCAGGCTGCGCAGTTCGTCGGCGACGGACTGGCCGTACCCGGACTTGCACTCGACCGTCGTCGTCCCGGACCTCCAGCCCTCCGCGACGAGCCGCGAGACCGTCGCCGCGAGCGCGCGATCGGTTGCCGCGCGGGTCGCCGCGATCGTCGTGGCGATGCCACCGCCCGTGTAGGGCGCACCGGCCATCCGGGCGGCGAACTCCTCGGCGCGCTCGCCGGCGAACACGAGATGGGCGTGACTGTCCACGAACCCGGGCAGCACGGCTCGGCCCTGCAGATCGTGCCGGGCGCCGGCGGCGCCCTCGGGGATCCGCGTGCTCGGCCCCACCCACCGCACCAGACCCTCGCCGACGACGACCGCGGCGGCCACGAGCAGGCCCAGCGGCCCCCGCCCGAGCTCCGGGTCGTTCGTGACGAGGCAGCCGATGTTGTCGAGCAGGGTCCAGTCCCGTCCGTGCGACATCGCGTCAGCTCTCCCGCATCGGGATGCGCAGTCCGCGACGCGCGGAGACCTCGGTGGCCCGGGCATAACCGGCGTCGGCGTGCCGGAGGACGCCGGTGCCCGGGTCGTTCGTCAGCACCCGCTCGAGCTTGCGCGCGGCGAGGTCGGTGCCGTCGGCGATGCACACCTGCCCGGCGTGCAGCGACCGGCCGATTCCGACGCCGCCGCCGTGGTGGATCGACACCCACGACGCACCGGACGCCGTGTTCACCAGGGCGTTGAGCAGCGGCCAGTCGGCGATCGCGTCCGAACCGTCGGCCATCGCCTCGGTCTCGCGGTACGGCGAGGCCACCGACCCGGCGTCGAGGTGGTCCCGGCCGATGGCGATCGGGGCGGAGACCTCTCCGGCGGCGACCATCTCGTTGAACCTCAGGCCCGCCCGGTCCCGTTCGCCGTAGCCGAGCCAGCAGATGCGGGCCGGCAGCCCCTGGAATGGCACCGCGCGTCCGGCCAGGGTGAGCCATCGGACGAGATGCTCGTTCTCGGGGAACAGTTCGAGCACGGCCCGATCGGTGGCCGCGATGTCCGCGGGATCGCCCGACAGCGCGACCCACCGGAACGGTCCGCGGCCCTCCTCGAACAACGGACGGAGATAGGCGGGGACGAAGCCGGGAAAGGCGAATGCCCGGTCGAAGCCGCCCTTGCGGGCCTCGTCGCGGATGGAGTTGCCGTAGTCGAACACCTCGGCGCCGCGATCGAGGAACCCGACCATGGCTTCCACGTGCCGGGCCATCGACCGGCGGGCCTGCTCGGTGAACCACACGGGGTCCTTCGCCGCGAGGGTGTGCCATTCCTCGACTGTCACCCCGCGCGGCAGGTAGGACAGCGGGTCGTGGGCGGAGGTCTGGTCGGTGACGATGTCGATCGGGGCCTGCATCGCGAGCAGCGCCGGCACGACGTCGGCGGCGTTGCCGACCACTCCGATCGAGCGGGGTCGGCGCGCCTCCCGTGCCGCGAGCGCCTCGGCCAGCGCCGCCTCGACACCGTCGGCCTTGGTGTCGAGGAAGCCCTGCGCGAGCCGACGGTCGACCCGGGCCTCGTCGACCTCGACGCAGATCGCCACACCCTCGTTCATCGTGATCGCCAGCGGCTGCGCCCCACCCATGCCGCCCAGGCCCGCGGTCAGGGTGACCGTTCCGGCGAGGCTGCCCCCGAACCGCGCGCGGGCGACGGCCCCGAACGTCTCGTAGGTTCCCTGCAAGATCCCCTGCGAGCCGATGTAGATCCAGGACCCCGCGGTCATCTGCCCGTACATCGTCAGCCCCAGCGCCTCCAGACGGCGGAACTCCTCCCAGGTCGCCCAGTCGCCGACCAGATTCGAGTTGGCCAGCAGCACGCGCGGCGCCCATTCGTGGGTGCGCAGCACCCCGACGGGCTTGCCGGACTGCACGAGCAGCGTCTCGTCGTCGCCGAGGGTCTCGAGGGTCCGCACGATCGCGTCGAATGCGGCCCAGTTGCGGGCCGCCCGGCCGGTGCCGCCGTAGACCACCAGGTCGTCCGGTCGTTCGGCGACGTCGGGGTCGAGGTTGTTCATCAGCAGTCGCAGCGCGCCCTCCTGCTGCCAGCCGCGGCACCGCAACTCGGGACCGCGCGGGGCGCGCACGGGCCGCGGTCCGGGGGAGGGGGTTGTTCCGGTGGCCATGGGGCCTCCTCTCGACACCGGCGCGCCTTCGCCTCACTCCATGACACTGCGGTGGAGCACCCCACGACAACAGGTCCGGGCGGATGTGTCGGATCCGAGACCGAGTGCGCTCGCGGTCCGGCCGTGGCCCCTTGGAAGAGTGGACCGGACCGGTCGTACGATTTCGTCGAACGTTCTGCTGTCGAAGGGAACCATCCATGACCACGGGTATCGAACAGCTCGAGTTCCAGGCGGAGACTCGTCAGCTGCTGGATCTGCTGATCCACTCGGTGTATTCGAACAAGGACACCTTCCTCCGGGAACTCGTCTCCAACTCGTCGGACGCGCTGGACAAGCTCAAGCTCGAGGCGTTCCGCAACAAGGACCTGCAGGTCGACACCTCGGATCTGCACATCGAGATCGAGGTCGACAAGGAGCAGCGCACCCTCACCGTCCGCGACAACGGCATCGGCATGTCGCGGGACGAGGTGGTCGACCTGATCGGCACCCTCGCGAAGTCGGGCACGGCAGAACTGCGCCGCAAGCTGCGGGAGGCGCAGGAATCGGCTGCGCCGGAGGAGCTCATCGGGCAGTTCGGTGTCGGCTTCTACTCGACCTTCATGGTCGCCGACAAGGTGACCCTGCTGACCCGCAAGGCGGGCGAGCACGACGGCACCCGGTGGGAGTCGAGCGGCGAGGCGACGTACACGATCGAGACGGTCGAGGGCGCACCCCAGGGCACGTCGGTGACGCTGCACCTCAAGCCGGAGGACACCGAGGACCACCTGTTCGACTACACGGCCGAGTGGAAGATCAAGGAGATCGTCAAACGCTACTCGGATTTCATCGCGTGGCCGATCCGGATGCAGGTCGAACACACGAAGCCGGCCGAGGGCGAGGGTTCCGTCGCCGAGGTGGTCCGCGAGACCGAGACCCTGAACTCGATGAAGGCGCTGTGGGCGCGCTCGAAGGACGACGTCTCCGCCGAGGAGTACAACGAATTCTACAAACACGTCGCCCACGCGTGGGACGAGCCGCTCGAGGTCGTCCCGATGAAGGCCGAGGGCACCTTCGAATACCAGGCGCTGCTGTTCATTCCGTCGCAGGCGCCGTTCGACCTGTTCATGCGTGAGCGCAAGACCGGGATCCACCTCTACGTCAAGCGCGTGTTCATCATGGACGACTGCGAGGAACTGGTCCCGGAGTACCTGCGGTTCGTCAAGGGCGTGGTCGACGCACAGGACCTGTCGCTCAACGTCTCCCGCGAGATCCTGCAGCAGGACCGGCAGATCCGCGCGATCCGCCGGCGGCTCACCAAGAAGGTGCTGTCGACGATCAAGGACATGGCGGCGAACGAGCCGGAGAAGTACCGGACGTTCTGGTCGCAGTTCGGCCGGGTCCTCAAGGAGGGTCTGCTCTCGGACTTCGACAACCGCGACACCCTGCTCGCGGTGTCCTCCTTCGAGTCCACGCACAGCGAGGACGCCACGACGACGCTCGCCGAGTACGTCGCGCGGATGAAGGAGGGCCAGGACGAGATCTTCTACATGACCGGCGAGTCCCGGCAGCAGATCGAGAGTTCGCCGCACATGGAGGCGTTCCGCGCCAAGGGCCTCGAGGTGCTGCTGCTCACCGACCCGGTCGACGAGATGTGGGTGGGGTCCGTCCCCGAGTTCGAGGGCAAGCGGTTCCAGTCGATCGCCAAGGGCGAGGTGGACCTCGGTACGGAGGACGAGAAGAAGGCCGCGGAGGCCGAGCGCGAGGAGCGGGAGAAGGAGTACGCCGACCTGCTGTCGTGGCTCGGCGAGACGCTCGACGAACATGTGAAGCAGGTGCGGTTGTCGTCGCGGCTGACCACGTCGCCCGCGTGCCTCGTCGGCGACACGTTCGCCATGTCGCCCACCCTCGAGCGGATGTACCGGGCGTCGGGCCAGCCCGTCCCGCACACCAAGCGCATCCTCGAGCTCAACCCGGACCACCCGCTGGTCACGGCGCTGCGCGACGCGCACGCCCAGCGCGCCGACGATCCGACGCTCGGTGAGACCGCCGAATTGCTGTACGGCACCGCGCTGCTCGCCGAGGGTGGGGAACTCGACGACCCGGCGGCGTTCGCCCGCCTGCTCGCCGAGCGCCTCGCGCGCACGCTGTAGGCGCGCGCCCCTCCGGCTCACCCTTTTCCGGCCGAATGTCACATCGCGTCGATTCGATCGATGCGATGTGACATTCGGTCCGTGGGCGGCGGGGGTGGGGTGACCCGATAGGCTCGCACCATGGCCGGTGTGGACGGGGTGTTGTTCGATATCGAGGGCGTGATCGTGACGTCGTGGGTGCCCGTGCCGGGCGCCGCGGAGGTGCTTGCCGGGCTCCGCGAGCGCGGCGTGCATCGGGCCTTCCTGACCAACACCACGTCGCGGACGTGTGCGCAGATCGCCGAGACCCTCTCCGGCCTGGGCATGCCGGTCGAACCCGCCGAGATCGTGACGGCCGCGTCCCTCACCGCCGAGTATCTGCGGCAGACCTACCCGGGCCGGCGCTGCTGGGTGCTCAACCACGGCGACGTGGAGGCGGACCTCGAGGGCATCGTGCGCGACGAGGACGACCCCGAGGTGGTCGTGCTGGGCGGGGCCGGGCCGGAATTCAGCCACCGTGCCCTCAGCCGGGTCGCCGAACTGATGCTCGACGGGGTGCCGGTGGTGGCCATGCACCGCGGCGCCACGTGGCAGGCCGCGGACGGGCTGCGCATCGACACCGGCGTCTATCTGCCGGGTCTCGAGGAGCTGAGCGGGCAGACCGTCGTCGCGGTCGGAAAGCCGTCGATGCGGGGCTTTCTCGCCGCGGCCGAGCTGATGGGCACCGAACCGGACCGGATGGCGGTGGTGGGCGACGACCTGCACGCCGAGGTCATCCCCGGCCAGCGACTCGGTATGACGGGAATCCTGGTGCGCACCGGCAAGTTTCGGCAGTCGGTGCTCGATCTCGCGGTCGAGCGTCCCGACCGGGTGGTCGATTCGGTGGCCGACCTGCCGGAGCTCCTCGACACGCTCTGACGCCCTCTCGCTCCGGGCGGGTCCGGCCGGTACCCTCGCGCCGGGGGAGTCGCCCCCGTCCGCAGTATCCGAGCCCCGGCCCAGCGCAGAGGAGACCTTGTTGTCCATCCGATCCATCCGTGCCGTCGTAGTCCCCCGCCGTCTCCTCCGGGCCGGTGTGGTCGCCGCTCTCGGTGTCGCATCGGCGGCCCTGCTCGGCGTGGGCACCGCCGCGGCGGCACCGGTGACGTGCGTGTCGCCGCCGTCGGCCAACGAGATCCTGGTGTCCGACACCGCGAGCTGCGGTGCGACGGCCACCGAGGGCGGCACGGCCCACTCGTTCGCTTCCGAGAGCGGCACCGCGGTGTCGTCGGCGCAGACGGCGGGCGCGGCCGAAGCCCACGCGACGGGCTTCGGGACAGCCTTGAGCGGGGCCGGGGACGGTGGCCGCGCCTATGCATACGCCCTCGGCGGCGGGCTCAGCCATTCCTCGGCCCAGGGCCCGGCGACGACGGTGTCCGTCGCCGGCTGGGGTTCGGGGGCGACGGCCGACCCGACCGGCGTCACCTGCGTCGGTCCGCAGTCGTTCGCGATCAACACGGCCACCGGCCAGTGGTGCGCCGTCGGCGTCGGTTCCACGCGTCGCTGATCCCACCCCGGACCGGGCCTGCGCGACGAGGGTGGCGGGTGCTCCAAACCTTGCACTCGCCACCCTCGAGTGCTAAGAATGCTCTTGGCACTCGCAACACGTGAGTGCCAGGTCGGGACGGTGAGGCCGGGAATATCGACACCCCTGGTCGTCCGTCGCGGGCACTGCTTCCGGCCGAAGGCGTACATGGGGCGACCCGACGAGCGGTCGCCCTGCGTGTCACCCCCATATCCGGAGGATCACTTCGCAATGGCCAAGATCATCGCGTTCGACGAAGAGGCCCGTCGCGGCCTCGAGCGGGGCCTGAACAGCCTCGCCGACGCTGTCAAGGTGACGTTGGGGCCCAAGGGTCGCAACGTCGTGCTCGAGAAGAAGTGGGGCGCCCCCACGATCACCAACGATGGTGTGTCCATCGCCAAGGAGATCGAGCTCGAGGACCCGTACGAGAAGATCGGCGCCGAGCTGGTCAAGGAAGTTGCCAAGAAGACGGACGACGTCGCGGGTGACGGCACCACCACCGCCACCGTGCTCGCCCAGGCGCTGGTGCGCGAGGGTCTGCGCAACGTCGCTGCCGGTGCGAACCCGCTCGGCCTCAAGCGCGGCATCGAGAAGGCCGTCGAGGCCGTCACCGCCAAGCTGCTCGACACCGCCAAGGAGGTCGAGACCAAGGAGCAGATCGGCGCCACCGCCGGCATCTCCGCGGGCGACCCCGCGATCGGTGAACTGATCGCCGAGGCCATCGACAAGGTGGGCAAGGAAGGCGTCATCACCGTCGAGGAGTCCAACACCTTCGGCCTCCAGCTCGAGCTGACCGAGGGTATGCGCTTCGACAAGGGCTACATCTCGCTGTACTTCGCCACCGACGCCGAGCGTCAGGAGGCCGTGCTCGAGGACGCCTACATCCTGCTCGTGTCGGGCAAGATCTCGACCGTCAAGGACCTGCTGCCGCTGCTGGAGAAGGTCATCCAGTCCGGCAAGCCGCTGGCGATCATCGCCGAGGACGTCGAGGGTGAGGCTCTGTCCACCCTGGTCGTCAACAAGATCCGTGGCACCTTCAAGTCGGTCGCCGTCAAGGCCCCCGGCTTCGGTGACCGTCGCAAGGCCCAGCTCGCCGACATCGCCATCCTCACCGGTGGCGAGGTCATCAGCGAAGAGGTCGGTCTCTCCCTCGAGACCGCCGGCCTCGAGCTGCTCGGCCGTGCGCGCAAGGTCGTCGTCACCAAGGACGAGACCACCATCGTCGACGGTGCCGGCGACGCCGACGCCATCGCCGGTCGCGTGAACCAGATCCGCGCCGAGATCGAGGCGTCGGACTCGGACTACGATCGCGAGAAGCTGCAGGAGCGCCTGGCCAAGCTGGCCGGCGGTGTCGCGGTCATCAAGGCCGGCGCCGCCACCGAGGTCGAGCTCAAGGAGCGCAAGCACCGCATCGAGGATGCCGTCCGCAACGCCAAGGCTGCGGTCGAGGAGGGCATCGTCGCCGGCGGCGGCGTCGCGCTGCTGCAGGCCGCCCCGGTTCTGGACGACCTGAAGCTCGAGGGTGACGAGGCCACCGGTGCCAACATCGTCAAGGTCGCCCTCGAGGCTCCGCTGAAGCAGATCGCCTTCAACGCCGGCCTCGAGCCCGGCGTCGTCGCCGAGAAGGTGCGCAACCTGCCCGCCGGCCACGGCCTCAACGCCGCCACCGGCGAGTACGAGGACCTGCTGGGCGCCGGCATCAACGATCCGGTCAAGGTCACCCGCTCGGCGCTGCAGAACGCGGCGTCCATCGCGGCCCTGTTCCTGACCACCGAGGCTGTCGTCGCCGACAAGCCGGAGAAGGCCGCCGCTCCCGCCGGCGACCCGACCGGCGGCATGGGTGGCATGGACTTCTGATCCACCCCCGACCGTCTTCGAGGCCCGGTTCCACTTCGGTGGGGCCGGGCCTCGTGGCGTCGGCAGTTCGGGTGATTTCTCCGATTTCCGCGTTCTCGGGTCGTGTCCTGTTGTAACAATGGCGTCGCGGCCGCATTCCAGGGCCGCGCATCCGTGACACGGACGAAATCAAGGAGGAGTCGCCATGGGATCTCTCGCGGACATCATCGGCTGGGTGCTCGAAAACTTCGATCTGCTGGAGGTTCTGGACTCGCTGAGTGCAGACGACTAGCGGCCACCCACCACCCGGACGGAGAAGATCATGATCGGCAGCCTGCTCGACCTCATCACGCCCATCCTCGAACTGATCGCCGACCTCGGCTCGGGCAGCGCGGACTAGTCCCGGCCCGAGACCGCAACCGAATCGCAGCCGCAGCCGCAGGATCTCCTGCCGCCGCGGCTGCGTTCGGGTGAGGGGCGACCGGGTCAGACCGCGACGGCCGGGGCGGCCGCGCGCTTCGCCAGCCGCGCCGCGATCGCCGCGCACACCAGCAGCTGGATCTGGTGGAACAACATGAGCGGCAGGACGATCAGCCCGATCGGCTGGCCCGGGAACAGCACCGTCGCCATCGGCAGGCCCGTGGCGAGCGACTTGGTCGAACCGCAGAACAGGATCGTCGCGCGGTCCTCGTAGGCGAAACCCAGGCGCGGTGCGCCGAACCACGTGATCGCCAGGACCAGAGCGAGCAGCACGAGGCACACGCCCGTCAGGGCGAGCAGCCGCCCGAGCGACAGGCTCGACCAGATGCCCTCGTTCATGCCGCGGCTGAACGCGACGTACACGACGAGCAGAATCGAGCCGCGGTCGACGATCTTCAGCGGCCTGCCGTGCCTGCCGACCCATCCGCCGATCCAGCGGCGCAGGAGCTGGCCGGCCACGAACGGGACCAGCAGCATGAGCACGATGTCGAGCACCGCCGAGGCACTGAACGTCACGCCCTGGGTGGTCATCGTCAGCGCGACGAGCAGCGGGGTGGCGACGATGCCGAGCAGGCTCGAGGCACTGGCGGAGACGACCGCGCCCGCGATGTTGCCGCGGGCCACCGAGACCAGCGCGATCGACGACTGCACCGTCGACGGCAGCAGGCACAGGTAGAGGACCCCGAGATACAGCGGCTCGGTCAGGACGGTCGGCACCAGCAGCTTCGTCGCCAGCCCGAGCAGCGGGAACAGCGCGAACGTGGTGGCGAGGATCGTCAGGTGCAGGCGCCAGTGCCGGAGGCCCTCGAGTGCCTCGCGCGTGGACAGTCGTGCCCCGTAGAGGAAGAACAGCAGACCGATGGCGATCTTCGCGGCCCACGTGAAGATGTCCAGGGCCGTGCCCGAGGCCGGCAGCAGTCCCGCGACCGCGACGGTGGTGAGGATGCCGACGAGGAACGGGTCGAGGCGACCGAGCACGGGAATCCTGGAGAACATGAGTCGACGCTAGGACACCGCCGGGGCGAGCCGACACCCGGTGTGGGAAGCGTGCACCCTCTCCGACGTTCCGGAGCGGGTGCACGCTTCGTGGAAGGGGTGCAGGCTCGCCGTCACTCCGGCAGCAGCATCCACAGCGCCAGGTAGACCAGGGCGGCGCCGCCTCCGGTCACGAACGCGGCGACCACCACGCCGGCACGGACGAGGTTGACGTCGATGCCGAAGTACTCGGCGAGACCGCCGCACACACCGCCGAGCATGCGCTGCGAGCGGGAACGGGCGAAGGGACGGGGAGCGGGGGTGTTGTTCTCGAATGTCATGCGACAAGAGTGCCGCCGCGGGCCTGCCCGCCACATCGGGTGACGCCCCGATTCCGACCCTGATCTTTCGTCTCGGGGTGCGTCCTCAGCGATTCTTGGCGAGCGTCTTCTTGAAGACCACCAAGGGCAGCAGCATCCGGGCGACCAGCGCGACGGCCCACACGATGACCGTCGCGAGGATCCAGGTCGCCGCGCCACGGATCTGCAGGCCGTCGCTGACGAGGGAGGTGACGATCAGCGCGACCAGCGTCGAGACGAGCGCGCTGCTGCCCAGGAGTGCCGGGGTCTTGGTGACCGCCAGCTGGCGCAGCAGCGGGTCGACGAGCATCGCCGTCACGGTGAACAGGGCGACGGCGATGACGAAGGCGACGCCGTCGAGCGACATGCCGGGCAGGACCCAGGCGCCGACGAGCAGCGCCAGTGCATTGGCGAGCAGTGCGACGACCGCGGACGCGAGCAGACGGACCATGCCAGGAGAGTAGCCTCCCGAGCCGGTCGGTGAACCGGAAAGACGATCGGGCGGGCCGGAATCCCGGCTCGCCCGATCGTCGGCGAGAACTCGTCAGTTGCAGACCACCGTCAGGCCCACGCCTTGCCAGATCGGCGTCTCGACCCGTTCGAACTCGTTCTTCTCGTGGTCGTACTGCATGTCGACCTCGGTGCGGTAGCCCCGGTCGCGCTGGCCGGTGACGTGGCAGTGTCCGGACGCCGCGCCCGCGCGGTTGACCACGTTGTACGGCACGCCCTGCGCCTCGAGCGTGGCCCGGGCGTGCTGTTCGCTCATGCCGACGACGTTCGGGGCCGGCCGGGCCGCCGCCGTCCCGGCGCCCGGCAACACCGCCGCCCCGGCGCCCAGCAGCACCGCCGCGCACCCGGCGGCGATCGAGGCGCGCATCGAACGTCCTGAGCGGCGCGCGGTTTCGGGTACGACGAGGGAACTGCTCGAAGTGCATGTCATGCCGTCGAGCGTGCCGGGCGCAGGACCGGTTCCACATCGGGTGACGCCCCGATCCGCACCCTGAACTTCCGTCTCGGGGTGCGCACCGACGAGGCTCCGTAGGATCTGGGCATGGCCGGACCGACGCGGGTGGCGCTCGCCCTGGGCAGCGGGGGCGCCCGCGGCTACGCGCACATCGGCGTGATCGAGGCGCTCGAGGAACGCGGACTCGAGATCGCCGGCGTGGCAGGCTCGTCCATGGGCGCGCTGGTGGGCGGGTTGTACGCGGCGGGCAAGCTCGACGACTACACCCGCTGGGCGACGTCGCTGACACAGCTCGACGTGCTGCGGCTGCTCGACGTGTCGCTGTCCGCGCCGGGCGCCATCCACGCCGAGAAGATCCTCGACAAGGTGCGCGAGATCCTCGGCGACACGCCCATCGAGGGGCTGCGGATCCCGTACACGGCCGTCGCGACGGACCTGGCCGCCGGACGATCCGTCTGGTTCCAGCGCGGCCCCGTCGACGTGGCGATCCGCGCATCCATCGCGATCCCCGGCGTGATCACCCCGTACGTGCTCAACGGGCGGGTGCTCGCGGACGGCGGGATCCTCGATCCGCTGCCGCTCGCCCCGATCCTCGCCGCGGGCGCCGACGTCACCATCGGTGTCAGTCTCGGGGCCGAGGAACGCGACGTCGAGGGCGGGGCCCCGGCCCACGCGAGCGCGGAGCCGCGACCGGTCGACGAGTGGATCGGCCGATTCCGCCGCAGCGCCGCGCAACTGCTCGAGCGGGACGTCGTCCGCACGATGGTGGGTCGATTCGGCGGTGGACCGGTGGCGCGCAGCGACGCCGCGGAGGACGTGGCCGCCGAGGCCGTCGAGGCCACCGACGATCCGGTGCCGGTCCCGAAGCTCAGCCGCTTCGAGGTGATGAACCGCTCGCTCGATCTGATGCAGTCGGCCCTGGCCCGCTACCAGCTCGCCGGGTACCCGCCGGACGTGCTCATCCGGATCCCCCGCAAGTCGGGTCGCAGTCTCGACTTCCACCGCGCGGCGGAGATGATCGCGCTCGGGCGCAGCCTCACCGAGTCCGCCCTCGACGCCGCGGGACTCGGTACCGCGCCGGCCGCCGAACCGCCTGACCCGGACACCGGAACCGCTTAGGCTGAGCCGGTGGAGACCGTACCGATCCAGCTGCCGGGCGGCACGACGACACCCGTTCGCCTGTTCCCCGGTCCGGAACAACCGGCCCGCATCGACGCGCCGCGGCCCGTCGTCGTGATCCTGCCCGGCCTCGGCATTCCGGCGGGCTACTACGAGCCCTTCGCCGACGCCCTGACCGCGCACGGGTTCGACGCCGCGCTCTGCGAGCTACCCGGACAGGGTGACAGCCGGCCCCGCCCCGGACCCGACAGCGACTACGGCTACCAGGAACTGGTGGCCGTCGACCTGCCGGCCATGCTGGAGGTGGTGCACGAGCGGTTCCTCGACTCCACCCCGTACCTGCTGGGGCATTCGATGGGCGGGCAGCTCGGGGCGCTCTATGCCGCCCGCAACCCCGGACGGCTCGGCGGGCTGGTCCTCGTCGCCGCGGGGACCCCGTACTACCGCCACCACGCGGGTATCCGCGGGCCGGGTCTGCTCCTCGGGTCCGCGGCGATGTCGATCACCGCGAGCATCGCCGGGTTCTGGCCGGGCGACCGGCTCGACGTCGCCGGTTTCGGTCGCCAGTCCCGGCAGCTCATCTCGGACTGGGCGCGCCTGGCCCGGAGCGGGCGTTTCGAGCCCCGCGACGCCGACGTCGACTACGAGCAGCGGCTCGCCGAGCTGAAGCTGCCGGTCCTGTCCGTCACCGTCGAGGGCGACGACCTCACGCCGGTCGCCGCCGCCCGGCACCTGCTCGAGAAGATGCCGGGCGCGGACGTGACGACGTGGCACCAGTCCCGGCCGCTGGGGCACAACGGCTGGATTCGCGACAACACGGACACCGTCGACCGCGTCGCGGCCTGGCTCAAGGACCGGTGAGCCCTACCCGGACAGCATGCGTTCGAGGAACGTGAACGTCAGTGCCGCCTTGAAGGCGGCCTGGGCGTTGTCCGCGGCGCCGCCGTGGCCGCCCTCGATGTTCTCGTAGTACCAGACCTCGTGGCCCTGTTCCTCGAGCCGGGCCACCATCTTCCGGGCGTGTCCGGGGTGCACTCGGTCGTCGCGCGTCGAGGTGGTGATCAGGATCGGCGGGTACGCCGCGTCCGGGGCGGTGTTCTGGTACGGCGAGTACTCGCGCAGGTAGGCCCACTCGTCGGGATCGTCGGGGTCGCCGTACTCGGCCATCCACGACGCTCCGGCGAGCAGGAGGTGGTAGCGCTTCATGTCGAGGAGCGGCACCTGGCACACGATCGTTCCGAACAGTTCGGGGTAGCGGGTGAGCATCACCCCCATGAGCAGGCCGCCGTTGCTCCCACCCTGGATGCCGAGACGGTCGGCGGTGGTGATGCCGCGCGCGACGAGATCTCGTGCCACCGCGGCGAAGTCCTCGAACACCCTGTGCCGATTCTCCTTCAGCGCCTGGGTGTGCCACTGCGGCCCGTACTCGCCACCGCCGCGGATGTTGGCGATCACGTAGGTGTAACCGCGTTCGAGCCACGCCAGGCCCACGCCGCCGCTGTACGCGGGCACCATCGAGTTCTCGAATCCGCCGTAGCCGTACAGCAGGGTCGGAGCGGGGGACGAGGTGTCGCGGCCGACGACGAAGTACGGGATCCGGGTCCCGTCGTCCGATGTGGCGAAATGCTGTGTGACGGTGATGTTCTCGGCGTCGAAGAACGCCGGTGCCTGCTTGATCGACTCCAGCGGCCCGCCGACCGTGCCGGACAGCAGCGTCGCGGGCACGGTGAAACCGCTGGAGTTGAGGAAGAATTCGTCGCTCTCGAGCGGGTCGACGTCGATCACGGAGGTGGTGGTCGCGGGCGGCACGTCGTCGACGGGTCGATCGGTCCACCCGTCGGCGTCCGGGGTGAGCACCCGCACCTCGGTCTGCACGTCGCGCAGCACGACCGTCAGCAGGTGGTTGCGCGTCCAGGCGTACTGTTCCAGCGAGCTGTGCGCGTCCGGCGCGAACAGCACCGTCATCTCGCGCGACCCGGCCAGGAAGTCCGGGTAGTTCGCGGCCAGCAGGGTGCCCGCCGGATGTCCGAGCCACGGTGACCGGGTCCGGATCAGCAGGTGGTCGCGGTACACGGAGACCTTCGCATCGTCCGGGGCCTCGATCCGGACGAGTTCCCCGTCGGGCCGCAATTCGAACCGGTGCGACGTGTAGAAGTCGATGGCGCGCTCGACGAAACTGCGCTCGAAACCGGGAGTGCGGTCGTACCAGGCGGAGACGGCGACGTCGGACTTGTCGCCCTCGTACACCGTCTCGGCCTCCGTCAGCGGCGTACCGCGGCGCCAGCGCTTGGCCAGGCGCGGATACCCGGAGTCGGTGAGCGAGCCGTCGCCGAAGTCGGTACCGACGTACACGGTGTCCGCATCGATCCAGCCGATGTCGGTCTTCGCCTCCGGCACCGTGAAACTGTCCGGCCCGTCGACGAATTTCCTTGACTCCATGTCGAACTCGCGGATCACGGTGGCGTCGGCGCCGCCGCGTGACAGGCCGATCAGGGCCCGGGACTGGTCGGGTCGCAGCACCTGCGCCCCCGACCACACCCAGTTCTCGCCCTCCGCCTCGGCGACCGCATCGAGGTCGACCAGCACGTCCCAGTCCGGTTCGTCGCGCAGGTACTGCTCCATGGTGGTCCGCCGCCACAGGCCGCGCACGTGCCGGGCGTCGCGCCAGTAGTTGTACAGGTACTCGCCGCGGCGACGCGCGTACGGAATGCGCGCGTCGGTGTCGAGCACCTCCCGGATCCGGGACTGCAGCGTCTCGAACGCCTCCGTGCGGGTGTACTCGTCGACGGTGCGGTCGTTGTGCGCGCGCACCCACCCGAGCTGCTCGTCGCCGGTGACGTCTTCGAGCCAGAGGTGCGGGTCGTTCGTGTCGTCGGCCATAGGCAATTCTTACCCATCCGGGCCGGGACGACCCGGCGGGGACCGCGGGCGCGGCTTCCGCGCCGCACCCGCCACACTGGCGGCATGCAGCTGCATCCCTCCGACGCCCTGCGGGACTGGCTCGACGACCGTGTCCGCAGCGACCAGTTCCTGCTGTTCTGTTTCGAGGGGGAGGCCGGCGACCCGGACGCCCTGGTGACCGAACTTCGGCAGCGGGCGTCGGCCGTCCCCGAACTCCGGCTGCGCGCCGTGCCGGTGCCGGGGGGTCTGGACTACCCGTACTGGGCGGCGGGACTCGTCGGTGCCGACCGGTTCGTCGTGCACCGGCTGCCGGATCCGTCCTGGCCGGGAGTGCAGCGGGCCGTCGGTGAACTGCTGACCGACCGGCTCGACATCACGGCCGCGCCGTGGCGATTGCACTTGCTGGCCGGCGTGACGGGGGCGCCGCGCTGCGCCACGACCGCAACCGTTGTCGTGCTGCAGGTTTCGCATGCCTTCGCGGACGGGATGCGCGCGTCGGCCCTGGCCCGGGCGCTGCTGTCCGAGCCCGGTCCGACCGCCGACGGTGCCGAGACCGGGCCGGAGGCGCCGTCGGTGCCGGCGATGCTGCTGCGGGCCGTGACCCGGGTGCCGATCCAGCTGGGCGCACTGCTGGTGACGGGGGTACGCGCGGGCCGCGCCGAGCGGGACCTGGCCGATCCGGCCGTCCCGTCGCCGGCCCCGGGATGCCCGCTGAGCGCCGTGAACACCGATCCCGGCCCGCGGCGTGCGGTGCGGACGATCGTGTGCCCGGCGACGGACCTGCGCACGGTGGGGACCGTGACCGTCGGTGCGCTGACCGCGATCGCGTCCGCGCTCCGCGAGTTCCTCGGCGACTTCCCGGCCGACCGGCTCGGCGCGGAGGTGCCGGTCTCCGTCGCCCGAAACGGGATGGCGCGCAACTCCTACCGCAGTGCCGGCGTCCGGCTGTTCGCGCACGTGGACGATCCTCGGGAACGTGCCGCGGCGATCGCCGCCGACCTGGCGCTGCGGCGACGACGGCTCGCGCATCCGGCCGTGGATCTCCGGGACCGTCCGTTCACGCACCTTCCGGCGCCGCTGTTGCGGTTCGGGCTCGCTCGCGCCGACCTCGGTGCGGTGCCGCGGACCGTCACCGGCAATACGGTCGTGTCCAGCGTGTACCGCGGCGCGGAGGATCTGGTACTCGGCGGGGCCGCCGTGCGCTTCACCGCCGGATTCCCGGGGTTGTCGCCGGTCATGGGCCTGACCCACGGCGTGCACGGAATCGGCGACGTGGTCACGTTGTCGATCACCACCAGTCCGCAGGTGATCGGGCCCGGAGAGCTGGACCGGTACGAGGCGTTGCTGCGCGAGGCCCTCGCGCAGGTCGCGCGGGCGTAGGCAAGGCGTACCCGGAGGCCCCGAGATGCGGGCGAGCAACTGCTTGGTTCGGGACGGTTCCGGCGGTAGCGTGCCGGTCGGAGCCGGATCGACGAGGGAGTGGCGATGGGCGTGTACGCGGTGACCGGGGCGGCGTCCGGCATGGGCGCGGCGAGCGCGGACCGGCTGCGGGCCGCGGGCCACACCGTGATCACCGTCGACCTGAAGGAGGGCGACGTCGTCGCCGACCTCGCGACCCCGGCGGGGCGGGCCGCGGCGGTGCGTCAAACCCTCGAGCGCGCCGGGAACCGGCTCGACGGTGCGGTGCTCGCCGCGGGTCTCGGCCCGGTGCCCGGCAAGGAGCAGACCCTCGCCCAGGTCAACGTCCGGGGCGTGATCGAGTTGCTCGAAGGATGGCGCCCGGCGCTCGCAGCGGCCGGGAACAGCAAGGTCGTCGTGTTCGGGTCGAATTCGACGACCACCACCCCCGCCGTGCCCATGTCGGCGGTGCGGGCGTTCCTCGCCGGCGACCTCGACAAAGGGGTGCGGCGGGCGGGACGGATCCGGCCCGCGGCCGCTCCCTTCACCTACGCCGCGTCGAAGATTGCCGTCACCCACTGGGTGCGCCGGAACGCGGTGACCCCGGACTGGGCGGGGGCGGGGATCCGCCTGAACATCCTCGCGCCGGGCGCGGTGGCGACCCCCCTCCTCGACACCCAGCTCGCGAGCCCGGAGGGTGACCGGGTCCGGAGTTTCCCCGTCCCGATCGGCGGGTTCGGCGAGCCGGACCGGATCGCCGAGTGGGTGGAGTTCATGCTGTCCCCGGCTGCCGACTTCCTCGTGGGCTCGGTCGTGGTGGTCGACGGCGGCAGCGAGGCGTGGTTCCGCGCCGTCGACTGGCCGCGACCGGTGCCGGTGCGGAAGGTGCTGCGCTACGTGCGGCGGATGCGGAGCTTCCGCCGCTGACCGCGGGCTGCGCATACGGTTTCCGCCCCGTTCGACCCCGTGTGCACGCCCGATTCGTGCCCGGTGCCGGGACTACCGGCGAGTAACCGGACCATCCGCAGACACGCCGGAGCGGCAGGTCTACGCTGTTTGTTCGTGACCTCACACTATGACGTCGTTGTCCTCGGAGCCGGTCCCGGTGGGTACGTCGCTGCTATCCGCGCGGCACAGCTGGGCCTGAGCACCGCCATCATCGAGAAGAAGTACTGGGGTGGTGTCTGCCTGAACGTGGGCTGCATTCCCTCCAAGGCGCTTCTCCGCAATGCCGAACTGGCGCATCTCTTCACGAAAGAGGCCAAGACGTTCGGCATGTCCGGGGACGTGTCCTTCGACTTCGGCGCGGCCATGGACCGCAGCCGCAAGGTCGCGGACGGCCGCGTCAAGGGCGTGCACTTCCTGATGAAGAAGAACAAGATCACCGAATACGACGGTGCCGGCTCGTTCGTCGATGCCAACACCATCTCGGTCGAGCTCAACAAGGGCGGGACCGAGACGGTCACCTTCGACAACGCGATCATCGCGACCGGGTCGGTGACCAAGCTGCTGCCCGGCACGCAGCTGAGCGAGAACGTCGTCACCTACGAGGAGCAGATCCTCACCCGCGACCTGCCGGGCTCGATCCTGATCGTCGGCGCCGGCGCCATCGGCATGGAGTTCGGCTACGTGCTGAAGAACTACGGCGTGGACGTCACCATCGTCGAGTTCCTCGACCGGGCGCTGCCCAACGAGGACGCCGACGTCTCCAAGGAGATCGCGAAGGCGTACAAGAAGCTCGGCGTGAAGATCATGACCGGGGCCGCGGTGCAGTCCATCGACGACGACGGCAACAAGGTGACCGTCGCGATCAAGGACAACAAGTCGGGCAACGTCGAGTCCGTGGTCGTCGACAAGGTCATGCAGTCCGTCGGGTTCGCCCCGCGGGTGGAGGGCTTCGGCCTCGAGAACACCGGCGTCGAACTCACCGACCGGGGCGCGATCGCCATCGACGACGTGATGCGCACCAACGTGCCGCACATCTACGCCATCGGTGACGTCACCGCCAAGCTCATGCTCGCGCACGTCGCCGAGGCGATGGGCGTGGTCGCGGCCGAGACCATCGGCGGCGCCGAGACCCTCACCTTCGACGACTACCGGATGATGCCGCGCGCGACGTTCTGCCAGCCGCAGGTCGCCAGCTTCGGCCTGACCGAGCAGCAGGCCCGCGACGAGGGCTACGACGTCAAGGTCGCCACCTTCCCCTTCACCGCGAACGGCAAGGCCCACGGCCTCGGCGATCCCAACGGCTTCGTCAAGCTGATCGCCGACAACAAGCACGGCGAGCTGCTCGGCGGCCACCTGATCGGCCCCGACGTCTCCGAGCTCCTGCCCGAGCTGACCCTCGCGCAGAAGTGGGACCTGACGGTCAACGAACTGGCCCGCAACGTCCACACCCACCCGACGCTGAGCGAGGCACTGCAGGAGGCCATCCACGGCCTCGCAGGCCACATGATCAACTTCTGATCCCAGCGCGTCGAAGATCCTCCGCGCGGGCAGATCCCCGCTCGGATGTACCGGCCTCAGCCCGCGGTGACCGAAACGTCGCCGCGGGCTGTCGTCGTCTCGGGAGACAAAACCTGATTGGATACCCGTGACGCGGGGTACGTTGTCGGCATGGCAGAACGGGGTGCGCGTCCCACGGTGCATCCGGTGCGCAAGATGATGTTGCGCGCCGTCCGACACCTCTTCACTCCTCTCCGGCCCGACGACTACCTCGAGATGATCAATCCCCTGTGGACCACGAGGGAGTTGCGGGGCCGGGTCGAGCGGGTGGTGCCGGAAGGGCCCGACGCGGCGTCCGTACTGATCCGTCCCGCGTACGAGTGGCGCGGGCACCGCCCCGGTCAATACGTACGACTGGGCGTGATCATCGACGGCGTCTACCACTGGCGCGCCTACTCGCTGACCTCCGATCCCGATCCCGAGGACGGACTGATCAGCGTCACCCCGAAGGTGGTCGAGACCGGCGTGGTCTCGCCGTACCTGGTGCGCCGCATCCGGCCCGGCGACGTGGTGCGGCTCGGCGAGGTGGAGGGCGTGTTCACCCTGCCCGATCCACTGCCGGGGAAGATGCTGTTCGTCAGTGCCGGCAGCGGCATCACCCCCATCATGAGCATGCTGCGCAGCCTGGACCACCGCGATCGCCTCGACGACGTCGTCCTGGTGCACTCGGCCCGCACCGCCGACGAGGTCATCTTCGCTTCCGTGCTGCGCGACCTCGACGCGCGCCGCCCCGGCTTCCGGCTGGTGCTGCGGCTCACCGCGGAGCAGGGCCGCATGACCCCGGCCGATCTGGACGAGCTGTGCCCCGACTGGCGGGAGCGGGAGGCGTTCTGCTCGGGCCCCGGCGACATGCTCGACGCATTCGTCGAGCACTGGAACGAGCACGGTGATCCGAAGAAGCTCCACATGGAGCGTTTCCAGCCGATCATCGGCGGGAATGCGGGATCGGGTGAGGGCGGCACGGTCCACTTCCTCGACAGCGAGGCCGACGTCGAATGCGACGGCGGCACGCCGATCCTGGTGGCGGGCGAGAAGGCGGGTCTGCAACTTCCGTACGGATGCCGGATCGGGATCTGCCACACCTGCGTGGGCACGCTGCGCTCCGGCAAGATCCGGGACCTGCGTACGGACGAGGTCGCGGAACCCGCCGGCGCTGCGGTCCGCACCTGCATCCACACCGCCGAGGGCGACATCGAAATCGAGCTGTGAACGGAAGGAACGCGAGATGACGACGGAGATCGAGAGTCCACTCGCGCATCTGAGCGAGGAAACGCTGGACGCACTGGCGAAGGAATTCGACGCCATCCACGACAAGGTCTACTCCGAGCTGGGGGAGCGCGACCGTCGCTACATCAAGACCGTGATCGCGACGCAGCGACAGCTGGCCGTCGCCGGCCGGGCCCTGCTGCTCGGTTCGGCGTCGAAGTCGGCCTGGGTCGCGGGCACGGCCTGCCTCGGCATGGCCAAGATTCTCGAGAACATGGAGATCGGCCACAACGTCATGCACGGGCAGTGGGACTGGATGAACGACCCGGACATCCATTCGTCGGTGTGGGACTGGGACACCGCCTCGACCGCAGCGGGCTGGAAGCACTCCCACAACTACATCCACCACACCTTCACGAACATCCGCGGCAAGGACAAGGATCTCGGGTACGAGATCATGCGGATCGATCCGCACCAGAAGTGGCACCCGGTCTACCTGGCCCAGCCGTTCTACAACGTGCTGCTCATGGCGTTCTTCGAGTGGGGGGTGGCGCTGCACGACCTCGACCTCGACGCGCTGTGGGCAGGGGAGAAGACGCCGGGGCAGGTGCTCGAGGAGCTGAAGGGCATCGCCGGCAAGGCGCGGCGGCAGTTCGTCAAGGACTACGTGGGCTGGCCCCTGGTCTCGGCCGGCGCGTTCGCGGCCGCGGCGCTGCTGTCGGGCGGACGGATCCCGCAGCCGCGGACCTCCCGGATCGGACGCCGGCTGCGGGGCCTCGGCCGTCTCGGGCGCGGTGGTGCTGCCCCGCGGGCCGACGCCGTCGCCGACGTGCTCGACAAGGTCCTGCCGGGGGTGGAGAAGACGTTTCTGGCGACCCTGGCGGCAGACTTCACCGCCAACATCATCCGCAACGTGTGGTCGCACGCAATCATCTTCTGCGGCCACTTCCCGGATCAGACGTACACCTTCAGCCGGAAGGAAGTGGAGAACGAGAGCCGCGGCGGATGGTACGTCCGTCAGCTGGTCGGCGCGGCCAACATCGAGGGCAGCCCGCTGTTCCACGTCATCAGCGGAAACCTCGGCTACCAGGTCGAACACCACCTCTACCCCGACATGCCCAGTACCCGGTACTCCGAGGTGGCGCCCGCGGTGAAGGACATCTGCGAGCGGTACGGGCTGCCGTACAACACCGGGCCCCTGTCGAAGCAGTGGGGCACCGTGCACCGGACGATCCTGCGTCTCGCCTTCCCCGGCGGCAAACCGCGGCCGAAGCCGGGACCGTACCGCAGCGCGGACGATCCGTCGGCGGCAGCGCCGAGCGAGGCGGCCCGCTTCCGCAGCCGGCTGCCGGCAGACCACCCGGCTGCCGGTCCGGAGCACGAGCACGGCGGTGTGGAGGTCGAGCCGCCGCCGCGCTGACGATCCCGGATCCGCGCGCGCCTTCGGAATCCGCTCACGACGCGGCATGGGCGGATTCCGAAACACCGTGGGAATCCCGGTTGTCCACAGGCAGCGGCTTCATCCCCAGATGCGCCGGTCCGCGCATATTCCGACCGCGGCCGCCCGAGGTGTGCGTCACCCTCCTTGCATGACCGATCCCATCGCCATGACGAGACAGGACCTGCTGACGCAAGGCATATCGGACGACCGGATCCGGGCGGCGCTGCGTGCCGGAGACCTCGTCGCGCTGAAACCCGGCGTCTACCTGGACCGAACCGACGTCGCGTCCCTCGACGACGTGGGCCGCCACCGGGTCATGGCGCGGCACTTCGGCGCGGGTCTGCGGCCCGGGGATGCGCTCAGCCACGTGTCGGCCGCCGTCCTGCTCGGCCTGGACGTGTGGAACGTGGACCTGCGCCGGGTGCACGTCTCGCGGACATCTGCGAGTGGGCGCAAGGCCACATACCTCCATGTGCATGCAACCGACTGGCGCGACGGCGACGTCGTCGTAATCGACGGCGTCCACGTCACCTCCGTGGCGCGGACCGTCGTCGACCTCGGGCGGTCGCTGCCGCTCGACGAGGCGGTCGTCGCCGGGGACTCCGGACTGCGTGCCGATGCGTCCGCCCGCGACCGGTTGCCCGCAGTTCTCGCCGCGGCACGTCACCGCACCGGGGTATCCCGGGCCGCCGCCGTCGTGGACCTGCTCGACGGACGGAGCGAGAGTGTCGGGGAGTCGGTGTCGCGCCTGCGCATGGCGCGATTCGGTCTGCCGGTACCTGCCCTGCAACACGAGGTCGTGGCTCGGGACGGGCGCCGGTACCGCGTCGACTTCTTCTGGGAATCGCAGGGCGTCGTCGGCGAATTCGACGGTGCCGGGAAGTACGCCGACCGCCGCGACCTCGTCGCCGAGAAGCACCGCGAGGACGCTCTGCGGGACCTCGGCTTCGAGGTCGTGCGGTGGACCTGGGCCGACCTGGAGCGGTTCGAGGTCGTCGCCCGAACGATTCGCCCGTGCCGTCGCTCGGAAATCGAAGCGGTGAACCGGAATCTGCCCACGCCGGGGTGTGGGCAGATCCCGAAGTCGCGCACCGATTCAGCGAGTTCGGTAGGCCACCCAGCCGCCGAACTCGGTGATGTCGACGGCGTCCGACGCTGCGTCGTGCGTGCAGCCGAAGCCGACGACCCACCGCCCGTCGGACAGTTCGACGCTGGTGAGCGTCATCGGGGCGGGCAACGCTGCCAGGAACCGGCCGAGGCCGGCCTCGGAGACGCGGAAGAGCTCGCCGGCGATCGGCGCGCCCCGGCCTGCGCCGTGACGGACGAGGCCGGGTTTCGGGGGAGTGGTGTTCAGCGCCGTCAGCCGGTACGCGTCGGAGGTGCGGACCTCGTCGACGAACCGGGCGCCGATCTCCTCGAGCTGGAAGTGCAACGGCTGGCCACGCAGGTGCGCCCCGAACACCGCCAGCTCCACCCCGCCCGTGACGAACTCCGGCGTGGGGACGCCCGTCAACCGGGCCGCGAGATCGACCGCGACCTGATCGGCGAAGGCCGGCACGACGAACATCACCCCGAAGGGACGGCCGTCGGCGGTCGGTGCACCCGGCACCGCGACGGCCGCCATGTCGAGCAGATTGCAGAAGTTCGTGAACGTGCCCATCCGCCGGTTGATCCCGGTCGGGTCCGCCTGCACCGCCGCGATCGTCGGGTGCTCGGTGGTGGTGGGCAGCAACAGCCCGTCGAACCCGTCCAGCAGGCCCGCCGCGACGGCCCCGACGTGGGTCAGCGTGTCGAGGTCGGCCACCAGCTCGTGCGCCGCCGGGCGCTTTGCGGCCGCGACGATCGCCGCGACCGTCGGATCGGCGCCGGCGGGGTTCGTCGCCAGGAACTCGCCGACGGCTGCATACCGCTGGGAAACGACGGCGCCGTCGTAGAGCAGCGTCGCGGCCTCCAGCAGGGGGGTGACGTCGACCTCGGTCACCTCCATCCCGGCGTCGCGCGCCGCGGCGACGGTGCGCGCGAACGCGTCCCGGTAGTCGTCGCACAGCGCGACGAGATTCTCGGCGCGCGGAACCGCGACACGCGGCGACGCCGGCGCCGCGAACGCTACGTCGGCCGGCCACGTCCGGCTGCGCGGGTCGCGCGGTTCCGGCCCGGCCATCACCGCCGCGGCGGTCGCCGCCAGGTCGAGCGACGTGGCGAACACCGTGAGGCAGTCGTAGTCCACGCAGGCCGGCACCACACCGTGGGCCGGGATCACGCCCAGGGTGGCCTTGATCCCCACGAGTCCCTGCAGCGCGGCCGGGACCCGGCCGGAACCCGCGGTGTCGGTGCCGATCCCGAGGTCCGCGATACCGAGTGCGACCGCGGTCGCCGAACCCGAGCTAGAGCCGCCCGACACCCGTTCGGGATCCCAGGAGCAGCGCACCGCGCCGTACGGGCTGCGGGTGCCGACGAGACCGGTGGCGAACTGGTCGAGGTTGCTCTTGCCCAGGATCACCGCGCCGGCGTCGACGAGGCGCGCGACGCCCGAGGCGGTCTCGGTGGGGGTGTACGCGAACTCGGGACAGCCCGCCGTGGTCGGCATCCCCGCGACGTCCACGTTGTCCTTCACCGCGACGAGCAGGCCCGCGAGCGGCAGGTTCTCGCCCGCCGCGACGCGCTCGTCCACGGAGTCGGCGTCGGCGAGCACCTCGGCGGCAGGCCGCAGCGCGATCCACACCTCCGGCCGGTCCACCTCGTCGATGCGGCGCAGCGCCGCCTCCGCGCGGGCCCGGCTCGACTCCTGCGTATCCGAGAGTGCCTGTTCCACAACGATGCTCATGCTGCTCCGATCACGAGAAGAGGGGTACCGGGGGCGACTTTCGCGCCCGGTCCGACGAGGACCTTCAGGACGGTCCCCTGCACGGCGGCCGGCACCGGCATCTCGAGCTTCATGGCCTCGAGGATGACGGCGGTGTCGTCGGCGCCGACCTCTTGACCCTCCGCCACCTCGACCCGCCACACGTTGCCGACCATGGGGGCTTCGACGACGACGGATCCGGCCGGCATCCCGGCGAGCGGGTCGGTGGACTCGGCCACCTCTGCCGGTGCCGACTCGGCCCGGTCGAACTCACCGGCCGCGTGCCATGCCAGCTTCTCGGTCTCGAACGCCGCGGACTGCCGCTCGTGGAACGCGTCGATGGACTCGGCGTTGTCCGCCAGGAACCGCAGATGGTCGGCGAGGGCGAACGTACCCTCCGAGACTTCGGCGTCGAACCGGCCTGCCAGGGACGCGGCGCGGTGCTCGAGCAGCTGTTCCGGGCTCACCGGTTCCCACACGATCCGGTCGAAGAAGCGGAACAGCCACGGCTTGCCGTCCTCGAACGGGCCGGACTGCCGGTATCCGGACCAGATCGGTACCGTTCGCCCGATCAACTGGTAGCCGCCGGGGGACTCCATCCCGTAGACGCACAGGTACTTGCCGCCGATGCCCACGGCGTCCGACGGGGTCCACGTGCGTGCCGGGTTGTATTTCGTCGTCACGAGCCGATGCCGGGGGTCGAGCGGAACGGCCAGCGGCGCACCGAGATACACGTCACCGAGGCCGAGGACGAGGTACTCGGCGTCGAACACCGTGTCCCGCACCTGCTCGACCGAGTCGAGTCCGTTGATGCGCCGGATGAATTCGGTGTTCGACGGCAGCCACGGCGCCGACGCGCGGACACCGCTGTGGTAGCGGGAGATCGCCTCGGCGATCGACGGGTCGTCGAACGAGAGCGGCAGGCGGACGGTGCGGCTGGGGACCACCAGGTCGTGCGTGGCCGGCAGTTCGGTCTCGAGATCCTGCAGGATCCCCAGCACGCGGCGCTGAGGCAGCACGTCCGGGTCGAAGTGCACGTGCAGGGACCGCACACCCGGCGTGACGTCGACGATGCCCGGCAGGCGCAGTGCCGCGAGCGCCTCGGACAGCGCGTGCACCCGCATCCGCAGACCGAGGTCGAGCACCATGTCGCCGTATTCGACGAGGATGTTGTCGTCGCCGCCGCGGAGATAGACCACCTCGGGGCGATCCAGGAATGCCGGGGTGCCGGCCAAGCGGCCGCCGTCGAGTGCGGACGGCCGCGCCACGGGCGGGACGTCGAGGGCGCGAGTGGTGGCGCCGCGCAGTTCGACCGCCGCCTCGTCGGTCACCGGGACGAACCGCACCGAATCCCCGGGCCGGATCTGTCCCATCTTCCAGCGGTGCCCGGAGACGACCGTCAGCGGGCAGGCGAATCCGCCCAGGCTCGGGCCGTCCGGGCCGAGCAGGATCGGGGTGTCGCCGGAGACGTTGAGCGCGCCCACCGAGTAGGGGTTGTCGTGCAGGTTCGACGGGTGCAGCCCGGCCTCCCCGCCGTCGGTGCGGGACCAGCCGGGTCTCGGGCCGTCCAGGCGGATCCCGGTGCGGTTCGCGTGGGACTGCACCGTCCACGTGGCGGCGTAGAACTGGGCCAGGTCGTCCTCGGTGAAGTACGCCGGTGCCGGCTGCGGCCCCTCGGTGACCGCGAGGTGCCACGTACGGGTGAACTCCGGCCGACGGTCCACGGGCACCGGCGCGGGGGAGGCAAGCGCGCGGGACTCGGCCACACCGAGAACATCGCCCGTGGCCACGGCCCTGCCGGTGAGGCCCCCGAAGCCGCCGAGCGTGAACGTCGAAGCGCTGCCGTGGTAGAGCGGGGCGTCGAGACCGCCACGCACCGCGACATAGGTGCGCAGGCCCTGCTCGGCCGGGGTGCCGACGTCGAGCACGCCGCCGGCCGGCACCTCCAGGGGCTCCCACATGGGCACGGGGGTCCCGTCGACGGTGACCACGACCGGCGCGCCGGTGACGCACACGAGCGTCGGGTCGGAGAACTGGAGACGCGGACCCTGCAACGTGCACTCCAGCGCCGGTGCCCCCTCCGGGTTGCCGACGGCGCCGTTCGCGGCGCGCATCGACAGGTCGTCCATCGGCCCCGACGGCGGAATGCCGACCGCCCACAACCCGATCCGGCCGGGGAAGTCCTGCACCGTGGTCATGGTGCCCGCGCGCAGCACGTCGATGCGGTGGCCCGTCGCCCGCACCTCCCGCAGCGTCGCGGTGGTGTGGGCGGCACCGAGCACCGGCTCCGCCGTGCAGATGCGCCGCAGCTGCGGCAGATTCGTCTGCACCCCGTACAGGTGCGTGTCGTCGAGCGCCTCGGCGAGGGCCGCGAACGCGGTGCGACGGGATTCGCCGCGCACGATGATCTTGGCGAGCATCGGGTCGTAGAACGAACTCACCTCGGTGCCGGTGTCCACCCACGTCTCGACGCGGGTGTGGGCCGGGAACTCGACGGCGGTGAGCAGCCCGGCGCTGGGCCGGTAGTCGTGCCCCGGGTCCTCCGCGTATACGCGCGCCTCCACGGCGTGACCGACGATGCGCGGTCCGCTGTCGGGCAGGGCGTCGAGCATCTCGGTCTCGCCCCGGCCGAGCCGCAGCATCCACTCCACCAGGTCGATGCCGGTGACCTCTTCGGTGACCGGATGCTCGACCTGCAGACGGGTGTTCATCTCCAGGAACGACGCCTCGCCGCGCTCCACGTCGTACACGAATTCCACGGTGCCGGCGGAGCGGTAGTGCACCGACGACGCGAGCCGTCGCGACGACGCGAGCAGTTCCTCGACGACCGCGTCGGGCAGGTTCGGGGCGGGCGCCTCCTCGACGACCTTCTGGTTGCGTCGCTGCAGCGAGCAGTCGCGTGTGCCGAGACTGATCGTGCGGCCGAGACCGTCGCCGAACACCTGCACCTCGATGTGGCGGGCGTGGGCGACGAACCGTTCGAGGAACACCCCCGACGAGGAGAAGTTCGCGGACGCGAGACGCTGCACTCGCTCGTAGGCGTCCCGCAGTTCGCCCGGGGTGTGGCAGGCCTGCATCCCGATGCCGCCGCCGCCGCCGACGGCCTTGAGCATCACGGGGTAACCGACGGTGGCGGCTGCGGCAAGCGCGTCGTCGACGGACCCGAGCAGGCCGCTGCCCTCGACGAGCGGAACCCCGACGGCACGGGCCGCCTCGCGGGCGGTGTGTTTGTCGCCGAAGACCCGCAACTGCTCGGGGGTGGGCCCGATGAACGCGATGCCCGCCGACTCGCAAGCGGCCGCGAATTCGGCGTTCTCCGACAGGAAGCCGTAGCCGGGATGGACGGCGCCGGCGCCGGTCGACAGCGCCGCCTCGATCACCGCATCCGCCCGCAGATACGACTGCGCGGCCGGGGCCGGGCCGAGACGCACTGCCATGTCCGCCATTTCGACGTGCGCGGCGGACGCGTCCGCATCCGAGTAGACGGCGACGGTCTTCAGCCCCAGCGTGTGCGCCGAACGCATGATGCGGCAGGCGATCTCGCCGCGGTTGGCGACGAGCAGGGTGTCGAAAGCGAACGTCACGACGGGCTCCTTCGGTGACGGGGAAGGGGAAGGTGTGGGGGCGGAACGGTCGTCAGTGCGCGAACGACATCGCGGTGACGGCACGGGTCACCCGGTCGAGCACCACTGCGAGGGATTCGCCGATGTGCCGGTGCAGCAACCGGTGGGCGAGCTCGAGTTCGTCGCCGAGGACGGCGTCGACGATGGCGAGATGTTCGGCGATCGACGTCTCGATCCGGCTGTTGACCATGAAGTCGTACATCCGCACGTGCCGGATCCGGGAGTTGACCGACTCGAGCGAGCCGGCCAGTTCCGCGTTGCCCGATGCGGCGAGCAGGGCCACGTGGAACTCCTCGTCGAGTACCACGAAACCCGGTTCCTGCTGCGGCGGATGGGCGGACAGGCGCAACCATCGTTCGCGTTCGGCGGTGAGGGCGACGCGGTCGTGCCGCACATCGGGATTGTCGATCGCGCGCGCAATGCCCTGCAGTTCCAGGGTGATCCGCAGCTCGTAGAGGTCGCGGATGCGGGGAATGCTCGGGGGCACCGGCGAGAATCCGTACTCCTCGCGGCGCAGCAGGCCGTCCGCGCACAGCATCGCGAGGGCCTCCCGGACCGGGGTGCGGGAGATGCCGAAGCGCGCGGACAGTTTCGGCTCGGTCAGCCGCTCACCGACCGGGATCGAGCCGTTCATCAGTTCGGTGCGCAGCTCCCGGTACACCCGGGTCCGGAGCGGTTGCGCCGTGGCTGTATCCGTACGTGTCGACATAGCTGTATACGCTATGGACGTCGTGTTTCGCCGAGATTGCCCGCGGTAAAGCGACGGTTAGGAAGAACTCTCAGAAGTCCCGCTCGATGCGCAGCACGCCGATGGTGGTGGCCAGGCCGTCGTATTGCGCTACCAGCAGGCAGAATTCGATCATCCGCCGGTCGTCGAGGTGAGCGGCCAGCGCCGCCCACGACTCGTCGCCGAGGTCCTTGGTGGTGACCAGCTCGTCGACGGCCGTGAGCATCGCCCGATGCCGCGGGCTCCACCCGGGGTCCTCGGGGCCGTCGAGGATGCGTTGCAGGATCTCGGGAGTGATGCCGGCGCGGCGGCCGAGACGGGTGTGATGGTCCCACTCGTAGCTGCACTCGCGCAGATGCGCCACCCGCAGGATGACCAGCTCGGATTCGAACCGGGGCAACCGCCCGAACGGCATGAGCTTGCCGGAGTAGTGCAGCCAGCCGCGGAACAGGCCGCCGGTACGGCCCAGGGTGCTGAACAGGTGCGCATCCTTCGTTCCCGCCACGGTCGAGAGCACACGCCAGACCGCCCAGTTGAGCGGGCCGAGTTCCTTGAACCGGCCGGGCCGGATGCGAGGCGACATGCCGGTCAGTCTCGCACGGCACGCGCCAATCGGGCCATGGTCCGGGCCTGCTCGGCGCGCTGCACCACCACCGCCCGCGACGTGTCGATGTGGGCGAGGAGCTGGTCGTGGGCGTCTTCGAGGCGGCCGGCGAGCACCGCCTCCGCCACACCGATGTGCTCGTCGACGGTCGCCGTGATCCTGTCGTGTGTCAGGTAGTCGAACATGCGCACGGGCCGCACCTTCGCGTTCACGGCAGCCAGTGCGTCGCACAGGGCCGCATTGCCGGCGGCGGCCAGCAATGCCAGGTGGAACTGTTCGTCGAGCCCGACGAAGCCCGCGTCCGGTTCGGGCAGATCCCGCCGCAGCGCGTACCACCGGTCGAGCTCGGCGCCGAGCACGTGCGGATCGTGCCGGACCGAGTGATCGGCCAGCGCCCGGCGGATGCCTCTCAGCTCCAACGTGGTCCGCAGCTCGTACAGGTCGGCGAGGTCGTCGAAGCGCGGCCGGTACGGGAACAGCCCCTGCTCGCGCCGCTCGACCAGCCCGTCGGACACCAGCCGCGCCAGTGCCTCCCGCACCGGCGTCCGCGAGACCCCGTACTGCTCGGCGAGTCGTTCCTCGCCGAGCCGGGCGTCCGGCGGCAGAACGCCCGTCATCAGATCCGAACGCAGCGCCCGGTAGACCCGGTCACGCCGCGTGCCGCCGGCGTTCATCAGATCGCCATGGCCGCGCGGACGGTGCCGGCGGCGTCCGTCCCGCCGTCGCCGCTGGCGGTGATGCGGCCGGATTCGAGGACGTAGTACCGCTGCGCGGCCTGCAGGGCGAAGCCGATGTGCTGCTCGACGAGCAGGACCCCGAGGTCGCCGCGCCGGCTGAGTTCGACCACAGTGCTCTCGATCTCGGCGACGACCGACGGCTGGATCCCCTCGGTGGGCTCGTCGAGGATGAGCATGCGGGGCTCGGTGATCAGAGCGCGGGCGATCGCGAGTTGCTGGCGCTGACCACCGGAGAGCAGACCGGCGCGTCGGTCCAGCAACGGCACGAGGGCGGGAAACAGCTCGAGCATGTCGGCGACGAGCTGCTTGCCGCGTCTGCGTCCGTCGGCGACGACCTGCAGGTTCTCGGCGCACGTGAGCTGCGCGAAGGACTGCTGCCCCTGGGGGACGTAGGCCAGGCCGCGGGCGACGCGCGCGGCGGGCCGCAGCGAGGTGATGTCCTCGCCGTCGAGGAGGATCCGGCCGAAGGTGGTGGGCAGCAGGCCGACGGCGGCGCGCAGCAGGGTGGTCTTGCCGGCCCCGTTGTGACCCATGACGGCGACGACTCCGTCGGCGGGGACGGTCAGGGTGGCCCCGTGGATGATCTCGGTGCGGCCGTACCCGGTCCGCACGTCGACGAGCTCGAGCATCTCACGCCTCCTGTACAGCGGTGGCGGTCCCGAGGTAGACCTCCTGGACCTGCGGGTTGTTCTGCACCTGTTCGACGGTCCCGTCGGCGATCACCCTGCCGCGGGCCAGGACGGTGACGGAGGTGGCGAAGGCGCGCATGAAGTCCATGTCGTGCTCGACGACGACGACGGTGCGCTGCGCCCCGATCCGGCGCAGCAACTGCCCGGTCTCCTCGCGTTCGTCGTGGCTCATCCCGGCGACGGGCTCGTCGAGCAGCAGCACGTCGGAGTTCTGCACGAGCAGCATGCCGATCTCGAGCCACTGCTTCTGCCCGTGCGCGAGGATGCCGGCGGGCACGTCGCGCAGGCCGGTCAGGCCGATCGTCTCGAGGGCCTCCTCGATCTGTGGCAGCACCGTCGTGCGGCGGCGCAGCAGCGACCACGGGGAGCGACCGGCGCCGGCGGCGATGTCGAGGTTCTGCAGCACGGTGAGTTGTTCGAACACCGACGCGGTCTGGAAGGTGCGGCCCACCCCGAGCCTGGCGATCTTGTGCACCTTCTTGCCGAGCAGTTCGGTGCCGGACTTGGTGACCGATCCGGTGGCCGGCACCAGCCCGGTGACGGCGTCCACGAGGGTGGTCTTGCCCGCGCCGTTGGGGCCGATGAGGAAGCGCAGGTCGCCCTGCAACAGGGTCAGGTCCACGCCGTCGACGGCGGTGAACCCGTCGAAGCTCACCCGCAGATCGCGGATCTCGAGGTACTGGCTGGACATACCGGCGTTGCCGCCGTAGTGGGGTTCGGTCATCTCGCCGGCTCCATCGTCGTGGTCGGTGCGGGGATCGGGCGGGCCGGGCCGGTGCGGGTGCGTCGCCGGCGCAACGTCGCGAGCCCGGCCAGGCCGGCGGGGAAGAACCCGATGACGACGATGAACAGCAGGCCCTGGGCGTAGGTCCACGCGGAGGGAAAGTTCTCCGACAGGGCGGTCTGGGCCCACGCGACGCCGATGGCACCGAGGACCGGGCCGAGCAGGGTCGTGCGGCCGCCGATGGCGACGCCGATGAGGAACGCGATGGAGGGGACGATGCCGACGTCGGCGGGGGAGATGATGCCGACGACGGGTACGAACAGCGCCCCGGCGATGCCGGCGAAGAAGGCCGCCGTGGCGTAGGCGACGACCTTGACGTCGGCCGGGTCGTAGCCGAGGAAGCGGACCCGCTCCTCCTGGTCGCGCACGGCCACGAGCAGCTCGCCGTAGCGGGAGAACATCAGTTGCCGGGTGAGCGCGACGACGACGAGCAGAACACCCGCGGCGACGAAGAACAGCATCCGCTTGTTCGCCGGGTCGGCGAGTGACAGGCCGAAGAAGCTGCGAAAGCGGTTGAGTCCGTTCGATCCGCCGATCGACTGCTGCCCGATCAGCAGGATCGCGAAGGCGGCGGTCAGGGCCTGGGAGAGGATCGCGAAGTAGGCACCCTTGACGCGGCGCTTGAACACGCCGAGCCCGAGCAGCACCGCGACCAGCGCGGGGAGCACCAGGATCGCGGCGATCGTCACGAATGGAGAGGCGAACGGCGCCCAGTAGCCGGGCAGTTCACGGATTCCGGCGATCTGCATGAAGTCCGGGACGGCCTCGCCGCGCAGCTCGGCGTCGGCGATCTTCAGGTGCATTGCCATGATGTAGGCGCCGAGGCCGAAGAACACGCCCTGCCCGAGGGTGAGCATGCCGCCCCGGCCCCAGGCGAGACCGATCCCGACGGCGACGATCGCGAAACACAGGAACTTCGCGAGCAGGTTCAGCCGGAAGTCCGACAACACGACAGGGGCGAGGACGAACAGCAACAGCGCGGCGAGTGCGAACCCGGCCCACGTGCGGGCCGGTCCGGGCCGGGTGAGTGCCGGCAGAAGTCTCGGGGCAGGCATCAGACCAGGCTCCTTGTCTTGACCGCGAACAGGCCCTGCGGCCGGACCTGCAGGAAGATGACGATGAGCACGAAGACGATCACCTTCGCGATCGAGGCGGTGGTGGAGTATTCGATGAACGAGTTGAGCAGGCCGAGCGCGACCGCCGCGACGACGGCACCCTCGATCCGGCCGAGGCCGCCGATGACGACCACCAGGAACGCGTCGATGAGGTACGACTGGCCGATGGTGGGGCTGGTGGAGCCGATCAGGGTCAGGGCCACCCCGGCCAGACCGGCCAGTCCGGAGCCGAGGAAGAAGGTGGTGATGTCGGTGCGGCGGGACGAGATTCCCACGGTTTCGGCGAGGTCGCGGTTCTGCACGACGGCCCGGATGCGCCGGCCCATCGGGGTGTACTTCATCGCGGCGATCAGAATCGCGACGCACACGACGGCGAGCACGAGGATGAACAGCCGGGTCCTGGGCACCACCGCTCCGAAGATCTCGACGCCACCCGAGAGCCATTGCGGTGCAACCACGTTGACGGCGGGTGCGCCGAAGACGTCGCGGGCTGCCTGCTGCAGCAGCAGGCCCACGCCGAAGGTCACCAGCAGGGTGTCGAGGGGGCGGTGGTACATGCGGCGGATGAGGGTGACCTCGAGCAGCACTCCCATCGTGCCACCGACCAGGAAACCGACGAGCAGTGACACCAGCAGGGACACCCCGGCGGCCGAGACCACCTGCTGCACGACGTACGCCGTGTAGGAGCCGGCCATGATGAACTCGCCGTGGGCCATGTTGATCACGCCCATCTGCCCGAACGTCAGCGACAGGCCCAGCGCCGCCAGCAGCAGGATCGAGCCGATGCTCAGACCCGTGAAGAGCTGTCCTACGACGACATCCATGTCGCCTCCCTTCTCGTCGGCTTCCCGGTCACGGTGGTCAGCTACCGGACAGGCCGGCGGCCCAGTCGTAGCTCTCGAGGTACGGGTCCGGCTCGATCGCCCCGCTCGACTCCCACACCGTGTAGATCAGTCCGTCGCCACGGATCTCGCCGATGCGGGCCGTCTTGGAGATGTGGTGGTTGTCCCCGTCGATCGTGACGGTGCCCTCCGGCGCGGCGAACGAGACGCCGTCGGCTGCGGCCTGCACGTCGGCGACGGCGAACGAGTTCGCCTTCTCGACGGTGTTCTTCCACAGGTACACCGAGGCGTACGCGGCCTCCATCGGGTCGGAGGTGGGCTTGTTCGCGCCGTACTTCGCCTTGTACGCGTCGACGAACGCCGTGTTCTCGGCACTGTCCACGGTCTGGTAGTAGTTCCACGCGGTGAGCTGGCCGGCGATGTTCTGCGCGCCGATTCCGACGACCTCCTCCTCGGCGATGGACACCGAGATCACCGGCATGTCGGCGGCGGTGAGGCCGACGTTGGCGTACTCGCGGAAGAAGGCGACGTTGGAGTCGCCGTTGAGGGTGTTGAACACCGCGTCCGCGTCGGCGGTGCGGACCTTGTTGACGATCGTGGAGAAGTCGGTGGAGCCGAGCGGGGTGTAGTCCTCGCCCTTGATCTCGATGCCGTTGGCCTCGGCGTACGCGCGGATGATGCGGTTCGCGGTCTGCGGGAAGACGTAGTCGCTGCCGACGAGGTAGAGCGACCGGACGCCCTTCTCCTTCAGGTAGTCCAGCGCGGGCACGATCTGCTGGTTGGTGGTGGCGCCGGTGTAGAAGATGTTCGGCGACGACTCGAGGCCCTCGTACTGCACGGGGTAGTACAGCAGCGAGTTCAGGTCCTCGAACACCGGCAGCATCGCCTTGCGGCTCGACGACGTCCACCCGCCGAACACCGCGGCCACGCAGTCGGAGCTGATCAGTTTCTCGGCCTTCTCGGCGAACACGGTCGGCTCCGATGCGCCGTCCTCGGCCACGATCCGGATCTGCTTGCCGAGAACACCGCCGTTCGCGTTGATCTCCTCGACGGCCAACGCGATCGAATCACGCACCGTGACCTCGGAGATCGCCATGGTGCCCGAGAGCGAGTTCAACGAGCCGACCTTGATCGTGTCACCGGAGGTGTCGACGCACGAGGCGGATCCGGCGGCGTCGGTGCTGTCGGTGGCCTTGCTGCCGCAGGCGCTGAGCACGAGACCGACGGCGGCCAGCGCGACCGGCGCGGCGACGGCGCGCCTGGCGAACGTGGATGTGGCAACTGGCATGGAGGTGCCCTTCTTCGAAGGTGGGAACCGGACGGGGCCCGGCGTATCCGGGCTGCGTATACAGCGCTGTATCCGTGGGTCCGAAGAGTAGGCGGCCGGTGTTGCGTGAGAATGTCTCGCGGTGACGAGTTCATGACGCGTGTTACGACCTCGTTGCCGAATGCGCACACCCCGAGGTCTGGGCGTATCCGCGCCTCGGCAGGACAGCGGCGCGCTCTTTGCATCGCGCGGCTGTCCTGCCGCCGTGCGGGTTTCCGAACGACCTAACGCCGGCGACGACGGGCGGCGGCGTCGATTCGCGCACACACGTCGTCGAAGCGGAAGAGTTCCGGCCATGTCCAGCGCACCACTTCGTATCCCTGGGCCCGGATCGCATCCTCACGAAGCTTCTCGCGGTGCACCGTCTCGGCGCTCGCGCCGGGATCCGAAGACCGGTACTTTCCCATGCCGTCGAATTCGCCGACGATGCCGAACTCCTGCCAGAAGAAGTCGGTGCGCGCGACGAATGCGCCCCCGGCTGTCCGTATCTCGAATTGCAGAACGGGGTCGGGCAGACCTGCCGCCCGAATGCGGAGGCGGCTGATCGACTCACCCGGGCTCTCACTTCGTCCGTCCAGGAATGCGCACATTCGTCGAGCCGCTGCAATTCCGGTTCGGGTGTGGGCTGCCGTCAAGGCGGCCGGGAGTTCGGCGTGGGCCTCGGGTCGCAGTCTCAGTGCAGAGTCACCCAGCACCACTGCACGGTCGGCATCCAGGCAGCGTGCCGTGTCGACGATCGTGCGTGCCGCCGCCGTCACCGCTGTCCCGTCCACGATCTCCACGTCTTTTTGTGCGAAAGGTGCTGCATGCACGTGTAGTTGGGAGGTCCTACGTCCGCCGGAGCGTCGATTGCGACTGACGTGAACCAGTGTGAGGTCCGGACGCCACAGAGCGAACCCGTGCACGACGGCGGCGGAGGTGTGGCTCACCACAGCCTCGGGGCCGAGCTTGGCGGCGGCCGCACGTACGCGTACCAGGTGCCGGCCGGCGTCGTCGAGGTCGGCTGCGATCTCTCTGGGCAGGTAGACGCCTGCGTCGAGACGCTCGAGAGCGCCGGTACGCAGTGCTTGGCGGATCTCGTCCTCGGTGAGCCCGGAGCGGACGGCGTCGCGCCGTGTGATGGGGATGTGGTCGGTCATGCCGAACACGGTGCCCCGAGGGAGGGCCCCTTCGGCGGGAACTCCGCGCTCCGGGCCGGATCTGGGGAGCAATCGCCCGGTTGTGGACAAAACTGATGCGGCACTGCCGCGCCGTCTCCGGGCATCCGCGCGGTTGGTTGGGCGTGTGGCTGTCCGACCGTCGCGCGGGTGTTACTTGATGAGGTAGGGGGACACCGAACTCTGGTGCTCGTTGATGACGAGTTCCTTGCCCAGTGGGGGAAATGCGCGTTGGGGGCAGTTCAGGCGCTCGCACACGCGGCAGCCGGCCCCGATGGGGGCGCCGGGGTTGGCGTCGCTGAGGTCGAGTCCGTCGGCGTAGACGAGGCGGTGCGCGTGGCGCAGTTCGCAGCCGAGGCCGATCGCGAAGGTCTTCGACGGCTGGCCGTATCGGGCGGCGCGACGCTCGACCGTGCGTGCGACCCACAGGTAGCGACGTCCGTCGGGCATCTGGGCGAGCTGGGTCATGATCTTGCCCGGATATGCGAACGTCTCGTACACGTTCCACAGGGGGCAGGTGCCGCCGCTGGTGGAGAAGTGGAAGCCCGTGGCGGACTGCCGTTTGGACATGTTGCCCGCCCGGTCGACGCGGACGAACGAGAACGGCACGCCGCGCAGCTTCGGTCGCTGCAGGGTCGACATCCGGTGGGCGATGGTCTCGTAGCTGACCGCGTAGAAGGCGGAGAGCCGCTCCACGTCGTACCGGAAGTCCTCGGCCATCTCGTGGAACTGCGCGTACGGCAGCATGATCGCCGCCGCGAAGTAGTTGGCGAGGCCGTGGCGGGCCAGGGAGAGCGAGGCCTCGCTGGTGAAGGCGCCTTCGGCGACCAGCTTCTCGATCAGCTCCCCGCACTCGAGGTAGGCCAGCTCGGTGGCCAGCTTGAACACCTGCTGGCCGCCCGACAGCCGCGCGGAGATCTCGAGGGTGCGCGTGGCGGGGTCGAACCGGTGCAGCACGTTCTCGCCGAGATCGACGCGACGGACGAGCTGCACGTCGTGCACCGCCTCCATGCGCTTGATGATGCCGCCGGAGATGTCGCCCCGGTGGAAGCGGATCCGGGTGGCGAGTTCCTCGGCGGCGGTGTCGAGTTCGTGCAGGTAGTTCTGCCGCTGATAGAAGTAGTCGCGGACCTCCTCGTGCGGCATGGTGATGGTGCCGGTGCCGCTGCCGTCGCTGTACCGGTCCTCGGTGGCGGCGGCGAGTTGCGCGGTGGTGTTGCGGAACCGCCGGTGCATGTTGACCATCGCCCGTGCGAGCCCGGGGTGGGCCGACACCATCGCGGCGATCTCCTGGGCGTCGGCGTCGATGCCCATCTCCTGGTCGAGGGCCACCTCTCGCATCTCGGCGATGAGCCGGGTGTCGTCCTGGGACGAGAAGAACGTGGTGTCGACCCCGAAGACCTCACTGATGCGCAGCAGGACCGGAACCGTGAGCGGCCGCACGTCGTGCTCGATCTGGTTGAGGTAGCTGGCCGAGATCTCCAGGGTCTTGGCCAGCGCTGCCTGGCTCAGTCCCCGCTCGGTCCGCAGCTGGCGCAGGCGGGCGCCGACGAACGTCTTTGGCATCACCCCAGCGTACGAGCGTCTACACAGCTTTGCAACGAGGGATTCGCAACGTTAGCTCTCCGCCAGACCCAGCCAGGAACCGGGCGCGAAGGCCTCGTAGTGGACGGCGTCGGGCGACACCCCCGCAGCGAGCAGCGTCTGCCGGATCGAGCGCATGAACGGGACCGGACCGCACACGTAGACCTGCGGGTCGGTCGGCAACTCGACACCGTCGAGCGGGGAGTGGCCGTCCTCGCGGAGTTCTTCGAACTCGGAGTACCGGGTCTGCATGCGGGCCCGCGGCAGGCGATCGACCAGGGCCTGTGTCTCCGCGCGGCGGGGATGGTCGTAGGTCGAGCGGTCGACGTGCACGACGAGAACCTCGCGCTCGGATCGGTGCGCCGCCAGGTGCTGCAGCGCCGCGAGTGTCGGGGTGATGCCGATGCCGGCCGAGATCAGCACCAGAGGATCGTCGCCGTCCTCGACGACGAGGCTGCCGAACGGATGGGAGACGACGAGTTCGGTGCCGATGCCGACGCCCCCGGCGAGGAACGGGGAGACGATCCCGCCCCGGACCCGCTTGACGGTGACGGCCCACTCGCCCGGGACGTGGCTGCGCACGAGGGTGTACTGGCGGATCTGGCGGGTGCCGTCACCGAGGGTGGTCGCGATGGAGATGTACTGTCCGGGAAGGAAATCCGGGAGCGGAGTGTCGTCGAGCGAGCGCAGCGTCAGAGTTGCGACCTCGGCGCCGTCGAACTGGACGTCGGTGACCACGACGACGCGCCACACCTGACCGTGCCGGACCCCGGCCTTGTCGTAGAGGGCCGCCTCCTGCTCGATGAGCGAGTTGGCCATCAGGGTGTAGACCTCGCGCCAGGCCGCGGCGACCTCGGGGGTGACCGCATCCCCGAGCACCTCGGCGATCGCGGCGAACAACTGGTGCCGCACCACCTCGTAGTGGGGAGCCTGGACGCCGAGCGAGGCGTGCTTGGCGGCGATCCGGGCCATGATCGCGTCGATGTCCGCGGCGTCCTCGGTGACCAGGAGCGTCGCGAACGCGGCGACCGAACTCGCGAGGGCCTTCTGCTGCTCCCGGTTCTCCTGGTTGGTGCGGTTGAACAGGTCGGTCCGCAGCGAGGGTGCGGCCGCGAAGAGCTTGTCGTAGAACAGCTCGGAGATCCGGCCGATATGGGCACCGACGACCGGCAGGGTGGCCTCGATCACCGGCTTCGACGTGGCGGAAAGGATGGCGCCCTCCTCGACTCGTGTGCGAGTGGGGAGTGGGCACGCCCGCTCGGCGTGACCGGCCCCGACTGATCAACGCGCACATGGTAGACGAACGATCTTGGTCCCCGGCCGATTCGACCGGGACGACTTCCCGATTCGCCGCAGTCGATTCTGTGAGACTGGTCACAATGAAGGCGGCATCCCGCGTTTCCGGGTCTGGTGGGCCCGCACTCGGAGGTCTTCGCGATCCGCGCCCGCCGGGGGCGGCGTGGCGGACAATGCCGAGGTAATTGCTACCGGCGAGTAGCCCAGGGCTCGATAGGCGAGTTCGTTGGACGCCCCAAACGTTTGCAACCTTTGCAAGGCCGTTGGAAAACCTAGCGAAGATTGGCATTAGCAACAGGTAGACCGCACTTTCGGGGTGTGTCATTGTCGAGTGGTACATCCGAAAGGTTCGCGAAGGATGTGAAGTAGTACGCACGTACTGCAGAACGTCCGGCGCGGATCCGATCTAGAGAGTGGAGCTTTAGATGTCGACCACCGGCACCCCGAGGACCGCTGAGGAAATCCAGAAGGATTGGGACACCAACCCGCGCTGGAAGGGGATCACCCGCAACTACACGGCCGAGCAGGTCGCGAAGCTGCAGGGCACCGTCGTCGAGGAAGCCACCCTCGCCCGCCGCGGTTCGGAGATCCTCTGGGACCTCGTGAACAATGAGGACTACATCAACTCGCTGGGCGCCCTCACCGGCAACCAGGCCGTGCAGCAGGTCCGCGCCGGCCTCAAGGCCATCTACCTGTCCGGCTGGCAGGTCGCCGGTGACGCGAACCTGTCCGGCCACACCTACCCGGACCAGTCGCTGTACCCGGCGAACTCGGTTCCGCAGGTCGTCCGCCGCATCAACAACGCGCTGCTGCGCGCCGACGAGATCGCCAAGATCGAGGGCGACACCTCCGTCGACAACTGGCTCGCCCCGATCGTGGCCGACGGTGAAGCCGGCTTCGGTGGCGCGCTCAACGTCTACGAGTTGCAGAAGGCGATGATCGCGGCCGGTGTCGCCGGTTCGCACTGGGAGGACCAGCTCGCGTCGGAGAAGAAGTGCGGCCACCTCGGTGGCAAGGTGCTCATCCCGACCCAGCAGCACATCCGCACGCTGACCTCGGCTCGCCTCGCGGCCGACGTCGCCGACGTCCCCACGGTCGTCATCGCCCGCACCGACGCCGAGGCCGCGACGCTGCTGACCTCCGACGTCGACGAGCGTGACCGCGAGTTCCTCGACGGCACCCGCACCGCCGAAGGCTTCTACGGCGTCAAGAACGGCATCGAGCCCTGCATCGCGCGCGCCAAGGCGTACGCGCCGTACTCCGATCTGATCTGGATGGAGACCGGCGTGCCGGACCTCGAGGTCGCCAAGAAGTTCGCCGAGGCCGTCCGCGGCGAGTTCCCGGACCAGCTCCTCGCTTACAACTGCTCGCCGTCCTTCAACTGGAAGGCGCACCTGGACGACGCGACCATTGCGAAGTTCCAGAAGGAGCTCGGCGCGATGGGCTTCAAGTTCCAGTTCATCACCCTCGCCGGCTTCCACTCGCTGAACTACGGCATGTTCGACCTGGCCCACGGCTACGCCCGCCAGGGCATGACCGCCTTCGTCGACCTGCAGGAGCGCGAGTTCAAGGCCGCCGAGGAGCGTGGCTTCACCGCCATCAAGCACCAGCGTGAGGTCGGCGCCGGCTACTTCGACGCCATCGCCACCACCGTCGACCCGAACACCTCCACGGCGGCCCTGAAGGGCTCCACCGAGGAGGGCCAGTTCCACTAGGAACCGGCAACCGGATGTGGGCGCGGCGGGATCTCGAACGACCAGGTCCCGCCGCGGCCGTATCCACCCCCTGTCGAAAACTCCCTTCACGACCCCCACATGACGAGTAGGAGCTGACGTGACCAGCGAAAAGATTCAGCGCGTCGGCGTGATCGGCGCCGGGATGATGGGCGCAGGTATCGCCGAGGTGTGCGCGCGCGCTCATGTCGACGTACTTGTGTACGAGCAGACCCGCGAACTCGCGGCTGCCGGGCGTGCCCGCATCCTCCGGTCCCTCGACCGCGGTGTCAGCAGCGGCAAGATCACCGAACGGGAGCGTGAGCAGGCCGCCTGGCGGCTGCGCTTCACCTCCGACCTCGGCGACTTCGCCGATCGCCAGCTCGTCGTGGAGGCGGTCGTCGAGGACGAGAAGGTCAAGGCTGAGATCTTCGCGGAGCTCGACAAGATCGTCACGGATCCGAACGCGGTGCTGGCATCCAACACCTCGTCGATCCCGATCATGAAGCTGGGCATCGCCACCACCCGGCCCGAGCGGGTCATCGGCATGCACTTCTTCAACCCGGTTCCGGTGCTGCCGCTGGTCGAGCTGGTCACCACGCTCAAGACCAGCCCCGCGGTCTCCCAGCGCGCGGAGGCCTTCGCCTCCGAGGTGCTCGGCAAGCAGGTCGTCCGGTCCTCCGACCGGGCCGGCTTCATCGCCAACGCGCTGCTCGTGCCCTACCTGCTGTCGGCGATCCGGATGGTCGAATCCGGCTTCGCCACCAAGGAGGACATCGACAAGGCGATGGTTCTCGGATGTGCGCACCCGATGGGTCCGCTCGCGCTGACCGACCTGGTGGGCCTGGACACGGTCAAGTCGATCGCCGACTCGATGTACGGGGAGTTCAAGGAGCCGCTCTACTCGGCTCCGCCGCTCCTGCTGCGCATGGTCGAGGCGGGCCTCGTCGGCAAGAAGTCGGGCGCCGGCTTCTACGAGTACGCCGACAACGGTCGTGCCGCCAAGAAAGTCAGCTAGGTAGGTAGCACCACACCGCATCTCGGCGCCCGTGTGCCGACAGCACAGCCGTTGCGCTGGCTGTCGGGACACGGGCGCGAGGTGCATCGAGGGAAAGGTCGACCCCTGATGGCCAGCAATGCAGACGGATACGGCTCCAGCATTCTCGGGTATCCGCGCATCGGACCCCGCCGTGAACTCAAGCGTGCGCTCGAGGCCTACTGGCACGGTACCGGCACGCGCGACGAACTCGTCGCGGTGGCCCGCGAGATCCAGGAGTCCACCTGGAGCGAACTCGCCGCCACCGGACTCACCCAGGTGCCGGGCAACACGTTCTCCTACTACGATCACGTGCTCGACAACGCACTGCTGTTCGGTGCGATCCCCGAGCGGTTCCGCCCGCTCGTCGGCGAGCTCGATCCACTCGACCTCTACTTCACGCTGTGCCGGGGCCGTGAGGACTTCCCGCCGCTCGAGCTGGTCCGCTGGTTCGGCAGCAACTACCACTACCGGCAGCCCGAGCTCGACGAGACCACCACCTTCGCCCTGAACTCGGCGGCGGTACTCGACGAGTTCGAGCGCGCCAAGGCCCGTGGCATCGAGCTGCGCCCGGTCGTGCTCGGCCCGATGTCCCTGCTGCTGCTGTCCAAGGTCTCGGAGACGTCCGAGCAGGACGGGTTCTCCACGCTCGACCTGCTCGACCGGCTGCTGCCGGAGTACGAGAAGCTGTTCGCGGAACTCGCGCGCGCCGGCGCCTGGTGCGTGCAGCTCGACGAGCCGTCCTTCACCGAGGATCGCACCCCGCAGGAGCTCGAGGCGTTCGCGCGGGCCTACGACACTCTCTCCCACGCGCCGCTGCGCCCGCGCCTGCTCGTCACCGGCCCCTACGGCCACCTCGGCGAGGCGCTGCCCCTCCTCGCTGCCACCAAGGTCGAGGCCATCGGTCTCGACCTGGTCAACGGCCGGATGAGCGCCGAGGAGCTGGCCGCGGTGCCGGGACTCAAGCGCAAACGGATCTATGCGGGGGTCGTCGACGGCCGCAACGTGTGGAAGGCCGATCGGCACCGCACTCTCGAATACCTGAGCAGCCTCGCGGCCGTTGCGCCCGACCTGGTGGTCTCCACGTCGTGCTCGCTGCTGCACGTGCCCTACGACGTGCTCGCCGAGTACGACATCCCGGGCGACGTGGCGGACCGGCTGGCGTTCGCCAAGCAGAAGGTGGGCGAGGTGGTCTCGCTCGCCAAGGCACTGACCACCGGGGCGGAGGAGCGGTGGCGCAAGCCGCCGACCTCGGTGCACTTCAAGCAGAAGCACACGATCCGCGCCCGCGTCAACGCCCTGCGCCCCGAACACCGCCGCCGGGTCCCGTACGAGGAGCGCCGCGCCGCGCAGCAGGAGCGCCTGAAGCTGCCCCCGGTGCCGGCGACCACCCTGGGCTCGTTCCCTCAGACGGCCGAGATCCGCAAGGCCCGCTACGAGCTGGGTGAGGGGCGCATGTCGTGGGACGACTACGTCAAGCGCATCCAGGAGGAGATCGAGTCCACCATCCGGTTGCAGGAGGACATCGGTCTCGACGTGTTCGTCCACGGCGAGCACGAGCGCAACGACATGATCCAGTACTTCGCCGAACTGCTCGAGGGCTTCGCCACGACGCACTTCGGCTGGGTGCAGGCCTACGGGTCGCGGTGCACGCGGCCGCCGATCCTCTACGGCGACATCGTGCGGCCGAAGCCGATGACGGTGGAGTGGATCGCGTTCGCGCAGTCGCTGACCGACAAGCCGGTCAAGGGCATGCTCACCGGTCCGGTCACGATGCTGGCCCGGTCGTATGTGCGCCAAGACCAGCCGTTGCACGAGACGGCCGACCAGCTGGCGCTGGCGATCCGCGACGAGATCGCCGATCTCGAGCGGGCCGGCATCGCGATCATCCAGGTGGACGAGCCCGCGATCCGGGAACTGCTGCCGTTGCGGCAGGACGGCCGGGCCGAGTACCTGGACTGGGCGGTCGACGCATTCCGGCTCGCGACGGGCGGCGCCAAGCCCGAGACGCAGATCCACACGCACCTGACCTACTCCGGTCAGGCGTCGGTGGTCGACGCGATCGAACGGCTCGACGCGGACGTCACGGCGATCGTCGCGACCCGTTCGATCCGCTGGGTGCTCGAGGCCATCAAGGACAAGGCGCTCACGCACGGTGTCGGGCCCGGTGTCTACGAGAGCCGATCGGCGCGCATTCCCGACATCGACGAGCTCGACGAACTGCTCAGCACCGCTGCGGAATCCGTCGAACTCGACCGGCTGTGGGCCAATCCGGACGGCGGGCTCAAGACCCGGCACTACTGGCAGCTCGAGCCGTCGCTGCGCAACCTCGTCGCCGCCGCACGCCGGCTGCGGCGCCGCGCGGCCGGACAGTAGCGGCCGGACAGGAGCGACCGGACGGCAACCGACGACGCGCACCCGCGAGCGGCCCCGCGGGTGCGCGTCGGCGCGCCGGCAGGTAGGCATGAACGCATGACTACCGTTGCTGCGTACGCCGCCACCGCGGCGGACAGACCTCTCGTCAAGACCACCATCGAGCGGCGCGAGCTCGGTCCCCTCGACGTGCTCATCGAGATCCGGTACGCCGGAATCTGCCATTCCGACATCCACACCGCCCGCAACGAGTGGGGCGGCACCCGCTACCCGGTCGTCCCCGGCCACGAGATCGTCGGGGTGGTGAGCGCTGTCGGCTCCGACGTCACCAGGCATGCGGTCGGCGACCGGGTCGGCGTGGGCTGCTTCGTCGACTCGTGCCTCGAGTGCGAGGCCTGCACCAGCGGCGACGAGCAGTATTGCGCCGAGCGGGTCACCGGCACCTACAACGCGGTCGGCCGCGACGGCGAGGTGACTCAGGGCGGATACTCCACCCATATCGTCGTCACCGAGCACTTCGTCCTGAAGATCCCCGACGGCCTGGCGCTCGATGCGGCGGCGCCGCTGCTCTGCGCGGGCATCACCCTGTACTCCCCGCTCCGGCACTGGGGCGCCGGACCGGGCAGGAAGGTCGCCGTCATCGGCATGGGCGGTCTCGGCCACGTCGGCGTGAAGATCGCCGCGGCAATGGGTGCGGAGGTGACCGTGCTGGGGCATTCGCTGGCCAAGCGGGAGGACGGGCTGCGATTCGGCGCCGTCGACTACCGCGCCACGACCGATCCGCAGACCTTCGTGGATCTGCGGGACACATTCGACCTGATCGTCAACACCGTGTCGGTGAATCTCGACATGGATGCCTACCTGTCGCTGCTCGCCCGCAACGGCACCCTCGTCGAGCTGGGCCTGCCCGAACACCCCCTCACGCTCCGGGCGTTCTCGCTCGCCCGGAACCGCCGCAGTCTCGCCGGCTCCATGGTCGGCGGCATCCCGCAGACTCAGGAGATGCTCGACTTCTGCGCCGAACACGGGATCGGCGCCGAGATCGAGGTCGTCCCGGCCGACCGGATCGACGAGGCGTACGACCGGGTCGTGGCGAGCGACGTGCGCTACCGCTTCGTCATCGATGCCACCACCATCTGAGCAGTCCGGCAGGTGTGAGACCGCGACGGCCGGGTACTCCCGCCTCGTACCTCGAGACGTGGAGGAAATGTGAAGAAGGCGTTGTACCGGCCCGTGAGCCTCGTAGTCAGTTCTCTGGCGGGTGTGGCCGCCGGCATGGTGTTCCGGAAGGTGTGGGCGCTCGGTGCCGGCCAGGACGATCCGCCGGAGGCCATGGACAGCCGCTTCGGGTGGCGTGAGGTGCTGGTCTCCGCCGCCGTGCAGGGAGCGATCTTCGGCGCGGTGAGCGCGGCGGCGAACCGCGCGAGCGCAGTCGGCTTCCGCCGCGTCACCGGCACCTGGCCCGGGAAGCAGTGACCCGGGGACGAAGAGAGACCCTCGGTCCTAGAAGCCCTCGCCCAGTTGTTCACGCAGCTGGGCGAGGGTTTTCGTCAGCAGTCGTGACACGTGCATCTGGGACACACCGACCCGTTCGGCGATCTGGGTCTGGGTCATGTTCCCGAAGAAGCGCAGCAGCACGACCGTGCGCTCGCGTTCCGGCAGCGCGGCCAGCAGCGGACGCAGCGCTTCGTGGTTCTCCACGTGCGCGAGCGCGGCGTCGTAGTCGCCGAGAGTGTCCGCAAGAGTGACGCCGTCGTCCCCGGCCGGGGCAGGCCGGTCGACCGAGACCGCCTGGTATGCGTTGCCGGCGACGAGGCCTTCCGCGACCTCTTCGGGATCGAGTCCCAGTTCCGCTGCGAGTTCGGCCGCCGTGGGGGCACGGCCGAGGCGCTGCGAGAGTTCCCCGGTCGCCTTGCTCAGCGCCAGGTGCATCTCCTTCATCCGGCGCGGCACGCGCACCGCCCAACCGGCGTCGCGGAAGTGGCGGCGCACCTCGCCCATGATGGTCGGAACCGCGAAGGACACGAAGTCCGAGCCGCGCTCGGGATCGAACCGGTCCACGGCGTTGACCAGGCCGAGGCGGGCAACCTGCAGAAGATCGTCGAACGCCTCGCCGCGGCCGTCGAATCGGCGGGCGATGTGTTCCGCGAGTGGCAGGCACCGTTCGACCAGGCTGTCGCGCATGGTTCCGCGTGCGGGATCGTCCTCGCCGAGCGCCACCATCTTCTCGAAGAGAGGGATGACGTCGGCGTATTCGTCGGCGGCTCGGCCGCTGCGCCGTTGGGCGCCGGTCCCCGTCACAGAACAGCGCTGCTGTCGGTCAGGGAGACGTCGATGGTGGTGACGGATCCCTCGTCGGTCTCGTCCACCTTCACGTCGACGGAGTCGGCGAGCGCATTGAGTACATGCCACCCGAAGGTCCGCGAGTCCGCGGTCAGTCCGCCGTCGACCGTGAGAGCAGACGCGCTGATCCGCAGTGCAGGCGGCATCGCCTGGAACCGGCACGACAACGTCGCACCTTCCGGAGCCCGGGTGATGAGCCGGGTGCCCGCCTCGTCGATCGCGAGCTTGACGTCGGCCACCGCGTCGAGGTCGAAGCCCTGCTGGATGGCGATGGCGGCAGCGACCGCGCGCAGTACGGGAAGCTGGCCTGGTTCCGCGCGCACCCGCAATTCCACTACGGGATGGGTGCGTTCGAGGGCCGAATCGATCGATGCCGTGTTCGCCATGTGTGTTGTTTCTCCGTTGCGGCAGGTTGAGGGCCCGGGCGAGCGGGTGTTCCTCGCGAGACTACCCGCGACGCGGGGTTCTCAATCATGCGGAAACGGTTTCCGTACCAGTGGCATTGCAGCTGGTAGGCAGGTTCTTTGCAGTGCCGCTGCGACTGCCGTAGGGTGTGAGTGAGGTTGAGCACACAGCCTGGCTCGGAAGTGCCGCGTATTCGCGGTAGCCGGTGTCAGTGCGGTCCCGTCCCGTCGGCGCTTCCACTCTCCCGACGATGGGAAGCTCATGACTACCGTTACCCAGCGCAAAGTCACGTCGCTGTGGGTCACCCGATCGGATCAGCCGCCTCTCTGCCGCACCTCGTCCGGGGCGGATTTCTCCACCGAGAGAATCAGTTCCGCGCTCGTCCGGGTCGCTGTGGCGGGCGAACTCGACATGCGCAACGCTCCCGCATTGTGCAGTTACGCGGGCGCCCGGCTGCACACGTCGTCGCGTGTGGTGCTCGACCTGTCGGACGTGGACTTCTTCGGTTCGGCAGGACTGACCGTGTTCGAGGAACTCGACACTCTGGCCCGGCGCCGGAACTCCCGGTGGGCGCTCGTCGGTGGACGGGCGGTGAATCGGCTGCTGCGGGTGCTCGGCGAACCGGTCTACGTGCATGCCACGCTCGACAGCGCGATCCACGCCCTGCGAGCGCCGATCTGAGCCGCACTCGTCCTGATCCGCAATTGCGACTGTCCGCCGGCCGGCTCGGCTGCCGGTCAGGCAGGCTTCGGGAGCTTAGGGGGACGGTTGCCGCGCGGATCGACCGCCAGGACGAGCAACAGCACGCCCGACGCCAGGTGCAGCCAGTTGTCGGCCGCGTTGACCGGCACCACATTGACGGCGCTGTCGTGTCCGACCATCATGCCGAACGCCGACAGCGCCAGGTACCCGGCGCCACCCGCGATCAGGTAGATCCGCGACGCGCGCACCTTGCGGGCGGCCAGGACTCCCACCCCGCCGTAGGCGAGGTGCAGCAGGTTGTGGGCGATCGAGACGCGGAACAGGCCCAGAAGATGCGCGTGCGACTCGTGTCCCGCGAACGTCATCGAGTCGTATCCGCTGGTCAGACCGGGCACGAATCCGAGCGCCCCGATCAAGAGAAACACGATGCCGACCGCGAGGGCGTAACCCTGGATCCGGGTGCGCTGCACCCTGGGATACGGGCTGGATCGGATCATCGTTCCTCCATCGGGGTGCGCGGGGCCCTCTATCGGGATGCGCGGGGCGCAGCGCCCCGGGACGGAGGAATAGCCCGGGCGGTTCCTGTCGAAACCCGCCCGCCTGGTGGCTCGTCGGCTCACCCCGCGACGAGAACGCCGGAGGAGATCGTCCCGTACACCAGGGTCAGGATCATCAGTCCCCAGCCCGTGCCGTGCCAGATCGGCCATGTCCCGCCCGAGCGCCACACCCGATAGGTCTGCACGAACGCGCCGACCGCGCCGAAGAGCAGGATCGCCGTGGGGCCGAGGGCCAGGACGAGCCGTGCCGGGTCGGTGCAGACGAGGAACTCCTCGTCGGCGCACCGGTCACCGTTCGTGGCGGCCCAGATCACGACCGCCGCCATCAGGAGCAGGGCCGCGACGACGACGACGGCCGCATAGCGCACCGCCGAGCGCGCGGTGCGGGGATCCCGCCACCGCTTCTCCACATCTTGTGTCACAGTGTCTCCTCACGGTCTCCTCACGCTCGGTCGGTGAGCGCGACCTGTCCCGATTTCCGGGCGCAGTGGGCGCAGCAGAACATGGTGCCGTCGGCTTCCACTCCGTGGCCGAGAATGCGGCAACCGCAGTGTGCGCACTGCGGCGCCATCGCCTGTGCCGCACATTCGAAACTGTCGAATGTGCCCGAGACGTCGCCCCGGGTCACGGTGAAGGTCTTGTCGTAGTCGTTGCCGCACGTATCGCAGGTAGCCATCACGCTCCTCCTCTCGGATGTCCGGTCCTGTGGAACGGGTGCCCGGCGGCCGGTCCCGTCAAACTGCTCGCCGGCCGCCGGCTCGGTCATGGCCTGCGGATACCCCGCACGGCCCGCCGTAACCCGAGCCGGTGCGGCGGTTTGACCGGAGGCGGGCCGGGAACCCACCTGAGGCGGACGGCACCCTCCGGCCACGTCACCTCCGGTCGAGGTGTCGGCCGCCGAGAGAAAGGAGTGGGTGATGAACGCCCCCGATCCGCGGAACATCCCCGATCCGCAGGCGCATTCCGACACCGATCCCGACCCTGCCCGGACGCCCGATCTCGAGCCCGGCGGCGGGGTGGCACCTGGTTCGACACCCCCGGACTCGGGTACCACCTCCGGACTGTCGGCACCTGAGCCGCGCACTCGGAACCACTTCCCGCCCACCGGCATTCTCGCAGTCGGCGCGGTCGCGCTGATCGTGGTGCTCTTCCTGGTGGTGATCGTGGGGATCCTGATGTAGACGGCGCAGTTACAGGCGCTGCAGTCCCGTATGGTTTGCCCGAGTTCGACAAGGGTATCCCTGGCTCGCAAGCGAGGAACGCCGACGAGGGAGAGTCGCATGGCAGAGAACACGAGCGGACCGAGCGAAGGCGTGAAGGGCGTCGTCGAAGACGTCAAGGGCAAAGCCAAGGAGGCGACCGGCGCCGTCGTCGGCAACGACGAGCTCACCCGGGAGGGGCGGGCCCAGCAGGACAAGGCGGACAGCCAGCGGGAGGCCGCGAAGAAGGAAGCCGAAGCGGAGAAGGCCCGCGCCGACGCCGAGGTCGACGAGGCCCGCCAGCGCTCGCATCAGCAGTGACGGAGTGAGCGGCCGCTGGGTCGCGCCCGTCGTTCGTCCACGACCCGGGGGCCGTTCGGCTCCCGGGTCTTCGTCTCCCGAGGAGAAGCGATGCGCATTGTGACGTTCGTGGTGCTGGTGTGGCTGGTGATCGGGGCGATCGCGGCCGGGCAGCGAGGGTACTTCACGGAAGCCGAGCAGAACTGCGCCGACTTCGCCACCATCGCGGTGACGGTCGTCGCGGGACCGCTGAACTATGCCGGGGTCAATCCGAAGGTGGAGTGCGAACTTCCGCAGCCGAGTCCGTGACGGCGCCCGGGGGAGTCGACTTCGACGGGACGCGCTCGTGCACGGTCATGAGCAGATGGTCGAATTCGTTCCGGAACTTCGCCGGCACGTCGAGTCCGGTGGTGACGTCGTGGACCAGTTGCTCGGCGAGCGCACGGAGCTTGACATTCGTCTCCTGGGACCGCCAGGCGAGGATCTCGAAGGCGTGATCCTCCTGGATCCGGTAGACCGCCATGATCATGCCCTTTGCCTGTTCGATGACGGCACGGTCCTGCGTGAGCGCCGAGACCGCCTCGTCGACGCCCTCGCGGACCTCGTCGTCGTAGGCGTCGGACAGGTCCACGTAGAACCCGGCCGTGCCGACGACCCGTCCTCGCTCGTCGAGGAGGCGGTCGCCGATCACCACCACCGGTCGCACCCTGCCGTGTGCGTCGACGATCCGGTGCCGGCCGCTGAACGGCTCACCGTTGCGCTGCATGGCGCTCACCATGGCGGCGACCTGGGCGCGGTCGTCGGGGTGCTTGTGCTGCAGCAGCAGGTCGGTGGTCGGCTGCACGGTTCCGGGGGCATAGCCGTGCATCCGTGCCACGCCGTCCGACCACTCCCACCTGTCCTCGTCGATCAGATAGCGGAAACTCCCGACCCGCTGCGGTTTCCCGCTCGCGAACACCTGCTCGGAGGCGTCGTCCGTCCGGGTGTCGCGGGTGCGCGCGCTCGGTTCCGTCACGCAACGATTATGCCTCGGGAGGCGAGCACTCTCTCGGACGGCGCGTGACGTGACGCGAGCTAACCGGCGTGCTGCTCCGCGTTCGCGAACACGTCGACGAGGGTCGTGCAGAAGGCGGGCAGATCCTTCGGATTGCGGCTCGACACCAGGTTCCCGTCGACGACCACTTCCTCGTCGACCACGTTTCCGCCGGCGTTGCGGATGTCCGTGCGGACACTCGGGTAGGATGTCAGCGTCCGTCCCCGGACCACGTCGGCCTCGACCAGCGTCCAGGGCCCGTGACAGATCACCGCGACGGGCCGCCCCGACTCGACGAAGTCCCGCACGAACGCGACGGCGGCGGAGTCCTGGCGCAGGTGATCGGGATTGGTGGTGCCACCGGGCAGGATCAGGGCGTCGAAGTCCGACACCGACACTTCCGATACCGCCTGGTCGACCCGGTATCTTCCGGCTGCGTTCACGTCGGACTTCATGGCTTGGATCTCACCGGGTTCGAGCGACAGTAGGCGCACCGTGCCACCCGCCTCCTCGACCGCGCGCCGCGGCTCCACCAACTCGACTTCCTCGACACCGTTCGTCGCGAGGACGGCCACGGTGCGTCCCGCCAACCGGCCGTTTCCTGGGTCACTCATCGCAAGTCGTCCTTTCGTCGTGTTCCGCCGGTCGCGTACCCGAGGCCGGCGACGGGGAAACGTCACTCCCGCGGCAGATCCCGGGTGGCGGGACCCTCGAGCAGGCGCCCGTCCGCGGCGAAGCGGGAACCGTGCAGCGGGCAGTCCCAGGAGGCCTCCGCATCGTTCCACCGCAGCACCCCGCCCAGGTGCGGGCACACCGCGGACACCCGGTGCGTGGTGCCGTCCACGGTGCACACCCCGACCGGACGGAGCTTCTCCCGGCGTACCTCGCCGCCGCCGGTGGGCGGCGGCGCACCGTCCCCGGAGAACTCGGCGCGCATCCATCCGCGCGTCATCTCCACCGCCACGGCGGCATTGAGGCGGGTCGCTGCCGGAAGATCGAAAACCTGTGTGGGACTCCAGGCTTGGAACGCCGACCCCCACTCCGGAGTCGCCTCGCCGAGGATGCGGTCCGACAGCAACCGGGCCGCGGCCACCGCGTTCGTCATTCCCCACTTGCCGTAGCCGGTGCCCACGAGCAACCGGTCGTTGCCGGGCAGCAGCGGACCCACGTACGGCAGGTGGTCGAGTGTCGAATAATCCTGCGCCGACCAACGTGCCACAGTTTTCGCGCCGGGGAAGTGGCGGCCCGTCCACGCGACGAGATCGTCCGCGGCCCCGCGATGGTCGTGTGCCCGCCCGACGGTGTGCCCGTTGCCGCCCACGAGGAAGTACTGCCCTCCGTACGCCGTGCGCAGCGACCGCGTCGGCGAATCCACGGACAGGTACATGCCGCTCGGGACGTCGCCCGGCACTTCGAACGCGGCCGCATACGACCGCTGGGGCTCGAGCCGGGCGAAGAACCCGCCGCGATCGAGGATCGGTGTCCCCGTCGCGAGCACGATGTGCCCGGCCTGCACGTCGCCACGATCGGTGACGGCCACGCAGCCGTTCCGGTCCGAGCGGACCTTCCGGACCCGGCAACCGGTGAACAGCGCGCCACCGCGCTCCCGGAGTTCCCGGACCAGCTCGTGCAGCAACGGCATCGGATCGATCTGCGACTGGTCGGCCAGCGTCACCGCGGCGGCCACGGGGTACGGCAGTTCCGTCTCGGTGGTCATGCGGGCATCGAGCCCGGCGGCGCGGCAGGCCTCGTACTCGGCGCGCACCGTGGCGGCGCTCTCCTCGCCGGCGCTGTAGGTGTAGGCCGCCGCGGATTCGATCGGCAGGTCCCGTTCGCGGCACAGCTGCACCACCCACCGTTGGGCCTCGAGGTTGCCGGCCACGTAGTTGCGCAGGACGTCGCGCGAATGGCCCCGGGCGATACTCGAGAGCGTGCTGCCCTGCAGCAGGCTGACCTTGCCGGTGGTGTTGCCGGTGGTGACGGCGCCGACCGTGCGGGCCTCGAGGACGGCCACGCGGTGCCCGGCGCGCGCGAGCAGGAGAGCTGTCACCACTCCGGTGAGGCCGGCGCCGACCACGACGGTGTCGAAGCGGGCCGGACCCTCGGGCCACGGAGTGTCGTCGAGGTGGGCGGTATCGGTGCGGGAGAGCCACAGGGAGGTCACCTGTGGGGTATGCCCGGTGCCGCGTGCGGGAAACCTCCGGTTGCCCGGGTGCCCGCCGGGGTATCCGCGGGGCAGGGAGCCGGCGGGAGGAGTGAGGGGGATGCGATTGCGGCGGAGCAGCACTTCCGGCCCCGGGATCCGGCGGGTGCGCCGCGGCCGAGGCTTCACCTATCACGACGCCGACGGCAATCGCGTGACCGACGAGGCCGTGCTCGCCCGTATCGACGAGCTCGTCATCCCTCCGGCGTGGCGCAAGGTGTGGATCTGCCCCCGCCCCGACGGGCACATCCAGGCCGTGGGCATCGATGCCGCCGGCCGGCGGCAGTACCTGTACCACCAGCGGTGGCGCGAGGAGCGCGACGAGGAGAAGCACGACCGGGTACTGGCCATGGCGGCCCGGCTTCCGTCCTGGCGGGCCCAGGTGCAGGCCGACCTGACCGGGCGGGGGGTGGGGCGGCGCCGGGTCGAGGCGGTGGCCCTGCGGTTGCTGGACCGGGCCGTGTTCCGGGTGGGCGGGGAGGAGTACGCGGCCGAGAACGGTACCTACGGGGTTGCGACGTTGCTGCGCAGCCACGTGCGGCTGCGTGACACCGCCCTGACGTTCGACTATCCGGCCAAGGGCGGCATCCGGAGGGTCGTCACGGTCGAGGACGCCGACCTGGCGACGGCTGTCCGGGCACTGCGCCGGGTCCGCAGCGAATCGGGCCGGTTGCTGGTCTACCGCGACGGTGATGCGATCCGCGAGCTGCACGCGGACGACGTCAACGCCCGGTTCAAGGAACTCGCCGGGGAGGACTGCAGTGCGAAGGATCTGCGCACGTGGGGGGCGACGGTGCTTGCCGCCGCGGCCTTCGCCGAGCACGACGTGCCCGGCAGTGGGCGCGGCCGGACGCGGGTCGAGGCGGCCGTGATGCGTGCGGTCTCGGAGGAGCTCGGCAACACCCCCGCGGTGGCACGAGCCTCGTACGTCGACCCCCGCGTGATGCGGGCCTGGGCGGACGGCCGCACGATCCGCGCTGCGCTGCGGCGAGCCGGCAGGTGTGGCGATCCGGACGAATCCCGGGCCGTCGTCGAACGCGCCGTGATCCGGCTGCTGCGCCGGTCCTGAGTCCGCCTGCGAGTTTCGACCGCGGCGCCACGCGGTATCCGGCAGGTGCCCGCTCGTGGACCCGCGGGCATCGGACTGCGAGGTGGATCCGGTGGAGGCAGGGCACGGGAGCGTGGGACGGACGGTCGCGGCATGGCTCGTCGCATCCGCCGCGGTGCTGGGCAGCTGTGCGGGGCTGCCGGGTGGCACGGAGGGCGACCTCTCGCGTGCCGCCGCGCAGTCCGCCTCGGCCACCGCCTCCGCGGAACTGGCGATGGAACTGGTGGCCGGGCACCGCACCACCCGCGCCCACGCCGTGACCGTGCTGTCGGACGCACTCGACGAGGTGCTCGCCGCCTACTCGGCCGTGGCTGCGGTCGAGGTCGCCACCGGTCAGGAGGCGGCGCACCGCGCCGCGCTCCTCGACCGGATCGACGACGCCGCGACCGTCCTCGGTGAGGCCCGCGCTCGAACGGACGCCGTCGCCACAGCCCCGTCCGCGGCGGACGTGACGGGCCGCCTGGCCGATCTCACCGGCTACCTGTCCGCGTTCGCGGAGGGGAGCCGATGAAGAAGCTCCTCGGTGTCGCCCTCGGAATCCTCACGGCCATCGGCGGGTTCCTCGACATCGGCGACATGGTCACCAACGCCGTGGTGGGCTCACGGTTCGGGCTCGGTCTGGCCTGGGTCGTCGTCCTCGGGGTCGGCGGCATCTGCCTGTACGCGAACATGGCCGGGCGCGTCGCCGCGGTGAGCGGTCGCGCGACCTTCGAGATCATCCGGGAACGGCTCGGTCCGCGCGCGGCGCTGGCCAATCTCGGTGCGTCGTTCCTGATCAACCTGCTGACCCTGACCGCCGAGGTCGGCGGCGTAGCCCTCGCTCTGCAGCTGGCCGCCGGGACGGGACCGTTGATGTGGATGCCCGTGGCGGCGTTCGCGGTATGGCTCGTGATCTGGCGGGTGCGGTTCTCGGTGATGGAGAACGTCACGGGCCTGCTGGGCCTGTGTCTGATCGTGTTCGCCGTCGCGCTGTTCCTGACGGGCCCGGACTGGGGGGAACTCACCGGTCAGGCATTCGCGCCGGCGGTCCCCGAGTCCGAGTCGACGGCCGTGTACTGGTTCTACGCCGTCGCTCTCTTCGGCGCCGCGATGACCCCGTACGAGGTGTTCTTCTTCTCCTCCGGCGCGGTGGAGGAGCGGTGGACGGTCGCCGATCTCGCCCGCTCCCGGATCAACGTGGCGGTGGGGTTCCCGCTCGGTGGGATCCTGTCGGTCGCGATCGCGGGATGCGCCGCGGTGGTTCTTCTGCCCCGCGGCATCGAGGTGACGTCGCTGTCGGAGGTCGTGATGCCGGTCGTGGTGGCCGGCGGCACGCTCGCGCTGGCGTTCGTCCTCGTCGGGATCGTCGCGGCGACCTTCGGGGCGGCGCTCGAGACCACCTTGTCGAGCGGGTACACGCTCGCGCAGTTCTTCGGCTGGTCGTGGGGCAAGTTCCGGCGCCCGGCGGAGGCGGCGCGCTTCCACGTGTCGATGATGATCGCCCTGGTCGTCGGTCTCGCGGTACTGGCGACCGGGGTGGATCCGGTTCTGGTCACCGAGGTGTCGGTGGTGTTCTCGGCGGTCGCCCTGCCGTTGACCTACCTGCCGATCCTCCTGGTCGCGAACGACCGCGAATACATGGGAGAACACGTCAACGGACCGGTCGTCAACGCACTCGCCCTCGCCTACCTTCCGGTGATCGTCGTCGCGTCGATCGCAGCGGTGCCGTTGCTGGTGATGACGGGAGCGGGAGCATGAGCGAATCCGGGAAGCTGCCCGAGGCGCCGCTGCGCGGCCGGCTCGTCGACGCCCGGTTGCATCTGCTCGACCGGCTGGTCGTGGACGTCGACGGCCGGCCGGTGACCACCGTCGACGATGTCGAGCTGGCCGGGGTCGAGGCCGGGACGGACATCGACCCCGCCGCGCCGCCGCCGACGGTGCATGCAATTCTGAGCGGAAACGCGCTTCCTACAAGAATATTCGGTGGTCGGCCGCCGGATTCGCGACTCGACTCGATCGACTGGTCGGACGTCGCCCACCTGGGCACCACGGTGGAGTTGCGAGTGTCCGGCGATCGACTGGACCACCTGTGGGTCGAGCGGTGGGTCCGGGACCGCATCGTCGCGCGCCTCCCCGGAGGTCGTCGTGCGCCTCAGTGAACTCGTCGGGGCGCGGGTCCACGATGCGGACGGCCGTCGTGTGGGTTTTGCCGTCGACGTACGGTTCGTGGAGTCGCCGCAGAACCGGCTGCGGTTCGAGGGCGTGCTCGTCAGCCCGAGTTCGAGTGGCTCGTTCCTCGGCTACGAACGCACCGAGGAGGTCCGGCCCGCGCTGATCGCCCGGTATCTGCGGTGGCGACACCGTGGTGCGTTCCTCGTGCTGTGGCGCGACGTGCGCCGGGTCGGCGACGGCCGGGTCGAGCTGCGACCGGGGTATTCGCGCTGGTCGCCGATGCTGCGGTAGCGCAGGGAGGTTTGCATCCCGCCCTGGCGGGTAGGCGGTTCGAGCCGGCGTTGTGCCGCGTAGCCCACGACTGGAAGAGCCCGGCACGACCGGGGCGAGAGGAGCGGCGATGAAGGCAGTGACATGGCAGGGCAAGCGGAAGGTGAGCGTCGACACGGTCCCCGACCCCAAGATCGAACAGCCCACCGACGCGATCATCCGGGTGACGACCACCAACATCTGCGGTTCGGATCTGCACCTGTACGAGGTGCTCGGGCCGTTCATGTCGCCGGGGGACATCCTCGGGCACGAACCCATGGGCATCGTCGAGGAGGTCGGTGCGGAGGTCACGAAGATCAAACCCGGTGACCGCGTGGTCATCCCGTTCCAGATCTCGTGCGGCAGCTGCTTCATGTGCGGGGACGGCCTGTTCTCCCAGTGCGAGACCACGCAGGTGCGGGACCAGGGCTCCGGGGCCGCACTGTTCGGGTACTCGAAGCTGTACGGGAGTGTTCCCGGCGGCCAGGCGCAGTATCTTCGTGTGCCGCATGCGGATTCGACCCACATCTCGGTTCCGGAGGGGCCGTCGGACTCGCGGTTCGTCTACCTGTCCGACGTGCTGCCCACCGCGTGGCAGGCCGTGGAGTACGCACACGTTCCCGATGGTGGTTCGGTGACGGTACTCGGCCTCGGACCCATCGGTGAGATGGCCGGGCGGATCGCCGTGCACCGCGGCTACCGGGTGATCGGTGTCGACATGGTGCCCGAGCGGCTCGCGCGGGCCGCCACGCGCGGCATCGAGACCATCGACTTGAAGGAGGCCGGGAACTCGCTGGGCGAGATGATCCGGGACCGCACCGACGGCCGTGGCACCGATTCGGTGATCGACGCGGTCGGCATGGAGGCCCACGGGTCACCGGTCGCGTCGGCGATGCACACCGCGACGAGCATGCTGCCCTCCGCGCTGGCCGCGCCGCTGATGACCCACGTCGGTATCGATCGCCTGCACGCCCTCTACACCGCGATCGACGTGGTACGGCGCGGCGGCACGATCTCGCTCAGCGGCGTATACGGTGGCATGACCGACCCGATGCCGATGATGACCCTGTTCGACAAGCAGATCCGGCTGCGGATGGGCCAGGCGAACGTCAACAACTGGGTGCCGCAGATCATGCCGCTGCTCACCGACGACGATCCGCTCGGTGTGGACACCTTCGCCACGCACCGGCTGCCGCTGTCGGACGCCCCGCACGCCTACGAGATCTTCCAGCGCAAGCGGGAGGGGGCGATCAAGATCCAGCTCGAGCCCTGACCGGTGCGCCGGCGTTCGGTGCCGCCGGCGTCACCCCAGGTCGGCTGCGGTACGCGGCAGATCCTCGGTGGCGACGTCGGCGGCCTCGAAAGGTGACCGCAGCACCGTCGCCGTCGCCCAGCCCTGGGCGAGCAGGCCCGCATCCGTGTCCTCGGACTCCTCGGCCCGGATGTCGCTGAACGTCACCGTCACGAACCGGCGGTCGTCGTCGTCCGGGGTCTGGCCCGACTCGCCGATGTCGGCCTGCACGGCACCGAACGCAGCGAGCGGTGCCGTGCGCAGCCCGCGCAGCTCGTGCAGCGGGATGTCGGGCACGTTGACGTTGAGCACAGTGCCCGGCACGCCCTGACCCAGCACCCATTGCAGGGCATGCCGGGCGACGGCCTCGGCGCCGTCCCAGTGCTCGTGGACCGATCCCGCCAGGGACACGGCCAGGGCCAGACTGCCGTGGTTGGCGCCGGTCAGCGCCGCGCCGACCGTTCCGGAGTGCAGGATCGCATGACCGGTGTTGGGGCCGTGATTGATCCCGGAGAGCACGATGTCGGGTGGGGGACCGAAGGCGCCGTACATCGAGACGAAGGCGATCAGTGCCGGCGACGCCTCCACGGCGAGCACCGTCGTGTCCGGCAGGTCCGGGAACGTGCGCGGCGAGACGACGAGCCGGCCGTCCTCCTCGAGGGCGCTGAGCGAGGCGCTGGCGCCGCTGCGCTCGGCGTGGGGCGCGGCCACCACCACGTCGAGACCGGCCTCGACCGCCACCCGGCTGAGCACCGAAATGCCGTGGCTGTCCACCCCGTCGTCGTTGACGATCAGCGCTCTCACAGGACTACCTCCCCTTCTTGCCCTTCGCGAACGGCCGGACCTCGACGCTCTCGGCGACCTTGGCGACGAGTTCTCGCTGTCCGGTGGCCAGCCCGTGCCGGGTGACGTTGACGGCGCCGGCGGCCGCCCCGAGCCGCAGCGCCTCGGCGAGGGGCCGCCCGGCAGCCAGCGCAGCCCCGATCCCGGCGGTCATGGAGTCGCCGGCGCCGCGGTGGTCGGCAATGTTCAGCGGCGGCGAGACGATCTCCATCAGTTCGTCGTCGACGAGCGCGAGTGCCGGGTCGCCGGCGCGGGAGAGCACCACGTTCCGGGCACCCTGGGCGACGAGTTCCTTCATGGCGGCGATCAGGTCGTCGACGTCGTCGGACTTCGCCCGCCCGTCCTCGATGAGATCCTCGTGGCTGACCTTGAGTACGGCGAGGCCGCCCTCGAGCGCCGCGGTCATCGTCGGACCGGACAGATCGGCGACGACGGGGACGTTCATCGCGGTCAGGTCGGCGGCCAGCCGGGTGTAGACGTCGTGCGGTATCGCCTGGTCGCAGTGCGGGCCGCCGAGCAGCGCCACGTCCGCGTCGAGACCCTCGGACAGGGCCGCACCGAACAGGTCGTCGGCCTCGTGCCGGTTGAGCGTGGGCGGCGGGACCTCGACGATCTCCTCGCGCTCACCGCCGCGGCGATCGTGCACGTACGAGCCGTTCTGCCCCGCGGTGAACACCGATCGCACCGACACGCCCTCGCGTGCGATGAGATCGCTGACGACGGGACCGGTCTCGCCGCCGAAGGTGCCGCACAGCCGCACGTTCAGGCCGAGAGTGACCGCCATGCGGGCAATCCAGAAGCCCTGGCCGCCGGCATGGACGTGCAGTTCGGGGATGTCGGACGGCGACGACTCGACGGTGACGGTGAGCAGGGGGGTGGGGGCGAAAACGAAGGCAGAGGGGGCATTGTCGTCGTTGCCGTCGCGGGACGGGGCAGTCATGTAGATCCTTCGGGGAGAGATGGGTGCGCCGCCCGCGGTGACGGGCGTGCGGTTCGTACGGCGGTGTCGGCCTGTCAGGCCGTTCCGTCGGGCGAACCGGCGAGGACGGGATCGTAGGCGGGAGCGTTCGGCACCTCGGCCGGATGCACGTTGGCGCCGAGCGAATACGCGAGGTGACCGCCCAGCAGCCCGCCCAGCCCGATCAGTGCCGCGCCGGCGGCGCTGAGCGTCACCGCGCCGGCGGTGGGCCCCCGCCGCCGGCGGCGGTAGGACAGGGCCATGAGGGCCGCTCCGGTGCCGTTGACCACCGCGTGGATCAGCCCGACCCGGCGCTGCACGGTGTCGGTGTGCGCCCAGTCGACCCAGCCGGCCAGGACCGTCGGCGGAGTCGCCAGCAGTCCGAGCCCGATCAGCCGCCGCGCGGCCTCGGGTTGCCGCAGGGCGTCGAAGGCGACGGCCGCGGTCCATGCCCCGATGGGCACGGTCACGAGTGCCGGATGCAGCGGGTGACCGACCGGCGTGCCGTGGAGCACCGCGCCGACCGGAGTGTCCGCGATCCGCCCGAGCTGCCTACCCAACAGTTCGGCCGGGCCGTCCAGCCACGTCGCCGATTCCGTCCCGGAATAGAGGATGTCCATCTGCGAGCCCGTCATGCCCACGGGCATACCCGTCCCCGGGCGGGTGAAACCTGCCACGAGGGGTGTACGACGCAGCTCGGTGGGGTAACTCCTGCGATCATGGGACAGCGCATCGTGATCACCGGCGCCAGCGGCAATGTCGGCACCGCCCTGCTGCGACGGCTCGCTCTGAGATCGGAACCGCCGGAGATCGTGGCCGTCGCCCGCCGCGTGCCACCGGCCACCGATCCCTACGGCGACATGACCTGGCACAGCATCGACCTCGCTGCGCCCGACGCCGAGACCCGGCTGCGCCCGGTCGTCGACGGCGCCGACGCCGTCGTGCATCTGGCCTGGGGCTTCCAGCCCTCGCACCGCCGGGACTACCTGCGTCGCACCGGGGTGGACGGCACCGCGGCCGTGATCGACGCCGTCCTCGCCGCCGGCGTCGGGCATCTGGTCCACATGTCCTCGGCCGCGGTGTACGCGGCCGGGGCGTACGGCCGCGCGGTCGACGAGTCGTGGCCCGCGACCGGCATCGAATCGTGCGCGTACAGCGTCGACAAGGTCGCGGCGGAGCGGCTGCTCGACCGGCGCATCGCGGAGGCGGCCGTGGCGCCGATCGTCACCCGGTTCCGGCCGGGCTTCATCGGTCAGTACGCGGGCGGTAGCGCGCTGCGACGCTACGCGGTACCGGGATACGTGCCCGACCTGGTGCTTCGTCACCTGCCTTTGCTGCCTGTGGATTCCGGAACGGCGATCCCCGCCGTGCACGCCGACGACGTGGCCGCCGCCCTCGACGTCGCCTTGGAGCGGCGCGTACCGGGCGTGTTCAACCTCGCGGCCCCCGAACCGCTGCGGGCGGCCGACATCGCCGGCGCATTCGGGGCGCGGGCCGTCCCAGTGCCGCGGCAGGTGCTGCGGGCCGTCGTCGAGGCGACCTGGCAGGTCCACCTGCAACCGATCGCCGGCGGCTGGATCGACCTGGCGTACAACACCCCGATGCTGAACTGCGACCGGGCCCGCCGGGACCTGGATTGGGACACGACCGTCCCGGGCCCCCGGGTGTGGCGCGAGGCCATCGCGGGTATGCAGGCCGAGGCCGGCACCGACAGCCCGGTCCTGCGCAGTCGCGGACCGCTCGAGACGATGAGCGCCCTGCTCGGGCGGGGGACCGTCGGGCGCCGCGTCCCGCCGTGACCACTCGCGGCGCAGCGACGAGAGAGGGTATCGGGATGAGTGAGACGGCGCAGCGCGACACCACGGCGACGCCCCAGCAGGTGTGGGACGTCCTCGCCGACGGCTGGTCGTACGCGAGCTGGGTGGTGGGGGCCTCCCGTATCCGGGCGGTGGACGACACGTGGCCGGCGGTGGGCAGCCGCATCCACCACTCGGTGGGGGTGTGGCCAGCCCTGCTGAACGACCACACGGAGGTGGTGGAGTCGGTTCCCGGGAAGGAGCTGAAGTTGCGGGCGCGGGCGTGGCCGGCCGGGCAGGCCGAGATCACCATGCGCCTGCACGAGCGACCCGGTGGTTGCCGGATCGAGATGGCGGAGCAGGCCGCCGCCGGCCCAGGTCAGCTCGTTCCCGATGCGATCCAGGCCCGGCTGGTGCTGCCGCGCAACGTCGAATGCCTGCGCCGGCTCGTCCTCATGGCCGAACGCGCCACGGAGCCGAAGGGCGTCGGCGAGTGAGTGCCGAGACCGTCGATGCCGTCGTCGTCGGCGCCGGCCAGAACGGCCTGACGGCCGCGGCTGTGCTGGCCGACGCCGGCTGGGACGTCCTGGTGCTCGAGGAGCAGCACGAGGTCGGCGGCGCCGTCCGCACGGCGGAACTCCATCCGGGCTTCCGGATGGACCTGTTCAGCGCCTTCTATCCCCTCGCGGCGGCCTCTCCGGCGTTCCGGGCGCTCGACCTGTCCTCGCACGGGTTGCGCCTGCGCCGGGCGCCGAAGGTGTACGGGCACGCCGCCGGTCCGTACGACGAGGACGCCGCGGTGGTCTTCCCGGACGTCACGGCGACCGCGGCCGAACTCGAACGGCGGCATCCCGGCGACGGCAGCGCCTGGATCCGGCTGACCGAGCAGTGGAAAGAGATCCGTGAACCGTTCCTGAGCACCCTGTTCGAGCCCTTTCCACCCGTACGCGGCCCGGCGGGGCTGCTGCGCCGCCTCGGTACCGCGGACGCCCTGCGCTTCGTCCGGATGCTGGCGCTGCCCGCCCGCCGGATGTCCGAGGAACTGTTCGGTGGCGAACACGCGCGGCTGCTGCTGCTCGGCAACGCGATGCACGCCGACACCCCCGTGGACTCGGCGGGCAGCGGAATCATGGGGTACGTCCTGACCATGCTCGCGCAGGATGTGGGCTATCCGGTGCCCGAGGGTGGGGCCGGGGAACTCGCGGCGGCCCTGGCGCGTCGCGGCGAACACAGCGGGGCGCGGATACTGTGCGGCCGGAAGGTCACCGGCATCGAGGTCGGCGGCGGTACGGTCACCGAGGTCCGTACCGAGCAGGGCGAACGCTTCCGGGTCCGGCGGGCGGTACTGGCCGACGTGTCCGCGCCGGCGCTGTTCGGCTCGCTCCTGCCCGCGGACGCCGTGCCGGCCGCGGTCCGCGACGACCTGCGGCGCTTCGAGTGGGACACACCCGTGGTGAAGGTGAACTACGGGTTCGGCCGGCCGATTCCGTGGCGCTCGCAGGCACTCGCGACAGCCGGGACCGTCCATCTCGGCGCCGACGCCGACGGTCTCGTGCGCTGGTCGGCCGACCTCGCGACCGGTCGCGTGCCGGAGCACCCGTTCATCATCTTCGGTCAGATGACCACCTCCGATCCGGTGCGCTCACCGGAGGGGACGGAAAGCGCCTGGGCGTACACCCATCTGCCACGCGGTGTCGCCGACGACGCCTCCGCAGAGGAACTGGCCCGGCGCGTCGACGCCGAACTCGAGGCACACGCTCCGGGGGTGCTGAGCTCGATCGTGCACCGCAGCGTGCAACGCCCCCGCGACCTCGAGGCCGCCAACGCGAACCTGGTCGGCGGGGCGGTCAACGGCGGCACCGCCCAGATCCACCAGCAGCTCGTGTTCCGGCCGTTGCCCGGTTTCGGTGGTCCCCGCACGCCGGTCGAGGGTGTGTACCTGGCCGGGTCGTCCACTCACCCCGGCGGCGGCGTGCACGGCATGTGCGGGTGGAACGCGGCCCGCGCAGCTCTGCGTGACCACGGCGTGGGCGGCAGGGTGCGGCGGCGGCTGAACGAGGCGATCTCGGACGTGCTGACACGCAGCTGATTTCCCGGTCTCGTCGCCGACGCGATTGGACGATCCGCCGAACGGGTATCAGTAGGCATGGGAATGCCAGTGGGAACACCGATCCGGCAGGTGCACGGCCCGTCGCTCGTGCCGCAGGCGCTGCGTGAGGTGGAAGGTGGAGTCGCCGCACTCGCTGCCGGAATCTGCGTGATCGCCGCCGTGGGTGTGGGTGTGCTCTCCGCTTCCGCACTCACGGGCGTCGGGGCGGGACTCGCCGTGGCGGCGGGGTTGTCGTTCATGCTCGGTTCGCTGACCGCGGCGCCGGCCGCCGGGCGGCCGGGTTCGGTGCGGTCAGCGGCCTCCCGCACTCGTCCGGACGGGGCCGCGGTGTCGCGACGCGGCGGCGCCGCCGCCTTCCGTCCCCACCAGGTTTCGGGTGGCCGTTCCGGGGGGTACTCCCACGTATGACAACGACGTCTCGCCCGGAACTCACCGTGTCCCTCGTCCGGTCCACCCACGGGGGCCGTGCCGTCGCAGCCGGGGTCCGGTAACGTGCCGGCGCCCAGGAGGGTGTGGCGACTGCCCGGTGTGTACCGCCCGCAGGAGGATTCGCATCTGCTCGCCGGAGCACTGGACCGTGCGGCGGCACCCCCCGGCGCCAAGGTGCTCGACTTCTGCACCGGCACAGGCTTCATCGCCGTATCGGCGGCGATGTCCGGCGCCGGGTCCGTGACGGCACTGGACATCGCTCCCCGTGCGGTCCTCGCGGCGCGTCTCAATGCGAGATCGCGGAAGCTTCCGATCCGGGTGGTGCGCGGTGGGCTGGACGAGGCCGGCCGGCACGGCCCGTTCGACGTGGTGCTGTCCAATCCGCCCTACGTCCCGCACGACGCCGATTCCGGCGATGCCCGCTGGGATGCCGGTGCCGACGGCCGGGCGGTGCTGGACCCCCTGTGCGCCGGGCTGCCGAACCTGTTGTCCCCCGGCGGTTTCGCACTCGTCGTGCATTCCGAGTTCTCGGGGGTGGACGAGACGCTCGTCCGGTTGCGCGACGGCGGTCTCAAGGCCTCCGTCGTCGCCCGTCGCCGGGTCCCGTTCGGACCCGTGATGCGCAGCCGCGCCGGATATCTGCGGACGCGGTACGAGCTGCCCGCAGGAGTCGACACCGAGGAAGTGGTGGTGATCCGTGCCGATCGAACGCACTGCCCGTGAGGTAGCCACGGGTGGCAGCCCCCGGGACACGTCCCCCGGGGGCATCGTTGTGCCCGGCCTGTGCCCGGGACTGCGGGTGGAGGGCCTCGCGGGGGAGGAGCCGAGGGTCGTCCGGCTCGTCCGCGGCGGTCCGGCCCTGGTGGAGGGTCCGGTTCGCATCGTCGCCGAGGACGGCGAGCAGGTGGAGTCGGACCGGTTCGTCGTCGCGATCTGCCGGTGCCGTCGCAGCGAGCGGTACCCGCTGTGCGACACCGGTCATCGTCGTCCCCGGCGCGATCCGCGCTGAGTCCGGCCCCTTCGGCCGGCGCACAGTACGCACACAGCGGGGCGGGCGGTTCCTGAGGAACCGCCCGCCCCGCAACGCGTCTACGCGCCGTCACACATCACGCATCAATACCAGTACTTCCGGCCGCCGACAGCCCGGCCCGTTGCTCCGAGGATTGCCAGGATTGCGCCCACCACCAGGAGAATGATCCCGAGCGTCCACAGGATCGAGATGTTGGTGAGGAAACCCACCACGAGCAGAATCAAACCCAGAATGATCATGAGTGTCACCTCGCTGTCGGTGCCCGTTGCCGGTCGCCTCCGGGCCTTGCCGAGGGGATACCCGCATCGGCCGTGCCGAAACCTCGCGAACCTCTCATCGGTCGATCGTGGGCACTTCCCGTGGATTCGTGGCGCGCCGACGGTACCGGTGGCATTGTCTGGGGCATGCCTACTTCGGAGAACCCCGGGGACAGCGTCCCCGGTGAGTACAGCGTCGACGACGAGGACCAGTTGCAGCCGGAGGACTCCCTGATCGACCGCGGCGTCGACGACGTCCTCGACGAGGGATTCTCGCCGATGGAACGGCCCGTCGGCCTCGACCGCCACGAGACCCTGGACGAGCGCCTGCGTGAGGAGGAGCCCGATCCGGAGGACGAGGGCGAGAGCGAGTTCCGCAGCTCCGTCGCCGAGGCCGGCCGGGCCCGCGCCGGACGCCTCGTCGCGCCGGACGAGGGCACCGCCGAGGACCAGGACGCCGAGTTGTTCGGGACGGACGTGGGAATCGACGGAGGCGCCGCGTCCGCCGAGGAAGCGGCCGTGCACCTGATCGACGAGGAGGATTCCGGCCGGGAGGACTGAACGACGACGGCCCGGCACCCGAGAGGTCGGGTGCCGGGCCGGATCAGCCGGGGGACGGTCAGACGGCTCCGGTGCCGAGCAGGGTCGGCTCGTCGTTCTGCCACCGCTCGAGCAGGTACGCGGCGAGCCGGCCCTCGAGGTATTCCATCGCCTCTGCACCGAACGCGACGTCCCCGGCGCAACGCGGATCGCGCTCCACGAGATCACCCGCCACGTCGTAGCGGAGGACCTGCTCGTGCACCGCGTCCGCCTCGATGTGCTCGGTGTAGAAGTGGATGCACGCGTCCGGTGCGCCCAGGCGTTCGAGACCGCGGGCCATCCGGCGTGCCATCGGCGAGGAGGTGATCTCGGCGGAGGCGAACAGGCCCACGAGCTTCGGGGTGTGCGCGCGGTGCAGACCGCACAGCGACATGAAGTTCACCGTGGCGAGCGTCTCCGCGGGCACCCGGTCCAGATAGGCCAGGTATCCCGTGTCGAGGCCGGCCGCGGCGAGCAGGTCCGAGTAGAGGACCGAGTGCATGCGCTCGGCCCGGCCGCCGCCGAATTCGTCGAACTCCACCGCCACCAGCGCCGCCTTCGCTCGGCCGGTGAGCCGCGGGATGGCGAACGAGTGGGGGTCGGCCTCCTTGAGGTGGTAGACGGACCGGTGGACGAAGAACTCGCGCACCTGCTCCCACGTGCCGTGGTCGCGGATGTGATGGGACACGCCCCACGCGTCCTCGGGTTCGCGGCACAGGTCGTCGAACACCCGCTGGGGATCGTCGCCCGACGGCACGTCGGCGCGCAACCGGTCCAGGAAGAGCCGTTCGAGACCGGCTCGGACGGCCAGCGGGCCCGGCGCCCATTCCCAGCCGGGGTCGACCCCGTCGAACCCGTGGTAGGACAGTTCGTACAACACCGCCAGAGCCAGCTGGGCATCCTCGCCGTAGGGATCGGTGCCGGCGACCTCGACCGGCCAGGTGTCGGTGTCGGCGGGACGCGAGAGCCGTTCGATCACCTGCTGGGAGACAGGCCCCCGAGCCCGGGGGAGGGCGGCGGACTGCAGCACGGCGGTCGCAGAATTCGCAGGCATGTGCGCGGATACCCGGACCCGATTCGTGCGAAACGCCGGGTGTGGGGTGGGTCCGCGCGGGTATCCGCCCGGACATGAATGGTGAAAATGGCGACGGTGACAACAGCGACACGGAGAACGGGACGGTGTCCGGCGGCGAGGACGTCGAGCGTCCGCCGCACACGATCGACTATCCCGGTGAGACGGCCGACATGGCCGAGCAACCCCGCGACGAGATGCGGAACTATCGCGGCCGCGACCTGCTCGCCGGCCGCAAGGCGCTGATCACCGGCGGTGACTCCGGGATCGGGCGCGCGGTGGCGGTGGCCTTCGCGAAGGAGGGCGCCGACGTCGCGATCGCCTACCTCGACGAGCACGACGACGCCGAGCACACCGCGGAACTGGTGCGGCGTGCGGGTCGTCGGTGCCATCTGCTCCCGGGAGATCTCGCCGCGGCAGACCACTGCCGCGCAGTCGTCGCCGAGTCGGCGGCGGCGCTCGGCGGCCTCGATCTGCTGGTCAACAACGTCGCGTACCAGGAACCGGTGGACGACCTCACCGAACTCGACGACGCCCAGTGGCGGCGGACGTTCGCCGTGAACATCGACAGCTATTTCCACGTGACGAAGGCGGCGCTCGCCCACCTGCCGCGCGGTTCCGCCGTGATCAACACCGCCTCCATCAACGGCCTGCGGGGCAACAAGTCGCTGATCGACTACTCGGCGACCAAGGGCGCGGTGCTCGCGCTGACGTACTCGCTGGCGCAGTCGTTCCAGGACCGGGGAATCCGCATCAACTGCGTCGCACCGGGACCGGTGTGGACGCCGTTGATCCCGGCGACCATGGATGCGGAGAAGGTTGCGACGTTCGGGCAGCAGGCCCCGTTCGGCCGGGCGGCGCAGCCCGACGAGATCGCACCCTCGTACGTGTTCTTCGCCTCCGAGACGATGTCGTCGTACTACAGCGGTGAAGTGCTCGCCCCCATCGGGGGGTGAGACGCTGCCGGGCTGAGCCGGGGGGTCAGCGCCGGTATCGCCAGGGGTAGACCACCCACAGGGTCAGGAACAGCACGACCGTGACGATGCCCCCGGCGATGCCGGCGGCGGTGCCGACCACCAGCCCGACGACCAGCACGACGACGCCGGCCATCGCGACACCGAGCAGGAGCAGACCCGCCATGGCGAAGCGGTGCGCCGTGACCACCAGTTCCGGGAGGCGGCGCTGCCGGAAGAGCAGGCGGTGCATGCCCACCGGGGCGACGAGCAGGATGGTGGCCGTGATCGACGCCAGCACGGTGACGAGATAGACGCCGCGCTGGAAGCCGGTGAGCTCGTCGAACCGGCTCTGGAACGGCAGAGTGAGCAGGAAGCCGGTGAGGAGCTGGACGCCGGTCTGCACGACGCGCAGCTCCTGCAGCAGACTCGACCAGTTCCGGTCCAGCCGCTGCACGGGCGTCTCGTGCCGGACCCGCTTGTTCCAGTCCTCGTTCGGAACCGCTGTGGGCTGCACCCTCTCGGCATGCCCCGTGCGGCGCTCGTCAAACCTCCCGGGCGCACCGCCGCCCTCTTGTGACCTGCGTCACTGTACGGGTACTGTCGGCTCCACCAGGGACAACGTCGCTCCGAGGAAAGGAGGGCGGTCATGAAGCTCAATCTGTTCGTCGCATGGACCGGCTACATGCTCGCGTTGGTCTCGATCGTGAGTCTCGCGGGTTTCCTCTACGCCGCGGGGTCCGGCAACGGCGGGTGGGCGCTCGTCGCAGGGATAGTGTGCGTCCTCGCGGTCGCGTCGGCGATCGCGATGATCGGCAGTACCGTCCATCACGACCATCGTCTGCATCGCGAGACGCCGCACCTGTTCTGACGGCTCCGCCGTCTCACGCCTCGGCCAGGCGCCGCTTCTCGAGTTCCACATCGAACTCGACCGACGGCCAGTCCAGGTCGAGGCGCTCGAACGTGTCGATGAGCAGTTCCATGACGGCGATGCGGCTGTACCACTTGCGGTCGCAGGGCACGACGTACCACGGGGCGTGCTCCGTCGACGTCCTGTCCAGCATCGCCTGGTACGCCTCCTGGTAGGCGGGCCACAGTTTGCGTTCGGAGACGTCGCCGGGGTTGTACTTCCAGTGCTTGTCCGGCCGCTCGAGCCGTTCGGCCAGGCGCCGCTTCTGTTCGTCGAGCGAGACGAACATCGCCACCTTGATCAGCGTGGTCCCGCTGTCGACGAGTTCACGCTCGAACTGGTTGATCTCGTCGTACCGGGTGCTCCACACGCTCTCGGGTACGAGGTTGCGGACCCGCACGACGAGCACGTCCTCGTAGTGCGAGCGGTCGAACACCCCGAGTTGCCCCGCCCGCGGCAGCGCCTTGTTGATACGCCACAGGTAGTGGTGGCGCTTCTCCTCGGGGGTGGGCACGCCGAACGACGTATGGTCGACGCCCTGCGGATCCACGTGACCGATGACGTTGCGGACCATGCCGCCCTTGCCGGCGGTGTCCATGCCCTGCAGGATCAGCAGGATCGACCGGCGGTCCCCCCAGCGTCCGTTGGCGAACAGCATCTCCTGCAGGCGCGAGAGCACCGCCCCTCGTTCCTCGATGAGCCGTTCACCGGTGGCCTTGTCGCCGGTGAAACCCGGGGTTGCGTTGGTCTCGATCTCGGCGACCCTGATCCCGGGGTGGGCGCGGAGCACCTCGACGGCCGGTGTCTGCCACGGGTCGGTGCTCTTGACGGTCATCTGCCGAGCGTGCCACATCCCGTGGCCGGATCAGCCGAGTTCGAGCTCGGTGTCGTCCGGGCGGGTGGGGTAGGGCGGAGCCGAGATCCCGTCGACCATGTGGCTGCCCCACAGGTCCGTCTCGGTGATCCGGGCGGCCGCCGGGACGGGGCCGTCGGGTCCGGGCACCGTGAGGCGGACGTCGGTGCCGGGGGAGAGGTCGGTGCCCGGGAGGGCTGCCGCGAGTCCGCGGAGGCGGCCCCGCCAGCGGTAGCGGCCGCTGATGGGGTCGAATGCCCCGGACAGCTGCACGTCCGTGGTGGCGTGCCGCTCGCCGACGGTGACCTCGGCGGGGCCGCGGTAGCCGTCGGGTTCGTCGTCGTGTGGGTCGGACATGCCCGCGACTTTACATGTAAACCCCAGTCACATAAACAGGGTCACGCAAACAGGGTCACGATGTTCCGGCGTCCGGAAGCAGCGGGTGCGGCCGGCTCTTGAAGCGGGCCGGTGAGCCGCCGACGGCCGCGATCCCGGAGATTCCGCCCCAGGTCATCATCGTGAGGTAGTCGGTCAGGTCCTCCGCCGACATCGACTTGTTGGAAATCCACCAGTGGGTGGCGAGCTGGATCGCGCCCACGATCGCGTACGCCCACGGCACGGACCCGCCCGAGTCCATTTCCAGGTGCCGCAACCGTTCACCGATCACCGTCGCGACGAGTTCGGCGATCATCCGCTCCGAGTCGGCCACGACGTCGCGCCCCGCCGCGGCGCTGTTGGTCATCACGTACAGATACACCTCGGGATCGGAGGCGACGGTCTCGACGTAGGTGGCGATCGCGACCCGGGTCAAGTCGTACTCGTCGAGGTCCTCTGCCACCGCCGCGTAGATGCGCGGCGCCAGGATCGTCTCCACGTACCGCAGCATCGTCGCCGTGGTCAGGTCGTTCTTGTCGGTGAAGTACCGGTAGAGAACGGTCTTGGAGACGCCGATCTCGGCGGCGATCTCGTCCATCCCGACGTCGCGCCCGCGGGTCCGGATCGCCTTGATCGTGCCGTCGACGAGTTCCTCGCGGCGGGCGATCTTGTGTTCGTGCCAGCGACGCTTGCGGCCGTCCTGTTTGGTCGGCGCGGCGGTCGTCGGGACCGGCGTGTCGGTCGGGGACGGGGGCTGGGGAACTCGGTGGTTCGGCACTGGGTGGCACATCCGTTCGCTCGATCGTCCGTCCAGTTTAGAGGGGGCCGCGCGACCGGCCGTGTGGACGTCCCGATCGGGACGCCACGTCCGTTTCCGCCGCGTGCCGCCCTCGCCGGGCGCGGCTTCGGCACAGCCGGGCGCGGCTTCGGCACAGCCGGGCGCGGCTTCGGCACAGCCGGGCGCGGCTTCGGCACAGCCGGGCGCGGCTTCGGCACAGCCGGGCGCGGCTTCGGCACAGCCGGGCGCGGCTTCGGCACAGCCGGGCGCGGCTTCGGCACAGCCGGGCGCGGCTTCGGCACAGCCGGGCGCGGCTTCGGCACAGCCGGGCGCGGCTTCGGCACAGCCGGGCGCGGCTTCGGCACAGCCGGGCGCGGCTTCGGCACAGCCGGGCGCGGCTTCGGCACAGCCGGGCGCGGCTTCGGCACAGCCGGGCGCGGCTTCGGCACAGCCGGGCGCGGCTTCGGCACAGCCGGGCGCGGCTTCGGCACAGCCGGGCGCGGCTTCGGCACAGCCGGGCGCGGCTTCGGCACAGCCGGGCGCGGCTTCGGCACAGCCGGGCGCGGCTTCGGCACAGCCGGGCGCGGCTTCGGCACAGCCGGGCGCGGCTTCGGCACAGCCGGGCGCGGCTTCGGCACAGCCGGGCGCGGCTTCGGCACAGCCGGGCGCGGCTTCGGCACAGCCGGGCGCGGCTTCGGCACAGCCGGGCGCGGCTTCGGCACAGCCGGGCGCGGCTTCGGCACAGCCGGGCGCGGCTTCGGCACAGCCGGGCGCGGCTTCGGCACAGCCGGGCGCGGCTTCGGCACAGCCGGGCGCGGCTTCGGCACAGCCGGGCGCGGCTTCGGCACAGCCGGGCGCGGCTTCGGCACAGCCGGGCGCGGCTTCGGCACAGCCGGGCGCGGCTTCGGCACAGCCGGGCGCGGCTTCGGCACAGCCGGGCGCGGCTTCGGCACAGCCGGGCGCGGCTTCGGCACAGCCGGGCGCGGCTTCGGCACAACGGCGGAGGTGTCTTCGGCACAATGGCGGAGGTGCAGTTGATGAGCATCGACGATGACGCCAAGCGCAGAGACCTGCGCCGGATGAAGGCGGTCGCCACCGGCTTTCTGCTCGCGGCGACCGCAATCTACTTGTTCTGCCGCTGGCAGGAGACGCGCGGCGCCGGCGAATGGGTGGGGTACGTGCGCGCCGCCTCCGAGGCCGGGATGGTCGGCGCGCTCGCGGACTGGTTCGCGGTCACCGCGCTGTTCCGGCATCCGCTGGGTATCCCCGTTCCGCACACGGCCATCATCAAGCGGAAGAAGGATCAGCTCGGGGCGAGCCTGAGTTCGTTCGTCGGCTCCAACTTCCTCGCCCCCGAGGTGGTGTCGGCGAAGGTCGAGAACGCCCGGATCCCGCTGCGCCTGGGGACCTGGATGGCGGAGCCCGAACACGCCGAACGGATCGCGCAGGAGACGTCGACGGTGCTGCGGGGACTCGTGACGGTCCTGCGCGAGGAGGACATCCAGCAGATCATCGACAACACCATCGTCAAGCGCATCGCCGAGCCGGAATGGGGGCCGCCCATCGGCCGGGTGCTGTCCGAGCTGCTCGCCGAGAACCGGCAACTGCCGCTGATCGACATGCTGGCCGAGCGGGCTCATCAGTGGGCCCTCGGCAGCCAGGAGACGATCGACCGCATCATCAGCCGCGACTCGCCGTCGTGGTCGCCGAAGTTCGTGGACCTGCTGCTCGGCGAGCGGATCCACCGCGAGCTGGTGGAGTTCACCTGGAAGGTGCGGTCCAATCCCGACCACGAGGTGCGCGTGGCCGCGAACCGGTTCCTCGCCGAGTACGCGCGGGACCTGCAGCACGATCCGGTCACCATCGCCAAGGCGGAGAAGGTCAAGGCGGAGATCATGGGCCGCGAGGAGGTCACCCAGCTAGCCTCCGCGACGTGGCGCGCGGCCAAGCGGATGATCCTCGAGTCGGTCGACGACCCGCACAGCACGCTGCGCACGAAGGTCACCGAGAACGTCATCCACTTCGGTGTGCGGCTGATGGAGGACCACGAGCTGCGCGGTAAGTTCGACCGCTGGCTGCTCGACGGGGCCCGGTACATCGCGGCCAACTACGCCGACGAGATCACCGCGGTCATTCGGGAGACGGTGGAGCGCTGGGACGCGGAGGAGGCGAGCCGCAAGATCGAGCTCCAGGTGGGACGCGATCTGCAGTTCATCCGGATCAACGGCACGGTGGTCGGGTCGCTCGCCGGTCTGGCCATCTACGCCCTGTCGAATCTGCTGTTCGCGTGACGTGTCACACCTGCTAGCAGAGTGCTTGCTACAGCTAGCACTTGTGGGTACAGTGGAAATGTGTCCACGAAGGAACGGGGTGAACCCGCCGACGGAGGGGACGATGACAAGGACGACGCATCCGGCGCCACCGAGATTGCCACGCGGGTGGTGAGTACTGCCGCGCAGGACATCGGCAGTTTCATCCGCTCGCAGCGCGAGGCGGCGCAGGTGTCTCTGCGCCAGCTCTCCCAGCTCGCCGGCGTCAGCAATCCCTATCTGAGCCAGATCGAGCGAGGGCTGCGCAAGCCCTCGGCCGAGGTGCTCGGGCAGATTGCCAAGGGGCTCCGGATGTCCGCGGAGGTCCTCTACGTCCGGGCCGGGATCCTGGAGCAACGCCCGCAGAGCGCGGTGCGCGACGCGCTGCTGACCGATGCCGTACTCAACGAGCGGCAGAAGCAGGTCCTGCTCGACATCTACGAATCGTTCTGCCGCGAGAACGGTTCCCACCCTTCCGGGGCGGACCTCTCACCCGAGGTGTCTGCACCCGAGGTATCCGCACCCGCGGCCGCTGCCCCGAACGGCGCGACCGACCCTGATCGACAGGAGAACTGACATGACCGATCCGAAGAACCTCGCCACCCCGCTGTATGCCGCCGTCGGTGCCGGTGACACCGTGGTTCAGGCGGTGGCGGACATCGTGGCCCGCACCCGCCGTCGCGCCGAGACCACCCAGACCGACGTCAGCGACCGGGTCGACAGTGCCCGGGGCCGCCTGGCCGATTTCCAGGAGGATCTGACCGAGAACGTCGAGTCCCTGCGCGAGCGGCTCGCCGGCCTGCCGGCCGAACTGCCCGAGGATCTCGCCGAGCTGCGCGAGAAGTTCACCGCCGAGGAGCTGCGCAAGGTGGCCGAGGCCTACCTGAAGGTGGCCTCCGACATCTACACCGCGCTCGCCGAGCGCGGCGAGGAGACCATCGAACGGCTGCGCAAGCAGCCGGTCGTGGAGGATGGCATCGGCCGCGCGGAGGCTGCGTTCGGCGACGCCGTCGAGCTCACCGAGGAGGCTCTGGGCACCGTCGCGCGCCAGACCCGCGCCGTGGGCGAACAGGCCGCCCGGCTCGCGGGCCGTGCCGCCGGCCGGATCGAGGAGACCGCCGGCGACGTCGGCGAGGCCATCTCCGGGGCCGGCGAGGAGGCCGGCCTGCGGGTGCTCGACCTCGGTGGCCAGGCCCAGGAGGCGGCTGCGGAGGCCGCGGACCGGGTCGAGACCGCCGCGCTCGAGCTCGACGAGGCTGCCACCAAGGTCGAGGAAGCCGCAGAGAAGGCGGCTGCGTCGAAGACCGAGGCTTCGAAGGCTGAGGCTTCGAAGACGGAGGCTCCGAAGACCCCGGCCGCCAAGACGCCGGCCAAGGCCCCCGCCAAGACGCCGGCCAAGGCGCCCGCCAAGAAGGCAGCGCCGCGCAAGACCACCGGCGCCTGATCTCCACCGGGCGGTAGAACCGCCGACGGCCCCCACGCGACCTTCGCGTGGGGGCCGTTGCTCGTACCATGGGAACGTGCCCAACGTCGATTCTCTCGCCGCCCTGATCATCTTCGCTCTGCAGATCGTCGCGCTCGCCGGGGCGGGTTTCGCGCTGCTGCATGCCGTGCGGCAACCCGCCGAGGCGTTCCCCGCGGTCGACAAGCTCACCAAGCCGGTGTGGCTCGGCATTCTCGCCGCCTCGCTGCTGGTGATCGTCGTCTTCTGGGGCACCTTCATGATGCTCGGAATCATCGCGGTCATCGCCGTGAGCGTGTACCTCGTCGACGTGCGACCACGGGTGGACGAGGTGCAGCGGCCGCGCTGGTAGTTCCCGCCGGGAGGCCTTGACAAGCGCCGAAAGGTTGATGACACTTCGAGTAACGGGTAATTACCGAGACGAGGTGATCGACGATGGCGCTCACCCGGACCGTCCGCACGGCCGACCGTGAGGACACCGCCGAACGACTGCTGGCCTCCGCCGCACGTTCCTCCTACGACCCGGCCCTCGAAATCGACTGGGACGCTCCCGTCCCTGCCGACAAGTACGGGATGACCCCCGAATGGAGCAGCCTCTACGGCACCGCTCTGTGGGAGTCGATGAGCGAACGGCAGCGAATCGTCCTGACCCAGCACGAGGCCGCCAGCATCGCCGGCACCGGCATCTGGTTCGAGATGATCCTGATGCAGATGCTCGTGCGCGACCTCTACCGCCGCGACCCCGCCACCGCCTACGTCCAGTTCGGGCTCACCGAGATTGCCGACGAGTGCCGCCACTCGACCATGTTCGCGCGCGCGGCACAGCACTTCGGGATCCCGTCCTACCGGCCGAAGCGCTGGATCCGGGAGAGCGGCAGGCTGTTCAAGGCCACGGCGAGTGGGGCGCTCGCATTCGGCGGAACCCTGTTCGCCGAAGAGATCCTCGACGCGATGCAGCGCGACTTCATGCGCGACGAGCGGGTCCAGCCCGTCACCCGCACCGTCAGCCGCATCCATGTCGTCGAGGAGTCCCGGCACATCCGCTACGCGCGCGAAGAGATCGTCCGCCGCACACGGCACCTGTCCCGCACCGACCGCGCGCGTGTCCGGCTGCAGTTGGGCATCTCCGCGTACTTCGTCGTCACGAGTCTCGTCCACGACGACGTCCATGCCGCCGCGGGGCTCGACGTCGCCGAGGCCACGGCGGCGGTGCGGACGAACACGCACTACCACGACCGGCTCCGTGAGGGCACCCGGCGGACGATCGAGTTCCTCGACGACGTGGGCCTGATCGGCGGACCGTCGACTCTGCTGCTCCGCCGCGCCCACGTCCTGTGATCGCGCACCCGTCCCTCGGCCGCCGCGTCCCGCGACGGCCGTCGTTCCAGCAACCAGGAGAACAACACAGGTGAAGAAGCCGTCCCGCAGGACCACGCTGGTGATCGCCGGGGTGGCCGGCGCTGCTGCCGTCGCCGGACTCGTGGCCTACCGCGCCCGCCGTCGCCGCGCCGTGGTGCGCGCCGCCGACCGGCCACCGCACGCGCTGCTCGCGCCGCCCACGCTGGACCCCGACGTCGTCGACCTCACCACCGACGACGGTGCCCACCTCCACATCCGCGCCTACGGCGATCCGGACGCCGACCCGATCGTGCTCAGCCACGGGTGGACGTGCAACGCCGACTACTGGATCCCGCAGATCAATGCACTCGCCGGGCGCTACCGGGTGATCACCTACGACCAGCGCGGTCACGGCCGCAGCGATCTCGGTACCCGGGCCTTCGGCCCCGACGTCCTCGCCGACGATCTCGCAGCGGTCCTCGCGGCGACGGTGCCGGCCGGCCGCAGGGCAGTCCTCGCCGGGCACAGCATGGGCGGCATGAGCATCATCGCGTGGGCCGGCCGCCACCCCGAACAGGTCCGGGAGAAGGCGTCCGGAGTGCTGCTCGCGAGCACCGGCACCGACAGCCTGCTCGCCGAGGCCGCGCTGCTGCCGCCCCGGCTGGGACGAGTGCCGGAGCCCGTCGCGCGGCGTGTCCTCGGCGCCGCCCTGCCGCTCGTCGCCTCCCCCCTGACCACCCGCGCGCTGAAGTACGTCGCGCTCGCACCCGGCTCGAGCCCCGCCGAGGTGGAGTTCTGCGAGAAGATCGTGCTCGGCTGCACCCCCCGGGCCCGTGGCAACTGGGGGGCGGCGCTCAGCGCGATCGACATCCGAACGGGCCTTGAGCACCTCACCGTCCCGACCACCGTGCTGGTCGGCACCGCGGACCGCCTCACGCCGCCGGTGCACGCGCACCGGCTCGCCGAGGCCCTCGAGGCCGCCGGCCACCTCGAGCACTTCGTCGTCCTCGACGGGATCGGGCACATGAGCTCGGTCGAGGCGATCGACGCGTTCGACGACGAACTGCTGTACCTCGCCGAACGGGAGCCCGTGCAGGCAACCGCCTGACGCTCCCATCCGCGGCGGCCGCGGCACCGAACCCCCCGTGTGCCATCCACTGGAGAAGGACCCGTGACCGTGTCGGGCCACCGCGCCGCGCGTGCCCTCGCCGGACTGGTGTCGTTCGGCGTCGTCCTCGGCGTCGGCGAACTGCTCGCGGTAGTGGTCGGGCCCGCATCGTCGCCGTTCTACGCCGTCGGCGCCACGACCGTGGACCGCGCGCCCGCATGGGCCCGCGAGTTCGCGATCGACACCTTCGGAACGTCGGACAAGCCGGCGTTGTTCATCGGCACGGCGGTGATCCTTGCGGTGCTCGCCGTGGTGGCGGGGCGGCTGGAACAGCCCCGCCGCCCGCGCGGCGGCGCCGTCATCGCGGTCCTGGCCGCCGTCGGCGCGTACGCGGCGCTGAGCCGGCCGGGTGCCACGGCCGTCGACGCGCTGCCCACCGTCGTCGGCGCCCTCGCGGGCGTGGTGCTGCTCCAGTACGCCGTCCGCCTGCTCGCCGCATCCGGTGTCCGCGACGACGGGACGGCCACCCCGCCGGCGTGGCCGCGCCGCCGGTTTCTCACAGTGCTCGGCACCGCCGCTGCGGTGGCCGTGGCTGCCGGCGCCACCGGCCGGCACCTCACCGAGCGGCTGGCGCGGGCGGTCGAGGACCGTGCCCGGTTCCTGGTCCCGCGGCCGGCCCGGGCCGCCGCATCCGTGCCGGCGGGCACCGAGGTGACGGTCCCCGGCGCGACCCCCTTCCTCACCTCGCCGGCGGAGTTCTACCGCATCGACACCGCGCTGCAGGTGCCGCGGTTGCGCACCGCGGACTGGCAGCTGCGCATCCACGGCATGGTCGAGCGGGAGGTGACACTCTCCTGGGATGATCTGGCCGCGTTCGAACCCGTCGAACGGATCCTCACCCTCACCTGCGTGTCCAACGAGGTCGGCGGTGACCTGGCCGGCAACGCCCGCTGGATCGGATACCGGATGAGCGACCTGCTCGCGCGGGCCGGGGTCCGGGCCGGCGCCGACATGCTCCTGTCCACCAGCGCCGACGGCTTCACCTGCGGGACTCCCGTCGCGGCCGTCCTCGACGGCCGCGACGCCTTGCTCGCCGTCGCGATGAACGGCGAACCGCTCCCGTTCGAACACGGGTATCCCGCCCGGCAGGTGGTGCCCGGGCTGTACGGATACGTCTCCGCCACCAAGTGGGTCGTCGACTGGGAACTGACCCGATTCGACCGGGCCGAGGCCTACTGGACGCAGCGCGGCTGGGCGGAGCAGGCGCCCGTCCGGACCGCCTCACGCATCGACGTCCCCGCCGCCTTCGGCCGGCTCGAACCCGGGCCCGTGATCGTCGCCGGTACCGCGTGGGCACAGCACCGCGGCATCGACCGCGTCGAGGTCCGTGTCGACGGCGGCCCCTGGAACGACGCCGAGCTCGCCGAGGAGTACTCCCTCGACACGTGGCGGCAGTGGACGTGGCGGTGGGACGCGACGCCCGGTACGCACGTGCTCGAGGTGCGGGCGACGGACGGCGAGGGCCGGGTGCAGGACGAGCAGCGTCGCCCGCCCATCCCCGACGGCGCCACCGGCTGGCACAGCCGCACCGTCACGGTCGGGTGACGGGCGCGCCCCGGAACGGGACGTCAGCTGAAGACGACGGTCTTGCTGCCGTGCACCAGCACCCGGTCCTCGAGGTGCCAGCGCAGACCGCGGGCCAGCACCAGCTTCTCGACGTCGCGGCCGAGGCGCACCATGTCGCCGACCGTGTCGGCGTGACCGACGCGCACCACGTCCTGCTCGATGATCGGGCCGGCGTCCAGCTCGGGGGTCACGTAGTGGCACGTCGCGCCGATCAGCTTCACGCCGCGCGCGAAGGCCTGATGGTAGGGGCGTGCGCCGATGAACGACGGCAGGAAGCTGTGGTGGATGTTGATCGCCCGGCCCGCCCAGTGCTCGCACAGCTCGGGCGGCAGGATCTGCATGAACCGCGCCAACACGACGGCGTGCGGATCGTGCACGTCGACGAGCTTGCGCACCTGCTCGAACGCGGGCCCGCGCTGTTCCGGGTCCTTGGGGAAGGACACGTAGTGGAAGTCGATGCCGTGCCGGCGGGTCACCCGTTCGAGGTCGGGATGGTTCCCCACGACTGCGCAGATCTCCGCGTTCAGTTCCCCGGCGGCCACCCGGCCGAGGATGTCGTGCAGACAGTGGCCTTCCTTGCTGACGAGGAGCACCACCCGCTTGGTCTCGCCGGTGTCCTGCAGCGTCCATTCGGTCTCCGGGCCCAGTTCCGCCGCGACGGCCGAGAATCGGTCGCGCAGTTCGTCGAGGCCGAGCGGGATGGACGAGGCGCGCACGGCCTGCCGAGTGAAGAACCAACCGCTGTCGGGGTCCGCGTGATAGCCGGCTTCGACGATCGAGCCGCCCACGTCCGCGAGGAAGGTCGAGATGCGGGCGACGATGCCGGTGGCGTCGGGGCAGCCCAGTGACAGTACATACCGACGGTCGTCGGACGAGGCAGCGGAGGTCATGCCGTCCAGTCTCTCAGGTGGGACCCCGGTCCGATTCGACCGGTCACACCGTCGCGGGGGGTCGCCGGACCGTGGCGGTCCCGACGAGGGTCGTCGCGTCGATCGTGTGGATGCCGCGCTCGGTGACGGCCGCGAGGAATTCGGCGCGCACCGCGGCGACCGCGTCGGTGTCGAGCCCGGCCAGGACCGCCCGCAGGCCCGACCCGGTCACCAGCGCCCAGCACAGCTCGTCGGTGGCGGGCAGCAGGTTCGACAGGGTGCGTACCTCCACCGAGTGGGTGCCGGCGGCCGCGAGCCACGCCTCGAGGGTGCGCGGCAGATCGATCGCCCGCAGCGGCGTCCGCTTCCGCAGCGACGGCCGGCCCGCCACCGCCGGGTTGCGCCGGCCGACGACGTCGAACAGCGTCGCGCTGATCTCCTCCATCGCCCCGGCCCGCCACACGGTCACACCGATCCGGCCGCCGTGCCGCACCAGGCCCACCAGACGATCGAACGCGGCATCCATGTGGGGCAGCAGGAACACCCCGTAGGAGATGGCGAGCACGTCGTATCCGGCTTCCGGGACCGTGGAGGGCGGTTCCCACGTGGTGGCGTCGGCGCACACGAAGTCGATGTTCTGCAGCGCCCGTTCGGCGGCGGCGAGCCGGCCGAGCTCGAGCAGGTCGTCGGCGACGTCGATCGCGTGGACCCGGCCGGTCGGTCCCACCGCCGCGGCGGCGGGCAGCGCCGAGGCGCCGGCGCCGCAGCACACGTCCAGCACCGTCGCGCCGGGACCGGGCCCGAGCTGGAAGACCAGCGCCTGCCCGGCCGGGCCCCACACCGTCGGGGTGAGCCGGTCGAAGTCGCCGCTCGCGTCGTCGAAGGTGCTCGCGAGCCGTGCCGTCTCGTCCACTGCGTCGGTCATGCCTCGTCCTCGGGTTCTCGAATCCGAGGACGGAACCTCGGATGCCCAGCGGGAGTGCAGCCGATACCCTATTGCAGTTCCGAACGTTTCAGTTCCGAATGCTGAATGGCGAGCACCCGGGACGTCGAGCGGGTACATCCCGCGTCGAGCGGGTGGATTTCGCGGCGAACCGCGAGGGGAGGGCTCAGGAACCGCCCGCTCGCCACCACAACAGCCCGCTCGCGCCCGTGCGACGAGCGCGGCGCGGCGGCCTTCACGTGCTCCCCGGAGGGGACGGGCACCCTGCGGATTGCTCACACCCCGATTCGATGAGGGTGGGTGTAGATGTTCATGGTGTCCTCGCGCAGGAAACCGACCAGGGTCAGCCCGGATTCGTCAGCCAGGTCGATGGCGAGTGAGGACGGTGCGGAGACGGCGGCGAGGACGGGGATGCCGGCCATGACCGTCTTCTGGGCGAGTTCGAAGGAGGCGCGGCCGCTGACGAGCAGGACCGTTCCCCGGGCGGGGATGCGGTGGTTTTCGGTGGCCCAGCCGACGATCTTGTCCACGGCGTTGTGCCGGCCGACGTCCTCGCGCAGGGCGAGCAGGTCACCGGTGGCGGTGAACAGGCCGGCGGCGTGCAGGCCGCCGGTGCGGTCGAACACCTTCTGCGCCTCGCGCAGGGTGTGCGGCATGCCCGACAGGGCGGTGGGGTCGACGACGACGGGGTCGTCGGCCGGGGCGTGGCGGGTGCGTTGGCGGATCGCGTCGAGGGAGGCCTTGCCGCACACCCCACAGGAGGAGGTGGTGTAGAAGTTACGCTCGATGCCGGTCTCGGGCAGTGCGACGCCGGGGGCGAGGTCGATGTCGAGGACGTTGTAGGTGTTGCGGCCGTTCTCGTCGGTGCTGTGGCAGTAGCGGATCGCGGCGATGTCGCCGCGGTCGCCGACGATGCCTTCGGTGAGCAGGAAGCCTTGGGCGAGTTCGATGTCGGAGCCGGGGGTGCGCATGGTCACCGCCAGCGCGGTGCCGTTGACCCGGAGTTCGAGGGGTTCTTCGACGACCACGGTATCCGGGCGTGTCGACTGTCGGTTCGCGTGGATGCGGGTGATGCGGGTGCGGGTGGTTACTCGTCCCATGCGACGCTCCGGTGCACCAGTTCGCCTCGCCCGGGTGATCCGGGGAAGGCCGGCCGGGCGCCGTGCCCGGTGCCGCGGCACCCTCGCGCCGAGGGGTGTGGGCTTCGAGGCGGATGGTGACGGCCTTGGACACGGGGGTGTTGGACTTGCGGGCGACGTGGTCGAGCGGGATCAGGGGGTTGGTTTCGGGGTAGTAGGCGGCGACGTTGCCGACCGGGGTGGGGTAGGGGACGAGCCGGAAGTCGTCGGCGCGGCGCGCTTCGACGGTGCCGTCGGGGCGGGGCCATTCGGAGATCAGGTCCACCCGGTCGCCCGCCGCGAAGCCGAACGACTCGAGGTCGCGGTCGTTGACGAACAGCACCCGCCGGCCGCCCTTGACGCCGCGGTAGCGGTCGTCGAGGCCGTAGATGGTGGTGTTGTACTGATCGTGGGAGCGCAGGGTCTGCAGGATCAGCCGGCCCTCGGGCACCGGTACCCAGTCGAGGTCGTTGACGACGAAGTTCGCCTTTCCGGTGGCGGTGTGGAAGCGGCGCTCGTCGCGGGGTGGGTGCGGCAGGACGAACCCGTCCGGTCGGCGGACCCGGGTGTTGAAGTCGTCGAACCCGGGCACGACGCGGGCGATGGCGTCGCGGATGGCGTCGTAGTCGTCGGCGAACCCGCGCCACGGCACCGGGTGATCCGGTCCGAACAATGCCTGCGCGAGCTCGCAGACGATGGCGACCTCGCTGCGCAACTGTTCGCCGGCCGGCGTCAGGCCACCGCGGGACAGATGCACCACCGACATCGAATCCTCCACCGACACCAGTTGTTTGCGGCCGTTGCGGACGTCCTTGTCGGTGCGGCCGAGCGAGGGCAGGATGATCCCGGTGCGCCCGTGCACGAGGTGGCTGCGGTTGAGTTTGGTCGAGATCTGCACCGTCAGCGCGCAGTTGCGCAGCGCGGCGGCGGTCACATCGGTGTCCGGGGTCGCGGAGAGGAAGTTGCCACCCATCGCCATGAACACGTGCGCGGCGCCGTCGCGCATGGCGCGGATCGAATCGACCGCGTCGAGGCCGTGCCTGCGGGGACTGCGGATGCCGAACTCGTCGTCCAGAGCCTGCAGGAAGGACTCGGGCATCTTCTCCCAGATCCCCATCGTCCGGTCGCCTTGGACGTTGGAGTGCCCGCGCACCGGGCACACCCCCGCTCCGGGTTTGCCGATCATCCCCCGCATGAGCAACAAGGCCACCGCGTCCTCGATGGTGGCCACACCGTGGGTCTGCTGGGTCAGGCCCATCGCCCAGCACACGATGGTGGCGTTCGAGGCGATCAGGGCGCGGGCGGTCTGTTCGATCTGCTCGCGCGTCAGGCCGGTCGCCTCGAGCACCGTGGCGAGGTCGACGGCCCGGATGTGCTCGGCCCACTGCTCGAACCCGGCACACCGGCTGTCGAGGAACTCGCGGTCGAGCACGGTGCCCGGCCGACGGTCCTCCTCCTCGAGCAGCAGCTTGGCCAGGCCTTGGAACAGGGCCTGATCCCCGCCGATGCGGATCTGCAGGAACTCGTCCGCGATCTGTGCGCCGTCACCGAGCACGCCGTTCACCTTCTGCGGGTCCTTGAACCGCAGCAACCCGGCCTCGGGCAGGGGGTTGATCGCGATCACCGTGGCGCCGTTGGCCTTGGCCTTCTCGAGCACGGAGAGCATGCGGGGATGGTTGGTGCCGGGATTCTGGCCGGCGATGAGGATCAGGTCGGCGTCTTCGAGGTCGGTGACCGACACCGAGCCCTTGCCGATGCCGATGGTCTCGGTCAGGGCGGTGCCGGAGGATTCGTGGCACATGTTCGAACAGTCCGGCATGTTGTTGGTGCCGAAGGACCGGATCATCAGCTGGTAGACGAATGCCGCCTCGTTGGAGGTGCGGCCGGAGGTGTAGAAGATCGCCTCGTCCGGGCTCGGCAGGGCACGCAGGTGCTCGGCGATCACCGCATAGGCTTCGTCCCAGCCGATCGGCTCGTAGTGCCCCCCGCCCGGTCGGATGATCATCGGATGTGTCAGCCGGCCCTGCTGCCCGAGCCAGAAGTCCGTCTGCGCGAGCAACTCCGGAATCGAATGGGCGGCGAAGAACGCCGGGCCGACTTTCCGGGTGGTGGCCTCTTCGGCGACGGCCTTGGCGCCGTTCTCGCAGAACTCCGCGGCCTTGCGATGCCCCGGGGTCTCCGGCCAGGCGCACCCCGGGCAGTCGAAGCCGTGCCGCTGGTTCAGCCGGGCCAGGGTGCGGGCGGTGCGTAGCGGGCCCATCTGCTCGAGACCACGACGCAGCGACACCAGCACCGCGGGCACCCCGGCCGCGTAGGACTTGGGGTCGGTGATCTGGATGTCGTTCTCGTCGAAGAGGTGCCGGTCCGTAGTGTTCGTCATGCGCTGTGTCGCACCCATCGATCGGTCGACGAGAACGCCTCGCCGAGAAGGAAACTGTCGCCGTGGCCGGGGTGAACTCGGGTGTCGGCCGGTAACGCCGACAGTGGCCCGGGCGCCGTGCTCGGCGTCGGGGTGTGTCCGGGCGCTTCACACCCGTGCCGGAGGACGTCGCCGGTGAACACCACGCCCAGGTGCGGAAGATGCAACGACACCGACCCGGGCGTGGCGACCGGAGTGTGCAGCACCCGGATCTCGTCACCGGCGACGGCGATGCGCTGCCCGTCGTCGAGTCGCCAATAGCGACGCTGCCCGTGCACCGCCTGCCACAACGCGTGGTCGGCCGGATGCAGCAGGATCGGAGCACACAGTCCCACGCCCACGTCGACCGCGGCCGAGACGTGGGCCCGGCCACCCTGGGTGCAGATCACCGCGGTGACACATCGGTCACCGACCGCGTCGGCGATGTCGGTGGCTCGACCACCCGCATCGACGACCACCACGTCCCGGTCGTCGCCGACCAGCCACACGTTCGTCTCGTTGCGCTCGGTCAGGAACTGCCCAGAGCGCCGTGATCGTCGATTGCGGACGCGGTCGATCCGAAAGCGGCTACCCACTGCAGGACCGTTCCGTCGGTCGGCTCACTGCTGTGGTCTCCGATCGGTATCCACCCCGATGGTAAAGCTGTGCCAACGGAACATGTCCCACGGTTGGCTTCGCCTCACACACGTGAGCACCTCGTATAGTCATCGATCGCACCTGTTCTCGCTGGCCTTCATCGGTCGTAGCCGGATCCACCGTAAGACGTGCCGACATGCCGGCGAACTGGTCGAACGATCAGACCGGCCTCTCCCGATGGACAGTGCACCCGAGCCTCGGGCTCCGCCGTCCAGCTCGATTCAGGGTCGAGCCGGGACGCGCCCTATCCCGCCGCGACCTGAGCCCCGGCTACCTCACGGCGGTTCGTTCGATCTGTTCCCGCTCGGAAGGGGACAGCCGAATGGGAACCTGGCTGCGGAGGATGCGAGCGATGTTCTCGTAGAACCGTGTTGTGCTCATCCCGAAGCGAACGAGGATCTCCCCGACGGGTGGACCACCATACGGTAGCCAGATGCGGGCGAGCTCGAGGAGTTCACGGTCTTCGGTGGACATGTCATTCCTTTCGTCAACCGACCGACGACAGCGGGGAGGGAGGGGCGGCAGGGCGATGGGTCTGTGACTGGCACTGTGACAGAGCATGTTTGAGATCGAAGTTAACGTCACGGGCTTGTTCCGGTGTGAGTGGCATCGTGCAGGCCAGCATCTTGCGCGCTGCCATATGGTCCCGCGGCTTGTTCACCGATTCGACACCCAGCAGGCGCCCCTGCCGGAAACAGAAGACGGAGAAGGCGCCGTCCGCGACCGATCCTCGAACGACACTGGTATCGGTGCCGGTGGTCAGCCCGGCAATCTGCAACTTGGCCTCGTACTGCTCCGACCAGAACCACGGCACACTGCGGTACGCCGTCTCGGTACCGGTGAGTTGTGCCGCAATGCAGCGGGCTTGGTCGACCGCATTCTGGACCGACTCGAGTCGGACGAGCCCTTCGTCGCTCACCCCGGGAAACGCTGCGCAGTCGCCGATGGCGGAAATCCGCTCATCCGAGGTACGAAGGTGCGCATCGACAACAATGCCGTTGGCGACCCGTAGCTCGGCTTGCTCGGCCACTTCGGTATTGGGGACAACGCCGATTCCGACGACGACGGCATCGGCGGGGATCGTCTCGCCGTCACTGGTGATCACCCCCCGGGCGTGTCCGTCGTCCACCACGATCCGCTCGACTCCGGTCGACAGCCGCAGATCGACGCCGTGGGCGGCGTGAAGGGAGGAGAAGAACTGTGACATCGTTTCGGTCAACGCTCTGGCCATCGGACGGGCCATCGCCTCCACGACGGTGACGGACAGTCCGTTCTTACGGGCGGCGGCAGCGACCTCCAAACCGATGAATCCGGCGCCGATGACCACGAGCGACGAACACGCCTTCATCTGTGCAGTCAGCGCCTCGGCCTCGACGGCGGTGCGCAAATAATAGACGCCGGCGGCGTCTGACCCGGGGACGGGCAGGCGGCGATTGCGCGCACCGGTGGCGAGGATCAGGTGATGGTATTCGGCCGTGGAACCGTCCACCAGTTCCACTCGTCGATCGATCCGATGAAGTCGCACCACGGGTTTGCCGCACCGCAACTCGATACCGTGATCGGCGAAGTACTGGGCCGGACGCAATGCAAGCGAGTCGCGATCAGGCTCACAGTGCAGATAGGCCTTCGACAGCGGCGGGCGCTGGTATGGAACGCCGCTCTCGTCGCCGATGATGGAGATGGCTCCGTCGAAGCCGTGCCCGCGGAGACTGACCGCTGCCTCGAAGCCGGCCTGTCCCGATCCGACCACCACGACTCGGGGGGTACTCATACCTGGTCCTCCGGCAGGCGGACGATCAGGCCGTCGACCTCGTCGGTGACGACGAGCTGGCACGAGAGCCGGCTGGCGTCGGTGCGCGGGCTGACGGTATCGTCGAGCATCTCGTCTTCTTCCTCGGAGACCGGAGGGAACTTCTCTGCCCACGGGGTTTCGACGTAGACGTGGCACGTCGCGCACATGGCCTGGCCCCCGCACTCGGCGACGATGCCGTCGATTCCGGCCGCGATGGCGGCCTGCATGACTCTCTTGCCCGGGGCGACTTCGACCTCGTGCTTGGTTCCATCGGGGTCGACGTAAGTGACGGTAGGCACGTCATCTCTCTTTCGCGAAATGAAGCGGTGGTGACGTGGGGGGGGGGGGGGGGGGGCCCCCCCCCCCCCCCCCCACGGGCGGGTCAGGGCAGAACAGTGTCTTCGTTGCTGAACAGCAGCGAGATCCCACCGGTGGCGAAGTTCGCGACATCTCCTGCCGCGGACTGTCCTTGCGGTGAGGCAAAAGCTTGCCCGGCCTCGTCTTTGGACTCGAAGCGCAGCTCGGCGAGCGCATAGGCAGCGGGGGGATTGCCATCGAGCGGATCGCACTTGCCGACGGCGAACTTCTTCACGTTCGGTATCTCTCGTACCAGCGGGAGATGCTTGGTGGCGTAGTACTCGTCGAATGCCGCCGGATCGGTGGGCTGATTGTAGACAATGGTGACGCGGTACATGATGTCCTGTCTGGTCGATGTTGTCAGGGGCGGTCGGCCGGGACGGGATTCTGCTGGGGATCCCACTCGACCAGTACGTGCTCGGGGCCTCGGAAAGAGGTGTTGGGCAGGTAGGTGAATTCCTGTCCCGGTACGAGCGACATGTGCGGAAGACGGCGGGAGGTCTCTTCGAGGAAGATCTTCATCTCCAGCCGTGCCAGTGTCGCACCGAGACAGGTATGGCTACCGATCCCGAAAGTCAAGTGCCGGCGCGCGTTTCCACGGTGGATGTCGAACTCGTCCGGCTCCGGGAAGATGTCGTCGTCGCGATTCGCTGACGCGGTGACGATGAGCAGGCGCCCACCCGCCGGGATGTCGACACCGCCGACGGTGGTGTCGGTCACCGCCATACGGCGCCAGGCGACGACAGATCCGCTGTAGCGCAGGCACTCCTCGACGGCCTTGGGAATGAGTGTGGGATCGGCGCAGATCTGCTCCCAAGCACTGCGGTTTTCGAGCAGGGTGCGGAAGGCGTTGCCGGTGGCGTTGGTGGTCGTTTCGTGGGCGGCGACGACGCCACTCATCATGATGTTCTGGAGGTAGTTGTCGTCGAACAGGTCGGGATGCTGGCGCTGCATCTCGATCGCGTGCGGGATCCAGCCCTTGGCGTCGGGGTCCGCCTTCAGCTTTTCGACCAGTCCGCCGGCGAACCTCCAGAACTTGCCCATGCCGGTGGCGACGCGGACCTGTTCCTCACCGTCGGGATGACCCCAGGTGAACAACGTTTGCTGCATGCCGAAGTGGCGGCAGGTTTCGATGTCCTCGTCCGGGACCCCCAGGAAGATCAGGGCGACGATGCAGGGCACCTCGTAGAGCAGATCGTCGATGAGGTCGGCGCGACCGGTCTTGATGACCCGGTCGAGGTAGGTGTTGACGACCTGACGGATCTTCGGCTCGAACGTGGCGACGTTGTCGGCTTCGAACGGCTGCATGAGCAGGCGGCGCCGCTGCGTGTGGATCGGCTCGTCCTCGTTGACGATGGTCGGGCCGGGGGCGAACTGGTAGCTGCCGAGGATCTGCAGGGCTTCGTCGCTGATCGGGGTGATCTGATCGAGGGTGATCCGCGGTGAGAACACCGCGGGGTTCTTGAAGATCTGCTTGATGTCTTCGTAGCGGGTGACCACCCAGTAGTCGAGCAAGGGGCTGTAGAACACCGGCTCCTCGGCGCGCGCCTGCCTCAGCGAAGAAGACGGGTCTACCTGATAGGGGCCTTGAAATGGATCGAACCCCGCGGCCATTCTGGAGACCGGACATCCGGTTGGGCTCTTGAGGCCCTCCGGGGCATGATCGACGGTCATTCGACTCCTCCAATGGGGGCATCGGAACTGTGGGCTGTTTCTCATCGAGCGTATGATTCAGGTCACATGCTGCGCTATCCTGTGAGCGCAGAAAAGCAGCCAGTTTGCGCACGGGTGAATGACGGAGATCCATTCAGAAATGTATGAGAAAAAAGCGCAAGTGATCGAGTGCCGAGAATCCGGAACGATGACGTTTCGCTCGGACGACGTCGACGAAGCCCGGGACATCGGCAGCAAGCTCTATTACCCGCACGAAGTACGGGTGCTCGGCGACGAACACAAATTTCAGATGCGGATGACAGCAGCGACGTTCGGACCGGTGACCCTCGGCCGTTTGGATTACTCCACCGAAGTGGAGATCTACACCAACGAGTTGAAGGATGCGTACCAGGTCAACATCCCCATGCGCGGGGAACTGGCGACCGGCTCCGGCCGGGCGCGAACCGTCGCCACCCCCCACCACGCCGCGGTGTATCGCTGCGATCAGCGAACCGTCTTGCGAGGGTGGGCATCACCATATCCGACTCCCGTGCTTGCCTTGAAGATCGATCGCCGTGCGCTCGAGGACCAGTTGGCTGCGCGGCTGGGCATCACCGTGGTCAACCCGATCATCTTCGACGTCGATCTCGACCTCGACACGGTCGTCGGCCGTCAGTGGCTGTCACTGGTGGAAGGATTGTCCCATCAGCTTGATAGTCCCGAGGCGCTCGCCCTTCACCCGATCGTCGCGGCCCCGATGGCCGAATGCCTGATGAGTGGGCTGCTCGTCGCTGCGGAGCACGACTATCGGGGTCGGTTGTACGCCCCCAAGCCTGCCCTACCTGGACTGGTTCGCCTGGCCATCGACTACATGGAAGCGCACGCCCAGGAGCCGATGACGGTGGCCCAGGTGGCCCGGCACGTCGGGGTCAGCGTCCGGGCGCTGCAATTGGGGTTTCAAACCTCGTTGGGTACGACGCCGATGCGGCAGCTGAAACTCATCCGGTTGCAGCATGCACGCAAGGAGTTGCTCAACGCCGATCCCTACGCGGTCGGAGTCACCGAAATCGCTCGGCGATGGGGGTTCTTGCACGTCGGACGGTTCGCTGGAGAGTACAAGGCAGCATTCGGGTCCAGCCCTTCCGAGGACCTTCGTACGGTGCCGTTCCGGTGAGCGTGGCGCTTGTTGGCCGACAAAGCCCGTCGCGGCGACCTTCATACTCGCTGCGACGGGCTTTGTCGGTCGGCCTTGTTCCGGAACCGTCCGGACGAGTGACGCCACGGACAGTCAGGGCACTGCCGGCGCCGCGGTTGCTGCCGGCGTGATCGCAAATTCTTCCCGGAAAATCAGGCGGGGTGCCATCCGCCTGCGCTTGAGCGCCTTGACGGCGGCTTCAACCATGGCCGGCGGCCCGCACAGGTAGGCGCTCATCCCCTTGCACGAGGAGAAATCGCCGATCACGACATCGGTGACCAGTCCTATCGCTCCGTCCCACTGCTCCTCACTCAGGGCGGGACGGTAGTGGAAGTGCAGGTACCGGCGTTCGAGCTCCCGGAAGTACTCGACGTCGTAGAGATCCTCCCGGCGCCGACCACCGTGGTAGAGGAACAGCTCGGGGACGAGATCCTCGGCCAATGCCTGTTGGACGATCGACTTCAGCGGCGCGAGACCTGTCCCACCGCCGATCAAGATGGCCGGTTCATCCTGCTTGTTGACCAGATTGAACTGTCCTAGAGGACCGCGCAACGAGATCCGTTCGCCGACCACCATGGAGCTGAAGATCCACCCGTCGGTGGAAAGACCACCCACGGTGAGCTTGACATGGAACTCCAGTCGTCGGGTCTCGGTAGGGGGATTGGCCATCGAGTACTGGCGCGCCACCCCGTGCTCGGGTACGAGCAGTTCTGCGTACTGACCAGCGTTGAACGCCATCGGGGTGTCCAACTCGACCACCAGGCGGCGCGTGTTGGCGGCGATGTCCTCCAGCACCACCACCGTGCCCTCATAGTCCCGCAGCGGATAGTGCGGCACTCCGTCGTCGCCGGCGTTGCCCAACGGCTCGACGGTCAGATTCGAACGTGGAGTTGCTATACAGCCCAGCGCCAGTCCATCGGCCCGTTCCTCGGCGGTCAAGGTGTACTCCGGGGACTGGTGGTGATCGACCTCGCCGCACAGGACCTTCAACTTGCAGGTCCCGCAGGTTCCCTGGGTGCACGAGTGCGGGAGCCACTCGTTGGCCCGCAGGGCGGCATCGAGAATGGATTGGTTCTCCTCGACGGCAATGTCCGCATTCTTTCCTTGTATACGGACCGAATATTTTTCAGACATTTCCGGCAGTGCTCCAATTCATTTTCAATGACCCCGGGATCAGCGGATTCCGGCCGCTTCGGGCGCGTGGCGACTCGGGGAGACGGAAATCGAGTTCCGTTACACTTCCCATTTGACGAACAATTGCTTCGGTCCGCGGAATCCCCACCCCCAGAAATCCACCTCGTGGGATTCGTCGCGTTCCAGATTCGGGATTGCCTCGAAAAGCTCCTCCAGCGCGATACGGATGACCGCGTTGGCGAAATAGGTACCCGCACACGCATGCTTCCCACCCCCGAACGTCATGCTCGGCACCAGGGGCCGGTCGAGGTCGTACTTAGTGGGTGCGTTGTAGGCGTTCTCGTCCTGGTTGGCCGACCCGTACGACAGCATGACGATCGAGCCCTCGGGAAGGGTGACCCCTCCCACCGTGACCTCATGCGCGGCCCGCTTGACCACGGCAGACCAAATCGGGGCGACCCACCGCATGCCTTCGGAAGCGGCCCGGGGGATCAGGGTCGGATCGTCGACAACGCGCTCGAGCTGGTCGGGGCGGCTGAACAAGCCGGCCAAGGTGGTGGCCATCGCGTGACCGGGCTCCTGCATGGCCCCGAGCAGGAAGACATACAGGTTGGGATAGATGACGTCGCGGCTGCGGGTTTGGCCCTCGGGCATACCGTCGTGCAACCAGTGCGAGATCGCCGTGTGGTCGGGCTCGGCGATCCACTTGTCGATCTTGGGATCGACATGGGCGATGATTTCGGCCTTCGCCTCGTCGCCGGGAACGAAGCCCTCGGGATTGGCGAATTCGCCGTTGTCGTCGACCGCAGCGTTGGTGAACGACACGCTCAGCTTGTGGAACCACTCACGCAGCTTGTCGGTGCTGACGTCGTCGAGGCCCAGGAGGTCACCGCACGCCCGCACACTCACCGGCTCGCAGTAGGCCGCCACAATGTCTGCGTGGCCGTCGTCCTCGAATTCGGCGATGCGCTGGCGGGCGAACGGGCGCACGAGGTCGTCGATGTACTTGTCCACCGCCGAGGGCTGCAGGTGCGGCTCGACCATGTCCCGCAGATTGCGGTGCTCATCGCCGTTGGTGTTCAGCAGCGCCTGGGGGCCGAAGGTGCGACCACCGGCCGCGGAGATCACTGCCGGCCAGTTGGCATCGTCCTTGGCGATTTCGGCGCACAGTTCTTTGGTGGAGACGATGTACATCCCGAGGGCAGGAACGAAGGCGACCGGCGCCTCTTTTCGCAGGCGCTCATAGAACGGGTATGGATCGGCCTCGAGCTCCTCGATGGTGATGTCTTCGATGAAGCTTGGGGTGGAAGTCATTATGCTCCTTATGCTTTCGAGCCCACCGGGGCGGAGGCGGGCGCAAGTTGCCTACGGCGCCGGTGCGCCGTGTGTGAAGCCGGGCCGGTGAAATGTCGACTCGCGATCTCGCGGTGTGCTCGTCACGGTCGTTGTGTGAGCAAGCTCCCGTGAATCCAAGCCGAGTGTGCCGATCAGCGGCACAGCGGACTAGGGGCGTGGGGGGTGTGGTCGAGCCTGGATCACACCCCCACGGGCTCAGGACACCGGTGCGTTAGCGGTGGTGGAGGAGTGCTCGACGGCGTCGGGCACGGCATCGATGGCGTCAGCCGGCGGACCGGCGAGATAGGCCTCGATGTGGTCCTCGACCGACAGCTTCGACGGTGTGCCGTAAGTGAAGTAGGTCTCGAACGGCAGCTTGGCGCCACCGATGGCCAGGCCGGTGTCGATGTCCTCCATCAGCCACGTACGGGTCTCGTAGTCCGGCTCGAGCTGCAGGATCCCCGGTTCGCCGAAGAGCTCGACGCGGTTTCCACCGGGCTCGAACACATACAGGAACTGTGCCTGGGTGATGCCGTGCTTGTCCGGCCCGGCCTCGATCCGGATGTCGTAGTCGCGGAACATCTCCACGGCATCGAGGTTGTGCTGGCCGGTACCGTAGTAGAACGCGACATGGTGCAGCTTGCCGCGCTCACCCTGTGCGTCGCGCAGGCAAGCGATTTCGTGCCCGAGCAGGTTGGTGCTCATCCAGGCACCGATCTCGACCTCGCCGTCGACGACGCATTCACGGGTCTGGAAGCCCAAGTGCCGCTCGAACGAGTTCTTCACGGCGGTGACGTCGCTGGAGAGGATGTTGAGGTGATCGATGCGCTTGACGGGGATGCCCTGCAGCGGCTTCTTCGACGGGCGTGTGAGGATCTTGCTGCGCAGTTCGGGCGGGGCCTGGTACTTCTCGACCTCCCACAGCAGCTCGAGGTTGTGCCCGTCGGGGGACTGGTACGCGAAGGTCTTTCCGTAGCCGTACTCGTCCTCCCTCCAAGCGCCGTCGACGTTGCCCTCGTGTAGGGAGTGGGCGCGGCGCTCGAGGGCGTCCGGGGAGCTGGTGCGCAGTGCCGCGTGTCCCAGGCCGGCCTGCGGGGCCTCGGTGATCTTCAGGCTCCACTGGTACGGGTCCTCGTAGCCGCGCAGATAGACCGACTGGCCCTCCCGGTGGGTGACATACATTCCCAGGAACCGGGTGAAGAAGTCCTCGGTTTCCTGGGGCTTGGGGCTCAGCAGCTCGACTCGCGCCAGGTGGGCGATGTCGAACCGGTCACGGGGGTCACTCATGCGTCTTTCTCCTTCGTAGCCTGCCACTGAGTAGAAGGCGGTATCCCGGCCGATGCGCCTGCGGCTGCAAGTGCATGGCGTCAGGCGTGGGCCGCGCGGATGGCGTGATCTGGCTTTTCGGGCTCACCGACCGCGTCGGCTTGTGTTCGATGTCACGAGCATGATCCGAATCACCGGCTTTGCGCCACACTGTTCAGCATTACCGAACAAGAGGCGCAAGTCACTGGAACATGGCTAGCCGCAGGGGAAATCATGCGCGAAGTGGATAGTGCCCTACTGCTGATGCGTTTTTTGTACATTGCTCCTCCCGCGCTGTCGCCCTCTCGACTTGTCGCACGCCGAGAACCGTGACAGAGGCAGAATCCGGGCATCCCGATCGGGGCTCCCCCATTACCGTTTGCAGGGTTATCGTCCTTCCCGTGATCTGCCCGACGGCATCGCCCAGATCACGGAAGAGACGGCCATCCGGCTGCTGCTGGTCGCCGATTCGGACAGTGCCCGAACGCACGCGTGCTGCCGAGCCGCGCCCTCGCCGAGTCGATCAGCGCCACCGCTCGGCCACGGGCATTGCTGTATGCCCCCTTGCCGTTGACCGAGTGTCTGGCCACGGTCAGCTCGCTCCCGGAAGTGGAACAGGTGTTCCTGTCCGTCCTCGAGGAGTGTGCACGGTCCGGTTTGATTCAGTCGGCACTCGATGCCGGGCCGGTGAGACCGTGACGGGCATCGAGGTGCGGTGCTTCGCGGCGGCGGCGGCGGACGCGACCGGAGTGAAGAAGGAGACGGTGGCGCTGGCGCCGTCGGTGCTGGGCACCCTCAAGACCCCTAATCGACCGGCACGGCGCCGAGATGGCGCAGGTGCTGTCGGTGGCCGCTTTCCTCGGTGGCCGCTTTCCTCATCGAACCCGAACTCACCCGCGAAGTCGACCGTGCCTCCGGGCCGGTGGCCGACGCGCTGTCGCCCTTCGCCGGCGGCTAGCCGAACGGGCATCGTGGTCGGTCGTTATGGAAGAGGAAGTGGCTTTCTGCGCCATTGTCGGTGCAGCACTCGCCAGTCGTGGGATGCAATCGTCGTAGCCACCGCGACGGGATGTGCCCGCTACAACCCCATCCCGGGTGGTTTGACTAGGTGACGTGCGGCACCATGGGTGCAGAGACGGATGGGTGCCAGGCGATCGACGGTGGCGTCGCCAGTCGGTGACCCATGAAGGCAGCAAATTCGGTATCAGGACTGCAATGAGGCCTTCGGTTCCTTACGTATCAGTCAGTATTTCGCTGTGGGAGTGCATGATTCGCTCCAGTCCCCTAACTCTGCCCGCTTTGGAGATAGCAGTCGGTCGAGCAGTACGATCGGCACAGCTAGCACCCATGACATCGGGGTGACGAACAATCTGTCGATCACGGTGTTCATCGCAGAACTCCTGTTTGAGGGCGGGTGGTGGGCTCGAACGCGGGACCGAGCGATTGGCGGTGGCCCCGTCCTGACCGACCTTGATGACCAGGCCAGCCGCCCGGGTGGGGTCAGATGCGCTTGAAGAGTGCGGCGAGGGCCTGGCCGCCGCCGATGCACATGGTGACGATGCCGAGGTCGAGGTCGCGGCGGACGAGGTCCTTGGCGACCCGCAGGCTCAGGATGGCACCGGTCGCTCCGACCGGGTGTCCGAGCGCGATCGCCCCACCGTACGGATTCG
>NZ_JAUIZP010000052.1:0-5695 GCF_041414735.1 Rhodococcus sp. GXMU-t2271
GTCGAGGTCGCGGCGGACGAGGTCCTTGGCGACCCGCAGGCTCAGGATGGCACCGGTCGCTCCGACCGGGTGTCCGAGCGCGATCGCCCCACCGTACGGATTCGTCTTCTCCGGGTTCAGCTTCGCATCCCGGATAACCGCGACCGCCTGCGACGCGAAGGCCTCGTTCAGCTCGATCACGTCGATGTCCCCCGGGGTGGTCCCGGTCTGCTCGAACAGGTTCTGCAACGCCAAGACGGGGGCGTACCCCATCAGACCCGGATCCATCGCTGCGGTCGCGACCGCGGCGAGCGTGACCAGCCCCCTCAGGCCCTTCTCCTGCGCGGCAGACTGCGTCGCCAGCACCAGCGCGGCGGCACCGTCGTTGATCCCGGACGCGTTCCCGGCCGTGACCGACCCGCCCTCCTCGAACGCCGGCCGCAGCTTCGCCAGGGTTTCCACGGTGGTGTCGGGCTTGGGGTGCTCGTCGACCTCAACAGTCTTCGGGCGCCGGCCCCCGATCTCGACCGGGGTGATCTCCTCGGCAAAAGCGGCCCTCGCGGCCGCCGCAGCGGCGCGGCGCTGCGACTCGGCCGCGAACTCGTCCTGCTGCTCGCGGCTGACGTCGTACTTGCGGGCGACCGCCTCGGCGGTGCGGCCCATGTGCACACCACCGAACGGGTCGGTCAGCATCGCGACGGTGCCATCGATCAGTGTGCGGTCCCCGAGCTTGAACCTGGCGCGCGCGCCGAAGTCGTAGAACGGCATCCGCGACATGCTCTCGTCGCCGCCGGCGAGGGTGATGCTCGCGCCGCCCCACCGCATCTGCATCGCGGCCGACCACACCGCCTGCAATCCGGACCCGCAGAGCCGGTTGACGGTGTAGGCGGGCGTCTTTTCAGGGAGGCCGGTGGCGATCGCGACGCGGCGGGCGTTGTAGGCGTCGGACCCGACCTGGCCGATGCAGCCCATCACGACCTCGTCGATGTCCTCGCCCGACACCCCGGCGCGCGAGAGTGCGGCTTTGGCCGCGGCCGCGCCGAGTTCGTGCGCGGGCACGTCCTTCAACGCGCTACCGAAGCTGCCGATCGGGGTCCGCGCCCCGTCGACCACGACGATCGGTTCGGGAGCATTCATGAGAAACCTTCTCATTCGTGTTGAGTTGTCAGCTAAGCCGTAGCTGTCGGCCGGGTGCGGCCCATGTCCGAGACCGCCAAGCCGCCGCTCGTGCCGGTGCTGCTGCTGTGCGTTCAGCGAGGTGCAGTCAGAGTGTGGGTCTGACGTCGAGGGGTATCTGCAAGGGACAGTCATCCAGAATCCGGTCGAGCTGCCATTCGTATCTCACACTCGTCATACCGAATTGGGTGAGCAGTTCCTCAGGCGGAGCAGTGCCGAATGGCAACCATCGGCAGGCGAACTCCGCGATCGCGCAATCAAAGCGGTCCATCACACGGGCCCGTCCCTTCCAGTTCGGCGCGCTGGCGGCCTTCGACGCACCCAGTGTCGGGTGGTGTTGTGCCGAAATGGTTTCGGCGTCAGGATGTCGGGACGAACGCGGCAGTAATGCGGCCGTTGTCCTGGACCGCGGGACCGGTGCGGGTCAGTGAACAAAGCACCGACCGAACGCGGCTGTGTACTCAGTCGCAAAATTTCGGTTGTTGTGTCCGGAATCACGGCATTCTGGTTCGGTTCTCAAGCGATCGACCGGGATATGCGAACAGTCCTAGACCGCAGGGATGGTTTCTCGGCAGTGTTCCGCCGTGACCACGGGTGAGGGTTACCCGACGAACCGACGCACGGCCATCCATGCAACGGATGAACGAATCGACGCGGCCGAGAGGCGGTCCATCCCGATGGCGACGGGGCACGTACTCACCTACCGATCAAATATATGAAGGACCGGTCGATGTTTGTCAGACGCTCTTCGACGATCTTTCTGGCCGTGGGCGTGCTGTTCATCGCTCTTGCCGCGCTGGTGCGGTTCGTGCTGGTGCCCACGCTGTCGAAACTGCCCGGCGACCTCGATGTCAATCCCGTGTACGAGGGGACCGGCACGTTGCTCAACGCCGAAGCCCTGCAGACCGGCGACATCGCCAATATGATCGCTTCCGATGTTCCCGTGACAATCGATCGGCACATCTACGTATCGAGCACCGACGGTGACACCGCGATCGCACATGACGACAGCATCCTCGCGGCGGCCGGGCTCTCCGTGCCGTCCAACCACACCTACGCCCTCGACCGCAAGACGATGGACGCGACGAACAGCGACGCAGGCGAGGGGATCGAACCTCACAGCGGGATGACCATCGCTCTTCCGCTGCAACCGGACCCGTCGGCGAGCTACAAGTACTACGACGCTACGACCAGAACCACGGTCCCGATGACCTACCTCGACTCGGGCACGGTCGTCGGACGCGACGTCCTCAACTACTCGGTGGAAGCGAAGGGCATCCTGCGTGATCCCGCGATCGCGGGGACGTTGCCGCCGGCACTGCCCAAGGCGCTCGTCGGATCACTCACGCGCCTGCTTCCAGCAGATGTGCAGCAGAGCCTCGGAGGTGCGCTGGGGCAGCTAGCCGATCCGGTGCCCTTCACCTACACCGCAGCCACCCGCATCAACCTCGCCGCCGACCAGACCTTGGGATCGCCGATCGATGCGCAATTGAATCAGGAGATCCTCGCGAATGTGGAGATCGGCGGCCAGCTGTTTCCCGTCCTGTCCGTCCTGTCCATCGACGCTGCACTCACCGACCAGTCGATCAGCGACGCAGCAGCCTCTGCCAAGTCCCAAAGCATTCAGCTGAACCTGATCAGCGTGGTCACACCGATCGTCTTGTTCCTCCTCGGCGTGCTGGCACTGCTTGTAGGCCTCCTCCGGAGGCGCCTGCGGTCGGTCGCCCCGTCTCCGGTGTCGCGGGCGAACGTCTCAGTGCGCTAGCCCAGGCTCGGACCGATCCACACATTCAAAACATCATCACGGCTCGGTGAGCTGGACCCATTCCACCCACCGGGTGCCCCCGAACCACCTGTGCCGACGAAGGGAAAACCGGCCCATGGACATCCACGTCGACTACGACCGGTGCGAAGGGCACGGCGAGTGCGTCATCGCTGCCCCCGAAGTCTTCGAACTCAACGACGAGGGCGACGAGGTGGTCGTCTTGGACGACTCTCCCGGCGAGGCCCTTCGCCGGAAGGTGGAAACGGCGGTCAAGCTGTGCCCGGTCGCGGCTCTACGGATTGCCGACTGAGCCCAATCATTTCGGATCCGACCTCGAAGTGTGCTCCAGCAAAATCGCCCCACCAAAAGTGACATCCATCAGAGAGAAAGCAGAGAACCATGCCCGCATTCACCGACCCCACCGACCTGCGCAAGTTCGTCGGAGGCATCTTCGAGAAGGCCTACCTGGACGAAAAGCTCGGCCCCAAGCTCACCGCCACCGGCGCCGTCCTGCTCGTCTCCTGCCACGATCCAGCCTGTGAGGTCGTGCTCGACATGCCCAACAACAAGGTCTATTCCAGCGTCGAGGAGGGCGGCGTGGAACCGAACGCCACGCTGCGGATGAGTTCGGAGAACGCGAACAAGTTCTGGCAGGGCAAGCTCAACATGACAATGGCTCTGACGAAGGGCACCGTCAAGGCTGAGGGCCAGATCATGAAGGTACTCAAGCTGGTACCCAGCACCAAGTTCCTGTTTCCGATTTACATCCAGGACCTCAAAGATGCCGGACGCGAAGATCTCATCGCCTAGACGCTGACAGCGGGAGCATGCCGACGACGCCGATCCGCGATGGGGCCGGGTATTGCACCGGCCCCATCGCCATGCCCGGACCGAACCCCGACTGGTCCGCCGACACCTCCCACCGCAGGCAGGTTCGATTCAGGAGCGGCGCTGCTGCTCTAGACGTATGGGGGACCGCCGGCGTTGAGCCGGGGGTTGCGGGTCGGTGCCCCGCTTACCCATGTTCGTGGGTTACCGAGCAGGAAGCCCCTGCCCGTTCTTTTCGGCAGTGGTGGGAGTCCCCGGTGTTTACCGAGCGTGCGAGCGTTGGACTGGACGTGCACGCACGTTCGGTCGCGGCAGCGGCCATCGACAGCGTCACAGGTCGGGTGTTCCAGACCAAGTTGACCCCGTCCTAGGAGCACATCCGATCCTGGATCACGGACCTACCGGGTCCGGTAGCGGTGGTCTACGAGACCGGTCCGACCGGTTTCGGGCTATATCGGGCGTTGACCACCTCACAGGTGCGGTGCGAGGTCGTCGCTCCCTCCAAGCTGCAGAAACCCTCCGGGGATCGGGTCAAGACCGACGCCCGTGATGCCGTGCATCTGGCCCGGCTGCTGCGCCTGGACGAGGTCACCTCAATCCCCAGCGTCGATCAGGAAGCAGCCCGGGACCTGGTGCGGGCCCGGGAGGACTGCCGCGGGGATCTGATGCGCGCACGGCATCGCCTGTCGAAACTGCTGCTGCGGCACGGCCTCGTCTACTACGGCGGGGTGGCGTGGACCGGCGCGCACGACCGGTGGCTGCGCACCGAGGCGGCACCGCAGTTGGCCTTGCCGGCGACGCGGATGGCGTTCGACGCCGACTACGACCACGTGCTCACGATGCAGGCCCGACGTCGGCGCCTCGATACGGCGATCGAGGAGATGGCCGCGGCGAGTGAGTTCACCCCGACCGTTCGCCGGATGTGCTGCCTGCGCGGGGTGAGCACCTTGACCGGTTCGGGTTGGCGGTGGAGATCGGTGACCGGACTCGGTTCACCGGCAACAGCATCGGCTCGTTCGTCGGATTGGTGCCCTCGGAGCATTCCTCCGGTTCGTCGCGGGTGCAGGGATCGATCACCAGGACCGGCAACACCCACGCCCGCCGGCTCCTGGTGGAAGCCGCCTGGCATCACCGGCCCCGGTACCACGCCGGGGCGGTGGTGCGGTCGCGGTGGGATCAGGCGCCGGCGGCGGCCCGTGCCCGGGTCGACGAGGGCAACCGTCGCCTGCTCCAGCGGTGGGTGGGGCTTCTCGAACGCCGGAAACGGCCAGTGGTGACGAATGTGGCGATCGCGCGTGAGCTGGCGGGTTGGTGCTGGTCGTCGGCGGTGATGGACTGCTGAAGCGATCTCCTGATCTGCTTTGCCGACGAGTTCAGTGGGGACAGCGCGTGGATCGGCCCGCGACGCGGCTACGAGCAGGCCCCCTCGGCCGATGCTCGACTCTCGACACGCGGAGGCGATCCAGCCGAAACCCCTTCCTGCACGTGCATATGCCCCGCAAGCGGGAGGGACCCCCGCCTGACCGCGCGTCGCTCATCGACACGCTCACCACAGGGACTCGTCGACGAAGCGTTGAGGAAGCATTAAGGCGCCTTCGGGGGCGCTCCCTGGAGGCGCCTCACTCTGCCCTCTTGACAAGAGTCTCTACATATCAGCCGCGCAGTCGGAGGGTGACTGCCCGCGGCTCGGTGAAGAAGTCGCGGGAGTACTGCCCGCCTTCGCGGCCGAGGCCGCTGGCGCCTTCGCCGCCGAAGGGCAGACGCAGGTCGCGTTCGAAGAAGCAGTTGATCCACACCGTGCCGGCGCGCCACCGCGCCGCCATCCGGTGGGCCCGGTCGAGGTTCTGGGTGAACAGCATCCCGGCCAGACCGTAGGGGGAGTCGTTGGCGATGCGCAGGGCTTCCTCCTCGGTGTCGAATCCGAGGACGGTCTCGACGGGGCCGAAG
>NZ_JAUIZP010000053.1:0-38826 GCF_041414735.1 Rhodococcus sp. GXMU-t2271
GGGCCGGGTCGGTGTCCGTGTCGCTCTGACCTGGAATAAGTTACGGGAGGAACAACAGGACGCCAAATCCGCTGGTCAAGACCGTATGTCGGGTTGTTTTCCCAGGTGGAGGGGCGTCGCCGGCCCCGTCGTCGCGTCACCCGTCCCTCGTGATGCGCGGCACACTCGGGACCGAAACAACGTCCGCACAGCCGAGATACCCGAAAATCCCTGCTGCACATGCACTTTCAAGGCAACGGCCTCAGGACTCGGAGTTCACCCGTTCGATGACGCCACCGAGTTCCTCGATGATCTCCACGAACCTCGGGTAGCCGCGATCGATGTGGTACACGTCGTGCACCTCGGTCACGCCGTCGGCACACAGTCCGGCCAGAACCAGTCCGGCGCCGGCCCGGATGTCGGAGGACCACACCGGCGCGCTCGACAGCTCCTCGACTCCGCGGACCACGGCGTGATGTCCGTCGGTACGCGCATCGGCGCCGAGGCGGATCATCTCCTCGACGAACCGGAACCGCGCCTCGAAGACGTTCTCCGTGATCATCGACGTTCCGTCGGCGACTGCCGCGAGACCGATCGCCATGGGCTGGAGGTCGGTGGGGAATCCGGGATACGGCAGGGTCGCGAAGTTGACCGCTCGGGGACGGTCGTGCTGGACGACCCGGAAACCGTCGACTTCGGGCGTCACCTCCGCGCCGGCGGAGCGGAGCTTGTCGAGCACGAGGCTCAGGTGCTTCGGGTTGATGCCCCGCACACGTACGTCACCCCGCGTCATTGCCGCCGCGATCCCCCATGTCGCCGCGACGATGCGATCTCCGATGACACGGTGGGTGGTGGGTTCGAGGCGCGAGACGCCCGTGATCGTCAGTGTCGAGGTGCCGGCGCCGGAGATGCGGGCACCCATCTGAACGAGCATGTTGCACAGGTCCACGATCTCCGGCTCCCGGGCCGCGTTGTCGATCGTGGTCTCGCCGTTCGCCAGGACGGCGGCCATCAGGATGTTCTCGGTGGCCCCGACCGACGGAAACGCCAGCCGGATCGCATTGCCGTGCAGGGCGTCGGCCTCGGCCACCACGCAGCCGTGCTCGATGGTGCTGTGCGCACCCAGCAGTCGGAGCCCCGTCTGGTGCATGTCGAGTGGGCGTGAACCGATCGCATCCCCGCCCGGCAGCGCGACGACGGCCTTGCGGCATCGGGCCACCAACGGTCCGAGGACACACACCGACGCCCGGAACTGCCGGACGGCGGCGAAATCGGCCTGGTACTTCGGCTGTGCGGGTGTCGTGATGCGCGCCTCGTCGCCCTCGAGCTCGACCTCGCACCCGAGCCCGCGCAGGACCTCGGCCATCAGCGGGACGTCGAGGATGTCCGGGCAATTGGTGATGACGCTCGTCCCCTCCGCCAAGAGGGTGGCTGCCATCAGCTTGAGCACGCTGTTCTTGGCGCCCCCGACGACGACCTCACCGACAAGCCGGTTACCACCGGAGACAAGAAAGCGATCACTCACAACGCCACAGCCTATCGACCACACTGCGGGAATACGGGAGCGGTACCGTGACCTGCATGGCTGTCCATCTCACACGGATCTACACCCGCACCGGCGACGACGGTACGACGGGCCTCAGCGACTTCTCCCGGGTATCGAAGAACGACCCGAGACTGATCGCGTACGCGGACTGCGACGAGACGAACGCGGCGCTCGGTGTGGCGCTGGCCTCGGCCGATGTACCGGAGCGGATCGCACCTGTCCTGCGCCAGATCCAGAACGACCTGTTCGACGCCGGAGCAGACCTGTCGACCCCGGTGGTACCCGAGCCGAAGTATCCGCCGCTGCGGATCACCCAGGCGTACATCGATCGGCTCGAACGCTGGTGCGACGAGTTCAACGAGGGTCTGGCGCCGCTCGATTCCTTCATACTTCCCGGCGGCACCGTGTTGGCGGCCCAGCTGCACACGGCGCGGACGGTGGCACGGCGGGCGGAGCGCTCGGCCTGGGCGGCGGTGGCCGCTCATCCGGACGATACGAATGTGCTGCCGGCGAAGTACCTCAACCGGCTGTCGGATCTGCTCTTCATCCTCGGTCGGGTCGCGAACCCGGACGGAGATGTGCTCTGGAAGCCGGGCGCGGGCGCGTGAAGGACGGTCGGCCGGACGTCAGTTCGGCCGACCGCGCACGGAACGGTCCGACGGACGGGATTCGATCCAGGACAGGAAGGCGGTCAGTGCGCCGCTGTCGAGCGCAATCTCGAAACTGCTTGCGCCGTCCTGGACTTCGAGGATCACAATGTCCTCGGTCATGATGTCGTGCTCGCTGCCCTCGGGCGCACGACGGTTGCGTACCTCGACGCCCTGCCGGGCCAGCCGCGAGTCCGGACCCGGACGCAGGCTCGAGAGCTTGTAGAAGACGAGCGAACGCTCGCCGTAACGGATGACGCCGTGCCGCCATCCGGCGCCGGCGCCGTTGGGCAGCCGACGCAGTATCGCTGCGGTGCCCCCGCTCCGCAGGGTGAGGAGCCGATACAGAAAAGCCGCGACGGCAACCGCGAGCAGTATCACCAGAACGATGAGAACGATCATTCCAACTGACACTGCTCGTCGGCTCCGTCGCGGCTTGTCGTATCCGTCAGGCCCGCTCGACGGCCCGGAGTCGGCCCCGGGCCGCCGCGATCTCGGCCTCGTCCTGGCTGTCGCTCAGGACGGCGCGCGCGGACTCGACGTCGATGTTCTCCGTCAGCTCCGCAGCCTCCGCGAGGATCGTCACCGTCGTGGCGGTCACCGAGAGGAAACCGCCGTGCACGGCCGCGACGACCCGCTCGCCGTCGGCGGTGGTGATGGAGACGACACCGCCTTCCACGAGCTGGCCGAGGACCGGCTCGTGGCCCGGCATGACACCGATCTCGCCCTCGGTCGTCTGAGCGCTGACCAGCCGGGCGGTGCCCGACCAGAGGCGCTCCTCGACGGCAACGAGGTCCACGGTCATTTCAGCCATCGCGGACTACTTCCCGGCGATCTTCTTGGCAGCGGCCTCGACGTCGTCGAGTCCACCGCAGCTGTTGAACGCCTGCTCGGGCAGGTGGTCGAACTCACCCTTGGTGACGCGGTCGAACGCCTCGATGGTGTCGCGCAGCGGCACCACGGAGCCGGGCTCGCCGGTGAACTTCTCGGCGACGATGAAGTTCTGGCCGAGGAACTTCTGCAGGCGACGGGCGCGGCCGACGAGGACCTTGTCCTCCTCGGAGAGCTCGTCCATACCGAGGATGGCGATGATGTCCTGCAGTTCCTTGTACTTCTGCAGGATCCGCTTGACCTCGTTGGCGACCCGGAAGTGCTCGGCACCGACGATGCCGGGCTCGAGGATGCGCGAGGTCGACGTCAGCGGGTCCACAGCGGGGTAGATACCCATCTGCGAGATCGGACGCGAGAGCTCGGTGGTCGCATCGAGGTGCGCGAACGTCGTGGCCGGCGCCGGGTCGGTGTAGTCGTCGGCGGGCACGTAGATCGCCTGCAGCGAGGTGATCGAACGTCCACGGGTCGAGGTGATGCGCTCCTGGAGCTCACCCATCTCGTCCGCGAGGGTCGGCTGGTAACCCACGGCCGACGGCATGCGGCCGAGCAGGGTCGAGACCTCGGAGCCGGCCTGCGTGAAGCGGAAGATGTTGTCGATGAACAGCAGCACGTCCTGGCCCTGGACATCGCGGAAGTACTCCGCCATGGTCAGCGCGGACAGGGCGACGCGCATACGCGTTCCCGGCGGCTCGTCCATCTGGCCGAAGACGAGGGCGGTGTCCTGGAGGACGCCCATCTCCTCCATCTCGAGGTGGAGGTCGGTGCCCTCACGGGTGCGCTCGCCGACGCCGGCGAACACCGACGTGCCGGAGAACTCACGCGCGATACGGGTGATCATCTCCTGGATCAGAACGGTCTTGCCGACACCGGCACCACCGAACAGACCGATCTTGCCGCCCTTGACGTACGGGGTCAGCAGGTCGATGACCTTGATGCCGGTCTCGAGGATCTCGGTCTTGCCCTCGAGCTGGTCGAAGGCCGGCGGCTTGCGGTGGATGCCCCACTGCTCACCGTCGCGGCCCGTGCCCGGGGCGTCCAGGCAGTCACCGAGGGCGTTGAACACGTGGCCCTTGACGACGTCGCCGACCGGCACCGAGATCGGGCGGCCCGTGTCGACGACCGAGGTGCCACGCACCAGGCCGTCGGTGGGCTGCATGGAGATCGTGCGCACCAGGTTGTCACCCAGGTGCTGCGCGACCTCGAAGGTCAGGGTCTTCGCCACGGACGGCAGAGTGACCTCTGCGTGCAGGGCGTTGAACAGATCGGGAACGGCACCACGCGGGAACTCGACGTCCACGACGGGCCCGATGACCCGAACGACGCGGCCGGCAGTGGCCGAGGCCGCCCCCGCCCCGTAGTTATCGGTTGCTGCTGCGGTCATGTGCTTAGTCACTTCCTGCACTCGAGGCGAGCGCGTTGGCACCGCCGACGATCTCGCTGATTTCCTGGGTGATCTGGGCCTGGCGGGCCTGGTTGGCCTGGCGGCTGAGGGTGTTCACCAGTTCCGTGGCGTTGTCGGTGGCCGCCTTCATGGCGGTACGCCGAGCGGCCGACTCCGACGCCGCGGCATCGAGCAGCGACGCGAAGATCCGGGTGCTGATGTACTTCGGCAGCAGGGCCGCGAGCAGCGTCGAGGCCTCCGGCTCGAAGTTGTAGCCGGGCCGCGGACCGCCGTTGCTGCCGACGTGCCGGCCGTCGGTGAGCATGTCCTCGCCGAGGTCGATCTCGTCCTCGGTGACGGTCACCTCGAGCGGCGCCATGCGGCGCACCTCGGGGGACTGGGTCAGCATCGAGACGAAGCGGGTGTAGACGATGTGCAGTTCGTCGACGCCCTCGATCGTGCCCTCACCGTTCGGTGCGGGAACCTCGTTGCCGGAGCCGGCCATGAACAGTTCCACCAGGTGACGGCTCGCCTTGGCCGCATCGGTGTAGCGCGGCTCCTGCGAGAACCCGGTCCACGCCCCCGCGACCTGCCGGCCGCGGAAGGTGTAGTAGCTCAGGCCCTTGGCACCGAGCACGTAGAGCACCGGTTCCTTGCCCTCGCTGACCAGCAGCTGACGCAGCTCCTCGGCCTCCTTGAGGACGTTGGCGTTGTAGCCACCGGCCATGCCGCGGTCGCTGGTGACGACCAGGACCGCAGCACGCCTCGGGTTGGGCCGCTCGTTGAGCAGGGGGTGATCCAGCGACGCGGACGCACTCGCCAGCTCGGAGAGCACCTTGGTGATCTCCTCGGCGTACGGCTTGGACGCTGCCACTCGGGCCTGAGCCTTCGTGATCCGCGACGTCGCGATCAGCTCCTGCGCCTTGGTGATCTTCTTGGTCGAGTTGACCGACTTGATCCGCGAACGGAGCTCGCGCAGGCTTGCCATTCGTCGATCACACTCCCTTCACAGGACGCTGGGTCATGGTCTCCACGCTCACTTGCGAACAGTGGTGCGCTTGACGGAAACCTGCTCCTGCTCGACCTCGTCGGCGCCCAGGGCCTCGGCCTCGGCCTCGTTCACGACGCGGGTTCCGTCGGAGGCGATGAAGCCCTCCTTGAACTTGTTGGTCGCGGCGAGCAGCGCGGAGGCGGAGTCGTCGGTCAGCGCCTTGCCGCCGGCGATCTGCTCGTAGACACCCGACGCGCTGTGGTGCAGGTCCTCGAGCAGCTCGGTCTCGAAGCGGCGCACGTCACCGACGGGCACCGAGTCGTAGACACCCTGGCCGGCGAGGTAGATCGACACGATCTGGTCCTCGACGGCGACCGGGGCGTACTGGTCCTGCTTGAGGAGCTCGACCAGACGCTGACCGCGCTCGAGCTGCGCCTTCGAGGCCGCGTCGAGGTCGGAGGCGAAGGCGGCGAACGCTTCGAGCTCGCGGAACTGCGCAAGCTCCAGGCGCAGCGAACCGGAGACCTTCTTCATGCCCTTGGTCTGCGCGGCGCCACCGACTCGGGAAACCGAGATACCGACGTTGATGGCAGGACGGATGCCCTTGTTGAACAGGTCGGACTCGAGGAAGACCTGGCCGTCGGTGATGGAGATGACGTTGGTCGGAATGTAGGCCGAGACGTCGTTGGCCTTGGTCTCGATGATCGGCAGGGCGGTCAGCGAACCGCCGCCGAGCTCGTCGGACAGCTTGGCCGAGCGCTCCAGCAGACGCGAGTGCAGGTAGAACACGTCGCCCGGGTAGGCCTCACGTCCCGGCGGGCGGCGCAGCAGCAGGGAGATCGCGCGGTACGCCTCGGCCTGCTTGGTGAGGTCGTCGAACACGATGAGCACGTGCTTGCCCTGGTACATCCAGTGCTGGCCGATGGCCGAACCGGTGTAGGGGGCGAGCCACTTGAAGCCGGCGGAGTCGGACGCGGGGGCCGCGACGATGGTGGTGTACTCCATCGCGCCGTGCTCCTCGAGGGCAGCCTTGACGCCCGCGATGGTGGAGCCCTTCTGGCCGATCGCGACGTAGATGCAGCGGACCTGCTGCTTCGGGTCGCCGGTGGCCCAGTTGGCCTTCTGGTTCAGGATCGCGTCGACGCAGACGGCGGTCTTGCCCGTCTTGCGGTCACCGATGACCAGCTGGCGCTGGCCGCGGCCGATCGGGGTCATCGCGTCGATGGCCTTGATGCCGGTCTGCAGCGGCTCCTCGACCGGCTGACGCTGCAGCACGGTCGCGGCCTGCAGCTCCAGGGCCCGGTTCTCGGTCGCCTCGATGTCGCCGAGGCCGTCGATCGGCTGACCCAGGGGGTTCACGACGCGGCCGAGGTAGCCGTCGCCGACCGGCACCGACAGAACGTCGCCGGTCCGCTTGACTTCCTGGCCCTCTTCGAGGTCCTGGTAGTCGCCGAGGATGACGGCACCGATCTCGGTGGCGTCGAGGTTCAGGGCCACGCCCAGCACACCGCCGGGGAACTCCAGCAGCTCGTTGGCCATCGCCGACGGCAGACCGCTGATGTGCGCGATGCCGTCACTGGTGTCGGCGACCACGCCGACCTCCTCGCGGGAGGCCTCCGGGGAGTAGCTCGCGGTGTAGTTGTCGATCGCGCTACGGATCTCGTCGGAGGAGATCGTCAGCTCCGCCATGTTCTTCCTGCTCTCGGTATCTGGTCTTCGAAAAGATCGCAATGTGTGTGTGTTCGGTAGTGGACTACGTGAGGCTCTTGCGCACTGCGGCGAGTCGACCCGCGGCGGTGCCGTCGATGACCTCGTCGCCCACCCGGACGACCAATCCACTGAGAAGCTCGGGAACCACCTCGACGTGCACCGTGACCGGCTTGCCGTACGTTCTGGTCAGGATACCGGTGAGCCGTTCGGTCTGCGCCGCGCTGAGGGGTGCCGCACTGCGCACGTGGGCGACGGCGCGGTCCCGCTGGGTGGCGGCGAGGTTCGACAGTTCGTCGAACGCATCGGCCGGGGCCTTGTCCTTCAGCCGTCCGACGGCCTGCACGGCCAGGGCCTCGGTGATCGCGGTGGACTTGCCGTAGAGCAGCCGCGAGAGGAACTCGCGCTTGGCCGCCAGCGGCTTGGTGCGATCGGAGAGGGCCTGTTCGAGTTCGGCGTTGCCGGCCACGATGCGACCGAGCCGGAACAGCTCGTCCTCGACGGTGTCGAGCTGATTCTGGTCGGCCGCTGCCGTCAGGAGGGCTTCGCGACCCAGCTGAACGAGGGAGTTGGTCAGGTCGGACTGGGTCGACCAGTCCTGCCCTGCCGCCTCCTTCAGGGTCGCGAGGGTGACGGGCGAGACCTTGCTCCCGAAGACCCGCTCGGCCAGCGCCTGCCGGCCGGCTGCCGGGGCCGAGGCGTCGGCCAGCGCACTCCGCAGGGTGCGCTGATCGTCGAGCACCTCGACCACCGAGAACAGCTCGGAGCCGGCCTGCGCCGCAGCTGCAGTTGCGGCACCCGCGGCAGCGGATGCGGTGCTCGACGCCAACGCGCCCTGCAGCGCGGAACGCGTCTGAGCGAGTGCCTCACGGCTTGCTGCGTACATGGTGCTCACTTTCGGGATGCAGAGTCAGCGCTGAGGGAGTCGAGCTCGCTGAGGAAGCGGTCGATCGAGCCGGCACGCCTGACGTCGTCGGAGAGGGACTCCCCGATGACCTTCTCGGCCAGATCCACGGCGGTGCGGCCGAGGTCACCGCGCAGCTCGGTCACGATCTGCTGGCGCTGGGCCTGCAGCTGGTTGTGACCGGCAGCGACGATGCGGTCGCTCTCCTCCTGGGCCTGGGCCTTCATGTCCGCGATGATCTGCTGGCCCTGGGCGCGGGCCTCCTCACGGATCTGCGCCGCCTCGGTGCGGGCCTCGGCGAGCTGCGCGCGGTACTGCTCGAGCGCGGCCTTTGCCTCGGCCTGAGCTTCCTCGGCCTTCTTGATGCCGCCTTCGATCAGCTCCGAACGCTCGTCGAGCACCTTCTGGAACAGCGGAAGCACGTACTTCCAGAAGACGAGCCCGACGATGATCAGGGCGACCAGCGACCAGACGATGTCGTACGTCGCAGGGAGCAGAGGATTCTGGTCCTCCGCCTCCGCCGCGAGCAACAGGATGCTGTCAGCCATGGTCGTCAGATCAGAAGATGAAGCCGGCGACGATACCGATCAGCGCCAGGGCCTCGGTGAACGCGATACCGAGGAACATGGTGGTGCGCAGCTGGCCGGCCATCTCGGGCTGGCGGGCCATGCCCTCGATCGCCTTGCCGACGACGATGCCGATGCCGATGCCGGGGCCGATGGCCGCGAGGCCGTAGCCGACCGCACCGAGACCGCTGATGGTGCTCTCCGTCTGGGCGAGGACGTCAACTGCCTGAAGCGCAACGCTCATTGGTGTTCCATTCCCTTTCTTGTGGCTCGGCCCCGGGGATCGGCAACCGAGTCAGTCTGTGTGTTGTGTGGGTAGTGCCGGTCGGCGTGCTAGTGCTCTTCGGCGTGCAGCGCCAGGTCGATGTACACCGCAGTCAACAGCGCGAAGATGTACGCCTGCAGGACGATCACCAGCAGCTCGAAGAAGGTGAACGCGATGCCACCGATCAGCGAGCCGATACCGAAGATCTTCATCGCGCCGTCGGCGCTGAAGAAGAAGAACTGGGTTGCGCTGAAGAACAGCACCAGCATGATGTGGCCGGCCAGCATGTTCGCCATGAGACGGATGGTGAGCGTGAACGGGCGCAGCAGGAACGTCGAGATGAACTCGATCGGGATGACCAGCACGTGCAGCGCGGGCGGCAGGTTCGGCACGACGATGCTGCTCTTGACGTAGCGGAAGAACCCGTACTTCTTGATGCCCACGTAGTTGAAGACGACGTAGGCGAGGGCCGCCAGCACGATCGGCATTCCGATACGCGCGTTCGACGAGATGTTCAGGAACGGGATGACCGACGTCAGGTTGAGTCCGACCACGAGGAAGAAGATGGTCACGAGAACCGGAAGGAATCGGCGGCCCTGCTGCTTGCCGAGGATGTCCTCGGCGATGTTGATCCGCACGAAGTCGATCATGATCTCGGCGACGTTCTGCACACCGCGGGGCACGATCTTCGGGCTGCGCATCGCGAGCGCGAAGAACAGCGCCACGAGCACGGCCACGACGACGCGGATGAGCATCAGGCGGTCCATTTCGAAGGGGGTGCCTTCGAACAGAACTGCTGGGGGGAAGAAATCGGCTAGTGACGGCGCGTGGAATTCTCCGGCAGCCAAGGTGGTGACGCTCAGCGCTCTCTCCCGTAGTCGGCCGCAGGCATTGCCGTCTGCGGTTCGATCGGACATTGACGATCCAACAAGTCGACCAGGTCGGCTCGCGTATTCGCCAGCTGCTGTCGGCTCCCGATCGGGGCCAGCGTCTGTCGGTGTCGGCGACTCTCGTCGACTCGGCGGCCATTCGAACACGACCGCCTGCGAGGACACAACCGCACTCGACTCCTCGGGAATCGCAGGCAGTCGCACTCGCTTGGGACGACCTTATCAACACTTCTACGACGTTGTGTAGGCGGGTGCCCGTACCGCGAGGTCATTGACAACGACGGTACTACCGTTCGTCGTTGTTCCCCTGCTCAGCGCTACCGGCAGGCTCCACGTAGAGTGCGCGCTGCGACAAGACTCCGTAGGTCTCGGCGCCCAGGACGACGAGCAGCGCGAAGACGATCGTGAGGACGAGCGCGCCCTTGTCGTAGAAGTCGAGCGGCCTGAGCAGCATCATCACCACGATCGCAAGGATCAGTTTGAGCAGCCAGGTGCCCAGCAGCACCGCACCCGCCGTCGTCGCCGGAAGGCGGGCGGTGAGCAGCACGCCGAGCGCGGTGAAGAGGATGAAGCCGCCGCCCACGGCAGCGCCGATCAGCGCACCCCACACGCCCGGCAGGCCGGCGACGAGGCCACCGATGACGGTGGCGACGACGGTCAGCACGATCAGCCCGAGCACGCCGTACCGGACGGCGGCGCGCATCGGCGCGGAGGAGTCGGGCAGGGCGGGCACAGGCTGATCCGGGGAGGTCACGGGAGTCAAGCCTAACGGACCCGTCCGCGGCGCCGCCGCCGCCGGGGACGGTCGGCGTCGTCGTGACGCAGCGACGGCACCGCCGTGACGACCAGCGCGAACACCAGTCCGCCCGCCACGAGCAGTACGACGGCCCGGCGGTCGAGCAGCGAGGAACCGACGGCGCCGAAGGCGAGCACCCCGACCCACAGGTAGATCAGCAGCACCACCCGGCGATGCGAGTGCCCGATCTGCAGCAGCCGATGGTGCAGGTGCATCTTGTCGGGACTGAACGGACTGACCCCGGCCCGGGTGCGCCGGACGATCGCCAGCAGCAGGTCGAGGATGGGGATGAACATGACCGCACCCACGAGGATCAGCGGGGAGAGCAGACCGAGCAGGTCGCGGGTGCCGTAGGCGGCCAAGGGGATGCGCCCCGACGCGCTCGTCGAGATCGCCGCCAGCATCAGGCCGATCAGCATCGACCCGGAGTCGCCCATGAAGATCCGGGCCGGCTGGAAGTTGTGCGGCAAAAAGCCCAGGCAGGCCCCTGCGAGGGCCGCGGCGATCAGGGCGGGCGGATACGCACCGACGTCCCCGCCCTGATCGTGCAGCAGTCCGACGGAGAACACACAGATCGCGACGGCCGCGATCAGCCCGAGACCGGCCGCGAGCCCGTCGAGGCCGTCGACGAAGTTCATCGCGTTGATCATCACCACCGCGACCAGGACGGTGAACAGTCCCGCCTGCAACTGGTCGAGGATGAGGGTGCTGCCACCGAAGGGCTCGTAGATGACGATCCAGCTCACGCCCATGACGACGAGCACGCCCGCCGCCGTGACCTGCCCGACGAACTTGGTCAGCGCGTCGAGTCCCCAACGGTCGTCGATGATCCCGACGATCACGATGATGGTGCCCGACACCAGCGCCGCCCCCATGTCGGGGGTGTACTCGAAACCTCGGGTCAGAGCGGGCAGTTGCTGGGCGAACAGCAGGCCCGCCACCAGGCCGATGTACATTCCGACGCCGCCCAGGCGCGGTGTCGGCTGCACGTGCACGTCCCGGTCCCGGGGTACCGCGACGGCGCCGAACCGGATCGCGGCGATCCGCACGGCCCCCGTCGAGAGGAAGGTGACGACCGCGGCGGTGAGGAGCACGAGCAGCAGCTCACGGATGGGCACGCCGGCGCCGCGGCCCGATTGGGCCAGTACCAGGGATGCCGTGTCGGCGACAGTCACTTCGTCCGGTCCCCGCCGTCACTCCCCGCCGGTACGCAGCTGCGCCGGGTCCTCGCCCAGCACCTCCGCGATGTCCTCGACCGCCACGGCCCCCTCGCGCAGCACGCGCGGACGATCGGCGGTCAGGTCGACGATGGTGGAGGCGACGGCGTGTTCGGCCGGGCCGCCGTCGAGGTACACGCTGGCCGATCCGCCGAGCTGGGCGCGCGCCTCGTCCACCGTGGTGGCCGGCGGCCGGCCGGAGACATTCGCGCTCGACACCGCCAGGGGGCCCACCTCGCGCAGCAACTCGAGCACCACGGGGTGCAGCGGCATGCGCAGCATCACGGTGCCACGGGTATCCCCCAGGTCCCACGCGAGCGAGGGTGCTTGGTGCACAACAAGACTCAGGCCACCGGGCCAGAATGCGCGGATCAGTTCCCGCGCCTGCGGACGGACGGTGTTCACCAGGCCGTCGATCGTGTTCCACGACCCGACGAGCACCGGCACCGGCATGTCCCGGCCCCGGCCCTTGGCACGCAGCAGGCTGGTCACCGCATCGCTGTCGAAGGCGTCCGCCGCGAGTCCGTACACCGTGTCGGTGGGGACGACGACGAGCCTGCCTGCCTTCAGCGCGCCCTTGGCGGCCGTCAGGCCGGCGGCCCGGGAATCGGGGCTGTTGCAGTCGTAGACGGTGCTCACGGGTTCATCCTTCCACTGCGGTGAACGAGTCCGGCGTCACACACCGGCCTCACCCTGGGCTCGGGCACGTCGGGCCTCCACGTCGGTCGGCACCCGGCGGGCGACGACGAACCGGGGCCGGCCCGCCAGATCCGGGTGCTCGGTCACCTCACCGAACACGCGGCGCTGCGCGAACAGCTCCGCGACCAAGGGCCCGTTGGTGTCGTCGTGCTCGATGCCGACCGCACCGCCGATGCGCAGCCATCGGGCGATGTTCGCGACCATCGGCTTGATCACCGACATCCCGTCCGGTCCGCCGAACAGCGCGGTGTGCGGATCGTGCTCGATCACCTCGGGCGGAAGGTCGGTTCCCTCGGGGATGTAGGGCGGGTTCGACACCACGACGTCGACCCGGCCCTCGAGGGCGGTGAGCAGGTTGCGGTCCGTCACGTCTCCCTGATGCAGGAGGATCGGTGTGTCTCCGGCGGCCGCGCACCGCTCCGCGTTCCGCCGTGCCCAGGCGAGGGCGTGGGGTTCGAGTTCCACCGCGTGCACGATCGCGTCGGGCCGGGCATGCGCGATCGCCAGCGCGAGGGCACCCGAGCCGGTGCACAGGTCGAGCACGACCGGCGGATGTTCCTGGAGACCCTCGAGGTGCGCCAGCGCCCAGGCCAGCAGCAGTTCGGTTTCGGGCCGCGGGACGAAGACGCCGGGACCCACCTCGATGTCGATCTCCCCCATCCCCGTGCTGCCGGTGATGTACTGCAACGGGATCCGCTTGGCGCGCTGCGCGATCATCGCCCGGTACGCATCGATCATGGCCGGGTCGACGAGCGGCACGAGACCGAGACGGGTGCGCTCGATGCCGAGCAGGTGCGCGGCGAGCAGTTCGGCGTCCACACGCGGACTGGGGACGCCGGCTTCCTCGAGCACCGACACCGCTTCGAGGATCGCCAGGCGCAGGGGTTGACGAGTCACGGCGTACAGACTGCCATGCCGGTCACGCCACGGAAACGGACAGGTCACGCATCGGCTCGGTCTGCGGCATGATCGAGAAGGTCCGATTCGGGCCAGGACTACGGAACTCAGGACTACGGAACTCAGGACTACGGAACTCAGGACTACGGAACTCAGGACTACGGAACTCAGGACTACGGAACCACGGAGAGGATCTTCCAGTGACGAAGTCGAAATCCACGGTTCGGGCAGCGTCCGTCGCCGCACTCGGCGCCGCCGGCGCCCTCGCGGCGCCCGGACTCGCGTCCGCGTCGCCGATCGACGTCCAACCCACCCCGCTGCTCTGCAGCTACGTCGCGCCGGTCCACAGCGTGACCGAGACGGACAGCGACGCCCTCGAGGAGGGTCGGTTGTTCTTCGCGGTCGGCGAGCAGAAGGCGCAGAACGGGCAGCTCAACTGGGTCAACACGGCCACCTGGCAGACCGGGGGCGCTTCGTTGACCGCATCGCCGCAGAGCAGCGACGTCCCGATCGCGCTGCTGGACACCGGGCCCGGCACGGTCGTGTCCGCCGTCTGGGGACCGCATCAGAACGCGAAGGGCGAGAACTGCTTCCTGCTTCCCGGCATCGACATCTCGCAGGTGCCCGGGGACGACGACCCGGGTGACGAGCCCGGCGAGCCCGCTCCGTAACGGACCGGTACCCGGCTCACGTGTCATTCCGCCGTGAGCCGGGCCTCCCGGTCGGCCGTGCCCAGCGCATCGAGCAGGGCGTCCATGTCACCGTCGAGCACCGCGTCGAGGTTGTGGGCCTTGAAGCCGATGCGGTGATCGGTGATCCGGTTCTCGGGGAAGTTGTAGGTGCGGATGCGTTCGGAGCGGTCCACCGTGCGCACCTGGCTGGCCCGTCCCGCGGACGCCTCCGCCTCGGCGGCCTCCTCCGCCGCCGCCTGCAGCCGCGCGGCGAGGACCTGCATCGCCCGTGCCTTGTTCTGCAGCTGGGACCGCTCGTTCTGGCAGGTGACGACGATGCCCGTGGGCAGATGCGTGATGCGCACCGCCGAGTCGGTGGTGTTGACGCCCTGGCCGCCCTTGCCGGATGAGCGGTACACGTCGATCCGCAGATCCGACTCGTCGATCTGGACTTCCTCGACCTCGTCCGGCTCGGGGTAGATGAACACGCCGGCCGCGGAGGTGTGCACGCGGCCCTGGGACTCGGTGACGGGGACGCGCTGGACGCGGTGCACGCCGCCCTCGAACTTCAGGCGGGACCAGACGCCGTCGCGCACATCGCTCTTCGACTTGATCGACAGCGTCGCGTCCTTGTAGCCGCCGAGGTCGGAGATGGTCGCGCCGAGGACCTCGACGCGCCAGCCGGCCCGTTCGGCGTACCGGATGTACATGCGGGCGAGGTCGGCGGCGAACAGCGCGGACTCCTCGCCGCCCTCCCCCGACTTGACCTCGAGCACGACGTCGTCGCCGTCGTGCGGGTCACGCGGGGCGAGCAGGTCGGTGAGGGTCTTGTCGAGCTCGCCGACGCGTTCTTCGAGTGCCGGCACCTCGGCGGCGAACGCGGCGTCGTCCGCGGCGAGTTCCCGCGCGGCCTCGAGATCGTCGCGCGCGGCTCGCAGCTTGGTGTAGGTGGCCATGACGGGGGCGAGCTCGGCGAACCGCTTGCCGACCCTGCGTGCTGCCGCCGGGTCGTTGTGCAGCGCCGGGTCGGACAGCTGCTGCTCGAGTCCGGCGTGTTCGGCCAGGATGTCGTCGATGGCCGACGGCTTGGTCTGCCCCGCCATGTGATTCGCTCCACTCGTCCGTCGTGCCGGTCCGTGCCGCGCACGGATCCGGAGAAAAAGCCGACGCCCGGCCTGTGACTGAGACAGAACCGGGCGTCGGTGAGACAGCTACTGGTCGGCAGCGTCCTTCTTGGAGGTGCGCTTGCCGTAGCGAGCCTCGAAGCGGGCGACGCGTCCGCCGGTGTCGAGGATCTTCTGCTTGCCCGTGTAGAACGGGTGGCACTGCGAGCAGACCTCGACGGTGATCCGTCCCGACTCCGCGGTGCTGCGCGTCTCGAACGTGTTCCCGCAACCGCAGACGACGGTGGTCGTCCCGTAGTTCGGGTGGATTCCTGCCTTCATGGTGTCCCTTTCGTGGCCGCCGGGTCGCCTTCGCGGATCGAAGACGTGAACCGGGACCGGACTGAGCTGTTCGATTATGCCAAACGCATGCCCGGGACGAGAAATTCCGTCCCGGGCATGCCCCGCCGCGGCTGCGGCGATCAGTCGTCGAGTGCTCCCGGCGCCGTCTTCGACACCTGCAGGAGGAACTCGATGTTGCTCTTGCTCTTCTTGAGCCGGTCGATGAGCAGATCGATGGCCTGGTGCGAGTCCAGGCCGGAGAGCACGCGGCGCAGCTTGTGCACCACCGCGAACTCGTCCGGGCTCATCAGCAGCTCGTCCTTGCGCGTGCCGGAGGGGTTGACGTCCACCGCCGGGAACACGCGCCGCTCGGCGATCTTGCGGTCGAGCTTGAGCTCGGCGTTGCCGGTGCCCTTGAACTCCTCGAAGATCACGGTGTCGCCCGTCGAACCCGTCTCCACCATGGCCGTGGCGATGATGGTGAGCGAGCCGCCGTTCTCGATGTTGCGAGCCGCGCCCAGGAACCGCTTCGGCGGGTACAGGGCGGTCGAGTCGACACCACCGGAGAGGATGCGGCCCGACGCCGGCGACGAGTTGTTGTACGCGCGGCCGAGCCGGGTGATCGAGTCGAGCAGGACGACGACGTCGCGACCCTGCTCGACGAGCCGCTTGGCCCGCTCGATGGCCAGCTCGGCGACCGACGTGTGGTCCGACGGCGGGCGGTCGAAGGTCGAGGCGATGACCTCGCCCTTGACCGAACGCTGCATGTCGGTGACCTCTTCGGGCCGCTCGTCCACCAGCACGACCATCAGGTAGCACTCGGGGTTGTTGGTCGTGATCGCGTTCGCGATGTCCTGCATCACCGTCGTCTTGCCGGCCTTCGGCGGCGAGACGATCAGAGCACGCTGGCCCTTGCCGATCGGCATGATCAGGTCGATCACGCGGGTGGTGAGGATGTTCGGGGTGGTCTCGAGCCGCAGCCGCTGGTTCGGGTACAGCGGGGTGAGCTTGTTGAACTCCGGGCGACGCTTGGCGACCTCGACGTCGCCGCCGTTGACCGTGTCTAGCCGGACCAGCGGGTTGAACTTCTGCCGCTGGTTGCCCTGCTCCCCCTCACGCGGCACGCGGACCGCGCCGGTGATGGCGTCGCCACGGCGCAGGCCGTTCTTGCGCACCATGTTCATCGAGACGTACACGTCGTTGGGACCGGCCAGGTACCCGGAGGTCCGGACGAACGCGTAGTTGTCCAGGACGTCGAGGATGCCGGCGACCGGCTGCAGGACGTCGTCCTCGCGGATCTCGGGCTCGCGGGTGTCGCCGCCGGCCTCACCGCGGTCGCGTCCGCGACGACGCTCACGGAAGCGGCGACCGCGGCGACCGCGGCCGTCCTCCTCGTCGCCGCCACGGCCGTCCTGACGGGGCCCCCGGTCTTCACGACCGCGTTCGCCCTGGTCACGCTGTTCCCGCTGAGCCTCGCGCTGGTCCCGCTGACCGTCCCGCTGAGCCTCGCGCTGGTCCCGCTGACCGTCGCGCTGAGCCTCGCGCTGGTCCCGCTGACCGTCGCGCTGGCCGCGTTCCCGCCGTCCCTCGGAGGGTTCGGCCTTCTCCTCGGTCTTCTCCTCGGCGCGCGGCTTCTCGTCGGTCCGCACCTGGGCGGCTTCCTTCGGGGCCTCGACCGTCTCGGCGGTCTGGTCACCGCCGCGGCGACCGCGACGCTGGCGACCACGGCGACCGCCCTCGGCCTCGCCGTCGGCGGGCTTCTCCGGCGCCGCCGTCGTCGCGGCCGGCGCAGCCGCGGCCGGCTCGGCGACGGCGGTCGTGGAAGCAGTGTCCTGGGCAGCGCCCCGGGCGCGACGAGTCCGCGCCGGCCGGGCCGGCTGCTCCGCCGCAGGGGCCGGCTCGGCGGCTCCGCCGCTCTGGCGCTCCTTGATGGCGGCGATCAGATCGCCCTTACGCATCCCGGAGGTTCCCTTGATGCCGAGTTCGGCCGCGAGAGTCCGCAGCTCGGCCAGCACCATGCCGGAGAGACCGGCGCCACGCCGGCCGCCGGCGCGCGGTGCAGTCTGTGCAGGATCGGTGGCCTGCGCTCCCGCGGACGAATCCGTGGTATCGAGAACAGGCGTAGCGATCAGGTCCGTATCTGTCACGGAGATCCTTTCCTTCCCTCACTCGCGCCACGCAGAGTCGAGGGTTCGTTCCAGATCTGGCGTCGATCTGGGATTGCCGTACGTGTTCACGGATCGAACGGTCGGCACGTCCGCCATCACGCCATCCTCCGGCAGATGCGGTCGGTCCGTCTTCCCGAAACGATGTCAGGAGAGGATCGATCCAGGATCGATCGCCCCGATGGATCTGGAGTGAATGCCCTGGAAAGCCAGCGACGGAAACGCACGACGTGCGGACTAAGCACAGAATAGCGACGAACTGTACGTTGAGCAAGGAGAACCCCCGGACGTGTCGCCGAGGGTCGGCACCCGACCCGGCAGGCCCTGGGACTCGGTCACACGACCTGCACGCCGTCCGCGACATCGAGTTCGAGCACGGTCATGTCGTCCGCCTCCGCGGCCGCCCGCAGGTCCGCGGGGAACGGCTCGGTCGTCAGGGCGAGCACCGTGGGGCCGGCACCGGAGACCGCGGCGGGGATCCCCGCGGCGCGCAGGGTCGCGATCCACTTGGTGGTCGCCGGCAGCGCCGGCGCGCGCTGCGCCTGGTGCAGGAGGTCCTCGGTCGCCGGCATCAGCAGGTCCGGACGCTCCGTGAGGGCGACGACGGCGAGCGCCGCGCGGCTGACGTTGAACGCTGCATCGCGGTGCGGTACGAGATCCGGGAGCAGTCCGCGGGTGTGGGCGGTGGACGAGCGCGACGACGGCACCAGCACGACGACCCGCACCGTCGGGTGGACCGTGAGCGGCACCGCGCGGTACGTGCGCTGCTCGTCGCCGACGGTCGATTCGCACCACGACACGACCGCCCCGCCCAGGATGCTGGCGGAGGCATTGTCCGGGTGGCCTTCGAATTCGGAGGCGAGCTGGACGAGCTGCGACTCGCCGAGCACACGCTCGGGCGCCACCTTGCGCACGAGCCCGTTGGCGGCCGCCAGACCCCCGACGACCGCCGACGCCGACGAACCCAGTCCGCGCGAATGCGGAATAACGTTGCGGCACAACACGTCCAGGCCGTCCGCCCACACACCGGCGGCTTCGAGGCCGCGTTCGACCGCCCGCACCACCAGGTGCGACGGCCCCCACGGCACCTCTTCGGCGCCCTCGCCCTCGACGCGCACCTCGAGACCCGATGCGGTTGTGGTGACCGTGATCTCGTCGTACAACCCGAGGGCCAGCCCGAGCGAATCGAAACCCGGTCCCAGATTCGCACTCGAGGCCGGGACCCGGGCGGTCACGGAGATCCCGACGGGCAGCGTCTGCGTCATGTCGTCTTTCCCAACGGAGGAGGGCGCGGCCGTCACTAGGCCAGCTCGAGCGCTGCGGCCACCGCGACCGGGTCGACCGGGATCGGCTCCACCTGGGGCATCCCGAGCAGTGCCGTGTCGGGATCCTTCAGACCGTTGCCGGTGACGGTGCACACGACCTTCAACCCGGAATCGAGCCAGCCCTCCTTGCGGGCGGCGAGCAGACCGGCGATCGAGGCGGCGGACGCCGGTTCGACGAACACACCTTCGGTGGCGGCGACGAGCCGGTACGCCTCGAGGATCTCCTCGTCGGTGGCCGCCCGGAACGCGCCCCCGGACTCCTCCTTGGCGGTCACGGCGCCGTGCCACGACGCCGGGGCGCCGATCCGGATGGCGGTGGCGATCGTCTCCGGGTCCTTGACGGGGGCACCGTGCACCAGCGGCGCCGCGCCCGCGGCCTGGACACCGAGCATGCGGGGCTTGCGGGTGGTCAGACCGTCCGCGAAGTATTCCGTGTAGCCGCGCCAGTAGGCGGTGATGTTGCCGGCGTTGCCGACCGGCAGCACGTGCACATCGGGCGCGTCGCCGAGCGCGTCGGCGATCTCGAACGCCGCGGTCTTCTGGCCCTCGATGCGCACGGGGTTGACGGAGTTCACCAGGCCGATCGTGGGGAACTCGGCGGTGGTCTTGCGGGCGAGCTCGAGGCAGTCGTCGAAGTTGCCCTGGACCTGGATGATCTTCGCGCCGTACATGACCGCCTGGGCCAGCTTGCCCATCGCGATCTTGCCGTCCGGGACCAGCACCGCGCAGCCCATGCCGGCCTTGACGGCGTATGCGGCCGCGGACGCGGAGGTGTTGCCGGTGGAGGCACACAGCACAGCCTGCTGGCCACGGGCGAGGGCGTCGGTGACGGCCATCGTCATGCCGCGGTCCTTGAACGAGCCGGTCGGGTTCAGGCCCTCGACCTTCAGGTGGACCTCGCAGCCGGTCAGCTCCGACAGGTGTGCGGCCGGCAGCAGCGGGGTGCCGCCCTCGCGGAGGGTGACGGTCTTCCAGTTGTCACCGATCGGGAGCCGGTCGCGGTACGCCTCGATCAGACCCGGCCACGGGGTGTGCACGGGGGTGGCGGTGTTCTTCTCGGGCGCGCTCATTCGGCGGATCCCTCCAGTCTCAGGACGCTGGTCACAGCGATCACGGATTCGAGTTGGTCGAGCGCTGCGACGGTGTCCGACAGCGCCTTGTCGGTGGCGCAGTGCGTCAGCACCACGAGGCGGGCGCCCTCACCGGCGCCCTCCTGGCGCACGGCGGCAATGCTCACGTCCCGCTTGGCGAACTCGGCGGCCACCGCCGAGAGCACACCCGCCCGGTCCGCGACCTGCAGGTTGACGTAGTAGCGGGTGACGATGTCGCTCATCGGGGCGATCTCGAGGTCCGCGTACCGTGATTCCCGCGGCCCACGGCCCCCGTGCACCCGGTTGCGGGCAGCCATCACCAGGTCGCCCATCACGGCGGACGCGGTGGGCGAGCCGCCGGCTCCCTGGCCGTAGAACATCAGGCGTCCCGACGCCTCGGCCTCGACGACGACCGCGTTGAAGGCGCCGTTGACGGCGGCGAGGGGATGCTCACGCGGCACCAGCGCCGGGTAGACGCGCGCCGAGACCCGGTCCCGGCCGTCGGTGGTGATCCGCTCGCAGATGGCCAGCAGCTTGACGGTGCAGTTCAGTGCCCGCGCGGTGGTCAGGTCGGCGGCGGTGATCTTCGAGATGCCCTCGCGGTAGACGTCGCCGGCGGTGACGCGGGTGTGGAACGCGATCGAGGCCAGGATCGCGGCCTTGGATGCGGCGTCGAAGCCCTCCACGTCCGCGGTGGGGTCGGCCTCGGCGTATCCGAGCCGGACCGCCTCGGCGAGCGTCTCGGCGTAGTCGGCGCCGGTCTCGTCCATGGCCGAGAGGATGTAGTTGGTGGTGCCGTTGACGATGCCGAGGACCCGGTTCACCTTGTCACCGGCCAGCGACTGGGTGAGGGGCCGGATGACGGGGATGGCGCCCGCGACGGCCGCCTCGAAGTACAGGTCCACGCGCTTGGCCTCGGCGGCCTCGGCGAGTTCGCCGGTGTACTCCGCGAGCAGCGCCTTGTTGGCGGTGACCACGGACTTGCCCGAGTCGAGAGCCGCGCGCACGAGCTTGCGCGGCAGCTCGATGCCGCCGATGACCTCCACGACGATGTCCACGTCGTCGCGGGTGATCAGGCCCTCGGCGTCCGTGGTGAGCAGGTCCTGTGGGATGCCGCGGTCGTCGCGGACGGTGCGCACGGCCACCCCGCGCAGCTCGAGCGGCGCACCGATGCGCGCCTCGAGATCGGTGGCATCGTCGCGAATGATGCGCACGACCTCGGCTCCGACGGTGCCGTGCCCGAGCACAGCCACACCGATCGGGCGCTGCCCCGGTTCGCTGGTCACCGCTTCGGTCGTCACTCCGTAACCTCCAAGCTGAGCAGATCTTCCACGGTTTCCCGACGCAGGACGACGCGGGCGGCGCCGTCCTTGACCGCCACGACGGCGGGACGGGGCAGCAGGTTGTACCTGCTGGACATCGAGTAGCAGTATGCACCGGTCGCTGCGACGGCCAACAGGTCGCCGGCTTCGAGGTCGGCGGGCATCCAGGCATCGCGGATGACGATGTCGCCGCTCTCACAGTGCTTGCCGACGACGCGGGACACGACCGGTTCGGCGTCGCCGGCCCGCGACACCAGGCGGGTCTCGTACTCGGCCTGGTACAGCGAGGTGCGGATGTTGTCGCTCATGCCGCCGTCGACGCTGATGTATCGGCGCATCTGGTGTGCGCCCACCGCGACGTCCTTGATGGTGCCCACCTCGTAGAGGGTCACGGTGCCGGGGCCGGCGATGGCGCGTCCGGGCTCGACCGCGAGGGTCGGTTCGGGCAGACCGGCGAGGGTGGACTCGGTCTGCACGATGTGCCGCAGCTTGGCGGCGAGTTCCTCCACGGGCGGCGGGTCGTCACTGGGCACGTAGGAGATGCCGAGGCCGCCGCCGAGGTCGACGATGTTCATCTGCGCGGTCTTGTCGACGCCGAACTCGTCGACGACGTCGCGCAGCAGGCCGATGACCCGGTGCGCCGCGAGCTCGAATCCGTCGACGTCGAAGATCTGCGAGCCGATGTGGCTGTGCAGGCCGACCAGGCGCAGGTGATCGCTCGCGAACACCTTGCGGACGGCGGCCATGGCCACCCCGCCGGCCAGCGACAGGCCGAACTTCTGGTCCTCGTGCGCGGTGGAGATGAACTCGTGGGTGTGCGCCTCGACGCCGACGGTGACGCGGATCAGCACGTCCTGCACGACGTCGAGTTCGCCGGCGACCGCGTCGAGCAGGTCGATCTCCGACATGGAGTCCAGCACGATGTGCCCGACGCCCGCGGCGACGGCGGTCCGCAGCTCGGCCACGGACTTGTTGTTGCCGTGCATGGCGATCTTCCCGGCGGGGAACCCGGAACGCAGCGCGACGGCGAGCTCACCGCCGGTCGAGACGTCGAGGGACAGGCCCTCCTGGTCGACCCAGCGCGCAATCTCGGTGCACAGGAACGCCTTCGACGCGTAGTGGACCTTCGCGCCCGGCCCGAACGCGGCCGCGATCTCCCGGCACCGGGAGCGGAAGTCGTCCTCGTCGACGACGAAGAGCGGGGTGCCGTACCGCTCGGCGAGTTCGGTGACGGGCACACCGGCGATCGTCACGACGCCGTCGTCGCCGCGCCGGGCGTTGCGTGGCCACACGTTCGGGTGCAGCAGGTTCAGTTCGGCGGCGTTCGCCGGCCGCTCGGTCAGGCCCGGTGCGTGCGGGATCTCGGCGTGCCGGGGACCGGCGGGGTGCGCGTTCACATCCGCTCCGGGGCGCTGACGCCGAGCAGTCCGAGTCCGTTGGCCAGTACCTGGCGGGTCGCCGCGCACAGCGCGAGCCGCGCCGTGTGCAGCGGTCCCGGCTCCTCGTCGCCCTGCGGCAGGATGCGGCACGAGTCGTAGAAGCGGTGGTAGGCGCCGGCGAGCTCCTCGAGGTACCGCGCGACGCGGTGCGGTTCCCGCAGTTCGGCGGCCTTGGCGAGGATGCGGGGATACTCGCCGATCGTGCGGATCAGCTCACCCTCGCGCTCGTGGTCGAGCAGCGACAGGTCGGCGCCCTCGGCGCCGAGGCCGAGCTCCGCGGCGCCGCGCCCGATGGACGAGAGCCGGGCGTGCGCGTACTGGACGTAGTAGACCGGGTTCTCGTTGGTGGTGCTGGCCCACAGCTCGAGGTCGATGTCGATGCTCTGATCGACCGACGACCGCACCAGCGCGTAGCGGGCCGCGTCGACGCCGATTGCCTCGACGAGGTCGTCGAGGGTGATGACCGTGCCGGCGCGTTTGCTCATCTTCACGGCGACGCCGCCGCGCACGAGGTTGACCATCTGCCCGATCATCACCTCGACGGTGTCCGGGTCGTCACCGAACGCGGCGGCGGCGGCCTTGAGGCGGCCGATGTAGCCGTGGTGGTCCGCGCCGAGCATGTAGATGCACAGGTCGAAGCCGCGCGACCGCTTGTCCTGGAAGTAGGCGATGTCCCCGGCGATGTAGGCGGCGTTGCCGTCGCTCTTGATGACGACGCGGTCCTTGTCGTCGCCGAAGTCGGTGCTCTTGAGCCACCAGGCGCCGTCCTGGTGGTAGAGGCTCCCCGAGGTCTTGAGCGTCTCGACGGCCTTCTCCACGGCGCCCGACTCGAACAGGGAGTTCTCGTGGAAGTACACGTCGAAGTCGACACCGAACTCGTGCAGGGTGCGCTTGATGTGGGCGAACATCAGGTCCACGCCGATCGAGCGGAACACCTCGTGCCGTTCGGCCTCGGGCAGCGCGAGCGCGTCCGGGCGCTGCTGCAGCACGGCCTGTGCGATGTCGACGATGTACGCACCGGCGTAACCGTCCTCCGGCGCGGGCTGCCCCTGCGCCGCGGCGATGAGCGACCGGGTGAACCGGTCGATCTGGGCGCCGTGGTCGTTGAAGTAGTACTCGCGGGTGACGTCGCCGCCCTGGGTGGTGAGGATCCGGCCGAGCGCGTCCCCGACCGCGGCCCAGCGGGTGCCGCCGAGGTGGATCGGGCCCGTGGGGTTCGCGGAGACGAACTCGAGGTTGATGCGGGTTCCGGCCAGCGTGTCCGCGTTGCCGTACGCGGCCGCCTGGGTGAGCACCTGGGCGACGATCGCGCCCTGGGCGTCGGCGGCGAGACGGATGTTCAGGAAGCCCGGTCCGGCCACCTCGGCCGACTCGATGCCGTCGGCGGCGGTGAGGGCCTCGGCCAGCCAGCCCGCGAGTTCGCGCGGGTTGACGCCGGCCTTCTTCGCGACCTGCATCGCGACGTTGGTCGCGTAGTCGCCGTGCTCCGGGTTGCGGGGCCGCTCGACCGTCAGGGTCTCGGGCAGGACGGACACGTCGAGGTCACGCTCGGCGAGCACCCTCGCAGCGGTTCCGTGGAGCAGTTCGGCAAGGTCGGCAGGAGTCACGGGTCTCTATCCTATTGGCTCCGCCTTCCCCGTCGTGACGCCGGTCCGGCCTGTTGCCGCGGTCACCGCCCGGCCGCCGCGGGGACGTCCGTGCACCGTCCGCCCGTAGAGTTGACAGAGCACGCGCGGACCGAGCGTTGTGCGCCCCCTGTTGTCCATCCGTCGAAAGAGCACCCAACGATGCCCAGCGGTTCGGTAAGTGGCGGTTCCGGCAAGAAGTCCGGTGCCAAGTCTGCGAAGGCGATCAAGGCCGCCCAGAAGAAGAGCGGCGGTCGCGGTCTGCCCAAGCAGCGGCAGATCCCGTGGCTTCTGATCGGTGGCGTGGTCGCGGTGGTCGCGCTGGTCGCGGTGATCGCCGCCAGCATCATCCCGAAGTACCAGGACTCCCAGGCGCTGGCGGCGTGGACGCCGTCCGAGTCGAATCAGGATCCGTCGACCGCGATCGAGGGGGTCGTGACGGTCGACTACCCCGCCGGTCAGCACATCGGGGCCACGCAGCGCGTGGCGTACGACCAGAGCCCGCCGTTCGGTGGGCCGCACGACGCGATCTGGGCCACGTGCACCGGCACCGTGTATCCCGAGGCGATCCGCACCGAGAACGCCGTGCACTCTCTCGAGCACGGCGCGGTATGGATCACCTACAACCCCGACCTGGTCGATCAGGCCGGCGTCGATGCGCTCGCGGCGAAGGTGGACGGCAAGTCCTACCTGATGATGTCGCCCTACCCGGGGCTCGACTCCCCGATCGCCCTCCAGTCGTGGGGGCATCAGCTGAAGGTGGACTCCGCCGACGACGAGCGGATCGATCACTTCATCGCGTCGCTGCGGCTCAACCGCTACACCTACCCGGAGGTCGGCGCGAGCTGCTCCACCCTGCCCGGCTCGTTCGACCCGAGCAGCCCCCCGCCGTTCGATCCCTCGGCGCCGGGTCCGGACGCGGTGCCGATGGACGGCGGCACGGTGGACGGCACCGAGCAGGTGCCGGCCGACATGCAGGCCCCGGCGGGGAGCTGACATGACGGACGGCACCGTCACCGCCGGCACGGGCCGGCGCACGACCGGTCTGATCCTGGGCCTGGTCGCGGCCGTCGCGATCGGGTTCCTGCTCGGATTCCTCGCACGTATCCCGCTGGAGGACTCGCAGCCGGCGGCACCGGACGCCGGCTCCGTGGACGTCGGGTTCGCGCAGGACATGACCGTCCATCACAACCAGGCCATCGAGATGTCCGCTGTGGCGCTGACGAAGTCGGACGACCAGCGGGTACGCAACCTGGCGTACGACATCCTCACCACCCAGCAGAACCAGGTCGGCCAGATGCAGGGCTGGCTTTCGCTGTGGGGGCAGCCGCTGCTGCCTGCCGGGGACTACATGACGTGGATGACCGAGGACTCCGGCCACGGCCACGGCGACGCGAGCCACGCGAGCGGCGATGGGCACACGGCCGGGGCAGGGACCGCCCGGATGCCCGGTATGGCGACGTCCGAGGACCTGGCGAACCTGCGCGGCGCCACCGGCCCGGAACTCGACGTGCTGTTCCTGCAGTTGATGCTGCGCCACCACGAGGGCGGGCTGCCGATGATGGAGTACGGCGCGCAGTACGCGGGCCAGCCGGCGGTGCGAACCCTGGCGCAGACGATGGTCGACACCCAGACCAGCGAGTCGGAGCTCATGACGGCGATGCTCGCGGAGCGCGGTGCGCAACCGCTGCCCATGAACTGACCGTGCGGACCCGCACGACGGGGGACGTCCCATCCGGGTCGTCCCCCGTCCGCATCTACCGTCCGGACCGGCCCCACTCCCAGTCGCGGATGTCGGGCATGTCCTCACCGTGGGTGCGGATGTACTGGTGATGCTCGACGAGCCGGTTCTTCAGGTACTCGCGCGCATACGCGGCGATCGGATGCAGGCGCGGCACCCGGTCGACGACGTCCATGGCGAGGTCGAACCGGTCGATCTGGTTGAGCACGCACATGTCGAACGGTGTGGTGGTGGTGCCCTCCTCCTTGTACCCGCGCACGTGGATGTTGTCGTGGTTGGTACGCCGGTAGGTCAGTCGGTGGATCAGCCACGGGTAGCCGTGGTACGCGAAGATCACCGGCTTGTCGGTGGTGAACAGCGAGTCGAATTCGCGGTCGGACAGCCCGTGCGGGTGTTCGGTGTGGTCCTGCAACCGCATCAGGTCGACGACGTTCACGACGCGGATCCTCAGATCGGGGAACCACTCGAGCAGGATCTCGACGGCGGCGAGGGTTTCCATGGTGGGCACGTCGCCCGCGCAGCCGAGCACCACGTCGGGTTCGGCCCCCTGGTCGGTGCCGGCCCAGTCCCAGATCCCGATTCCCTTGGTGCAATGCACGATTGCCGCGTCCATGTCGAGGTACTGCAGCTGCGGTTGCTTGCCGGCGACGATCACGTTGACGTACTGCCGGGTGCGCAGGCAGTGATCGGCCACCGACAGCAGGGTGTTCGCGTCCGGCGGCAGGTACACGCGGATCACGTCGGCCTTCTTGTTGACGACATGGTCGATGAAGCCCGGGTCCTGGTGCGAGAAGCCGTTGTGGTCCTGCCGCCACACGTGCGAGGTGAGCAGGTAGTTCAGCGACGGGATCGGCCGGCGCCAGTCGATGCCGTTGGTGGTGCGCAGCCACTTGGCGTGCTGGTTGAACATCGAGTCGACGATGTGGACGAAGGCCTCGTAGCAGGAGAAGAAGCCGTGCCGGCCGGTCAGCAGATAGCCCTCGAGCCAGCCCTGGCAGGTGTGCTCGGAGAGAATCTCCATCACCCGTCCGTCGGGGGCCAGACGGTCGTCGTCGGGCAGGATGCGGGCGTTCCAGGTACGTGCGGTGGCCTCGAGGACCGGACCGAGCCGGTTGGAGTTGTTCTCGTCCGGGGAGAACACGCGGAAGGTGCTCGTGTTCTCGCGCATGACGTCGCGCAGGAAGGTGCCGAGCACGCGGGTCGATTCGACGCTGCCGGTGCCGGGCGCCTCGACCGGCACGGCGTAGTCGCGGAAGTCCGGCAACGCCAGGTCTCGTACGAGCGGTCCGCCGTTGGCATGGGGGTTGGCGCTCATCCGCCGCTCGCCCGCCGGGTGCAGGTCGCGGATCGCGGGCACGGGGGCACCACGGTCGTCGAACAGTTCCTCGGGCCGGTAACTGCGCAGCCACTCCTCGAGAATCTTGCGGTGGCTGTCGTCGTCGCGGGCATTGGCGAAGGGCACCTGGTGCGAGCGCCAGTACCCTTCGACCGGGAGACCGTCGACCTCCTTCGGTCCGGTCCAGCCCTTCGGGGAACGCAGCACGATCATCGGCCAGCGCGGTCGCTCGGTGACCCCGTCGTGGCGGGCGCGGCGCCGGATCTCGAGTATCGCATCGAGGCAGTGGTCCAGGGCCGCCGCGAACGCCTGGTGCATGCGCTCGGGATCGGAGCCCTCGACGAATACCGGATCGTGGCCGTAGCCGCGGAGCAGGTGCTCGAGTTCCTCGTGTTCGATGCGGGCGAGGACGGTCGGATTGGCGATCTTGTACCCGTTCAGGTGCAGGATCGGCAGCACGGCGCCGTCCCGGCGCGGGTCGACGAACTTGGTGGAGTGCCAGCTGGTGGCCAGCGGCCCGGTCTCGGCCTCGCCGTCGCCCACCACGGCAGCGACGATCAGGTCCGGGTTGTCGAACGCGGCCCCGTAGGCGTGCGACAGGGCGTACCCGAGCTCGCCGCCCTCGTGGATGGATCCGGGTGTCTCGGGAGCGACGTGGCTGGGGATCCCCCCGGGGAACGAGAACTGGGTGAACAGGCGCGCCATGCCGTCCGCGTCCCGGGAGATGTCCGGATAGATCTCGCTGTAGGTGCCCTCGAGCCAGGCCGCGGCGACGGGCCCGGGACCGCCGTGCCCGGGACCCATCACGTACATCATGTCCAGCTCGCGGGCGGTGATCGTGCGGTTGAGGTGGGCATAGACGAAGTTCAGCCCCGGGGTGGTGCCCCAGTGCCCGAGCAGCCGGGGCTTGATGTGCTCGGGACGCAACGGCTCGCGCAGCAGCGGGTTGCCCATCAGGTAGATCTGCCCCACCGACAGGTAGTTCGCGGCTCGCCACCAGGTGTCGAGCGCAGCGAGCTCCTCGCGGCTCAGCGGTCCGGTGCGGGTTGCCGTGTCGGGTCCTGCGTCCACGTACGGTCCTCTCCTGCAGGTGTGTGTGTGTCCGGTTTCGTGTTCGAGCCTGCCCCGCGCGGGTGGCCCACGCCGGCCGTTCCGGGAAACACTCGCCGAAGAGTTCCTCCCGGACGGCGCGTCCGTGCCTGCCGGATACCCGAGGAGCGCCGGAGAAACCCCCTCCGACCAGGCGATGTGGCGTATCGCCGACAATGCGCTACGCTAACTCCCGCCCCACCGAGCAACCGGTGGAGTCCGGAACGCCCTCGTAGCTCAGGGGATAGAGCGCTTGCCTCCGGAGCAAGAAGTCGCAGGTTCGAATCCTGCCGAGGGCACCCTGGGAACGGCCCCGCGTCGCAGTGCGACGCGGGGCTTTCCCGTTCTGCGGCCCGAACCTGGCGCAGGACGTCGAGACCAGGTGTTGTGAAATGCGGACTCGTCACGAAGCAGGGTGTACGCATCGGCCACGCCCGGAGATTCCGTGTTCATCGTCCGATGCCCCCGACTGCCGCCGCTTGCGAGAACCCGTACAGCATCAGCGCCACCGCGCTGAGCAGTGACACCGCCGCGGTGACGACGAGCAGCGACCCCAGACCGAGGGCGGGTATCACAGCACCGGCGAGAGCCGGTGCTGCGACCGAGCTGAGGGCCCCCACGACCAGGCAGGCTGTGAACGCCGCACCGGCGCGCTCGGGTACCAGCTCGGCGGTCCAGACCGCGAGCACCGCGGATCCTGTCATGTACCCCATGCCGAAGATGCCCGCCGAGGCTGCGGTCGCGGCTACGGAGCCACCGGCCAGCCCGAGCAGCACCAGCGCCGCACCGACCGTTGCGAGGCACAGCGCGGCGACCCGGACGCTGCCCAGTCGCTGCGCGAGGGTTCCGGTCGCCACCCCCACCATGCCGGTGAGACCGACGGCCGCGTAGAGAGCCGGGACGGCCGCCGCCGGGAGGGTGCCGCTGTCCAGGACGTCGGCGGCATAGGTGAAGTAGACGACCACGACCGCGAAGTAGACAACGGAGTACGCTGCCGGGACCCGAAGCGCTGCCACCAGCGAGGAGGCTCCGGGTCGTGCCTCCGGGTGCGGGGCCGGCCCGGTCCGCGGCACCAGGCGCAGGTTCACGAGTGCGGCGGCCACGGCGGCAAGGGCGATTCCGGCCCAGACCAGGCGCCACGAGCCCACCGCGGCCAGGACGGCCAGCGCGCCCAGCAGTACCAGTCCGCCGCTGGTGCCGGTGGTGATGATCGCCAGCGCTCGGGGCTGCTGCCGCGAGGGCACCGATCGGGTCACGATGTCGGAGTAGGGCGCCCAGACCCAGCCACCGGCGCTGCCGGCCAGGACGACACCGACGGCGAGCAGCCCCGGGGACTGCGCGAAAGTCACGATCACCGCCCCCGCGGCGCCGCAGGCCCCGCCCACTGTCGTCGGCGCGCGCGACCCACGGCGAGCGGCGAGCCGTCCGGCGAGCAACAGACCGGCCAGGTAGCCCGCAAACGTTGCGCTGGCGACGAGGCCGAGCACCAGCTCGGAGAGCCGCAGGTCTTCCCGGATGTCGGGCAGTGTCAGGCCGTAGGCGTAGCGGGCCATGCCGAAGGCGACTCCGACCACCGCAGCTCCGGCCAGGCCGATCCGCCCGCCTGGGGAGAGCGTCATGAATTCCCCTTCATGCCGTGGGCCCGGCTACGTCACGGACCCCGGCCCGACTCCCGGGAGCATCGACACTCACTGCGTGCATGCACCGACCCTCCCACGGCCGGATCAACCTCGGTCACCTGCGGCCGACGACCGCGAGATCGGGTGTCAGTCCGCCGGATCCTGCTGGGCGGCCGCGGTGATCGGCGCCATGTCGAAATAGTCGCGCCAGCCGGCGATCCTGCCGTCGACGACCTCGAAGGCCCCCATCACCGGCAGCTCGACGGTCCGTCCCCCGAGCGTGAACACGTCGACCCGCTCGTTGAGCACCACGCCGCCGTGAACGGCCTGGTATCGGATGCGGAAATCGATGCCGCCGAACGAGGCGACGAACCCGGCGATGAACTCCTCGATCGCCGCGCGCCCACGCACCGGTTCCATCGGAATGTTGTGGTAGACGGCGTCGTCGGTGAAGTAGGACGCAAGCACGGCCGGGTCGGGATCGGCCCAGCGGCGGCAGAATTCGGTGACGAGCTCGTCGGGGGTCATGCGGTTCCTTCCGTCAGGCCCGGGCGAAGCGCGCCGGGTCGGTGCCCGGGACCTGGCGCGCGCGGCCTCTCTCGATGAGGTGCCGCACGTGCGCCGAGGCCTCGGACAGCGCCATCTGCTTGCCCGTGGGCGGAGTCTGGTCCCAGGGGCGGTACCACGTCATCCGCTCGGCAGCCTGCCACAGCGTCAGCTCCTCGTCGCCGAAGGCGGCGTACAGATCGTCGAGGCGTCGTTCGTGATGCTCGACGAGGGCACCGGTGCGGGCCGCGAGGTCGTCGATCGGCTGCCGGTGCGCGGGCAGGGTGCGCCGGGCCGGGAGCGTGCCGACGGCGCGTAGCGAGTCGATGAACTCGCCGAGGGCGTCGCGTTCGGCGAGCGGGAAGTCGAAGTCGCCCACGTGTGGGGTCGTGGTGGCCAGGACGTGGTCGCCGCTGAAGAGGATGTCGTGTTCCTCCAGGTAGAAGCAGGCGTGGCCGGGCGTGTGCCCGGGGGTGAACACCGTGCGCAGGGTGCGGCCGGCGAGCGCGATCCGCTCGTCGGTGGCGAGCTTGCGGTCGGGATGAACGTCCGGCTTGCCGGTCGCGCGTTCCCCACTCGCCCGCTCGAGATAGACGGCGATCTGGTCGTCGGGAGCCCCGGCGCGGCGCCACTGCTCGGCCTCCCACTCGGCGTTGCCGTCGCCGGAGGTCATGAGCTCGAGCTGGCCGAAGTCGTCCTCGTGCATGCCGACCCAGCAGCCCGACGCCTCCCGGATCCGGCCGGTCAGGCCCACGTGGTCGGGATGGAAGTGCGTGACGACCACTCCCTCGACGTCCGCGACTGAGGCACCGACGGAAGCGAGGCCGTCCTGCAGCGCGGTCCAGGATGTGTCGTCGTTCCAGCCGACGTCGACGAGGACCAGTCCGCGCGGCGACTCCATCGCGTACACCTGGGTGTCGCCGACCGGCAGGTCGCCGACCGGGACAGGGATGCGGAAGATGCCGTCGCCGATGTCGCAGGCGTGGTCCATGGGTCCTCCAGGCACTAGATCGTTAGCTCGTCTATGAACACAAACAGTAAACTATTTGGGTTCGTGCGGCTCGATGATCGCCACGATCGAGCGGATCTCGCCCGCGGGGATGGCGAAGTGCTCGGTGACCGCCACGGTGAGGACGGTGTCCCCGGCGTCGAGGTCGAGCAGGAACCGCGCGACGACGTTGTCGTCCCATTCGCGGAACGTCAGCTCCCGCACCCGCCGGATCGGGCGGTACTCGGGGCCGTGCTCGAGCCGGTCCCGGATCTCGATGCCGGTGTCCCCGGTGCGCACGCCGTTCTCGACCCGCCACGCGTCGGCCGCGAGCCGGACATGCGATGCGTCGTGACTGACGAGGGAACGGATGTAGGAGCGGGCCATCGCGACGCGGGCGCTGTCGGTGGGGGCGCCGGCATGCTCGGCGATCGCGGCCATCAGGGCCGGCGCCCAGTCCGGTCGGCAGATCACCAGATCCGGCAGGTAGGGGTGGGGGCGGTTGTATTCGAGTTCGCTGCCGTCGATGCGGGCGCAGTACAGCCCCGCGGCCTGCGCGACCCCCACCGGCGCCGCGGAGTCCCACTCCCACTGCCCGCCGGCATGCACGTAGGCGTCGACGTCGCCGCGCACCACCGCCATGGCCTTGGCCCCGGCGGAACCCATCCGCACCACGTCGGCGCCGAGGGCGCGGGCGACGTCCGCGACGAACACCGGCGGCCGGCTCCCGCTGACGACGATGCGGGGCCGTCGGCCGGCCAGCGGCCGCAGTTCGGCACGCCCGACGTCCGCGGTGCCGTAGACGGCGCCCACGGCCGGCTGCGCGACCGCGGCGGCGGTGATACCGCGGCCGGCCTCCCACAGGGCGATGTGCACGGCCCAGTCCTCGTGGTCCGGCATGCCGTACTCCTTGGATCCGTCGAGCGGGTCGACGATCCACACCCGCTTCGCGTGCACCCGCGCCGGGTCGTCGGCGGATTCCTCCGAGAGCACCGCGTCGGCGGGGCGTTCGGCGGCGAGCCGCTCGAGGATGAAGGCGTCGGCGGCGCGGTCGCCGTGGCGGCCGAGTTCGCGACCGGTGAGCGCGTCGGCCTCGGCCGCGCGGACGGTCAGCAACAGTTCTCCTGCAGCGGTGGCGATCTCGGCGGCGAGGGCGGCGTCATCGGTCATGGGGCCAACAATTCCATGATCAGTCCGGCCTGCGCGAGCGGATCGCCGTCCTGGGGCCGCAGCACCAGTTCGGGGCCGGTGGGTGGCTCGTAGGGGTCGTCGATGCCGGTGAATCCGGTGATCTCCCCGGCCCGGGCCCGCGCATACATGCCCTTCGGGTCGCGGGCCTCGCAGTCGGCGAGCGGGGTGTCGACGAACACCTCGAGGAACGGCAGCCCGGCCTGCCGGTGCTGCTCGCGGATCCGGTCCCGGTCGGACCGGTACGGGCTGATGAGCGCGCAGATCGTCACCAGGCCCGCGTCGGCCATCAGCTGCGCCACCGCACCCACCCGACGGACGTTCTCCGCGCGGTCCTGCGGCCCGAAACCGAGGTCGGAGTTGAGGCCGTGCCGCAGGTTGTCCCCGTCGAGCCGGTAGGCCGGCACCCCGGCCGCGAGCAGCCGCCGCTCGAGCGCCGCGGCGACGCTGGACTTGCCCGACGCCGACAGGCCGGTCAGCCACACCGTCGCTCCCCGCGAGAGGCGTTCGGCGCGGGTCGCCTCCGCCGCGTGCCACACGACGGGGGCGGTGGCGAGGGTGGGGCCGGTGATCATCCCGGCGGCGACGGTGCTGCCGGTCGCGTCGTCGACGAGTACGAAGCTGCCGGTGGTCCGGTTGCGCCGGTAGGGGTCGAACAGCACGGGGCGGCGGGTCCGCAGCTGCACTCGCCCGATCTCGTTGAGGGTCAACGACCGTGCCGCCCCGTCGCGGTGCAGGGTGGTCACGTCGAGCCGGTAGTCGAGCCGGACCACCTGGGCGGCGGTGGCGTTGGTGGTGTGCAGCAGGGTGTAGGTGGCGTCGGGCGCGAGACCCGGGCCCTCGGCGAGCCAGCACACCATCGCGTCCAGCTCGTGCCCGACGAGCGGCCGGTTCCCGGGGCGGCACAGCATGTCGCCGCGTCCCACGTCGAGGTCGTCCTCGAGCTCGAGGCACACGGCGCTGCCCGCGAAGGCACTCGGCACGGGGTCGCCGCCCGGGCCGTGGACGGCGCGCACCCGCGTGCCGTAGCCCGACGGCAGCACCAGCACCTCGTCGCCGGGAGCGAAGACCCCGCTCGCGACGGTGCCCGCGTAACCGCGGAAGTCGCGGTGCTCGCCGTGCCCGGGACGGATCACGTACTGGACGGGAAAGCGCGCGTCGATGAGGTTGCGGTCGGAGTCGACGTGCACCTGCTCGAGACGGTGCAGCAGCGAGGCACCCTCGTACCAGGTCATGGCGGTGGTGCGGTCGACGACGTTGTCGCCGAGCAGCGCCGAGACCGGCACGAACGTCAGGTCGTGGATGTCGAGTTTGGCTGCGAACGTGGAGAATTCGGCGCAGATCTCGTCGAAGCGCTGCTGTGACCAGTCGACCAGGTCCATCTTGTTGACGCACAGCACGAGATGGGGGACGCCGAGCAGGCTGGCGAGGAACGCGTGCCTGCGGGTCTGCTCGACGACGCCCTTGCGGGCGTCGACGAGGATGAGGGCGAGGTCGGCGGTCGAGGCGCCGGTGACCATGTTCCGGGTGTACTGCTCGTGGCCGGGAGTGTCGGCGACGACGAAGGCGCGGTGCGGGGTGCAGAAGTAGCGGTGGGCGACGTCGATGGTGATGCCCTGTTGCCGCTCCGCCCGCAGCCCGTCGGTGAGCAGCGCCAGGTCGGGGGTGTCCATGCCGCGCTCGCGGCTGGTGCGGGCGACGGCGTCGAGCTGATCCTCGGGCACGGCCTTGCAGTCGTGGAGCAGCCGGCCGATCAGTGTGGACTTGCCGTCGTCGACGCTGCCGGCGGTGGCGATGCGCAGCAACCGGGTCATCAGAAGTAGCCTTCCTTCTTGCGGTCTTCCATCCCGGCCTCGGAGATCCGGTCGTCGGCGCGGGTGGCGCCGCGCTCGGTGACGCGGCTGACCGCGACCTCGGCGACCACCTCGTCGGGGGTGGCGGCGGTGGATTCGACGCAGCCCGTGCACGTCGCGTCGCCGACCGTGCGGAACCGCACCATCGCCTCGCGCGGCTCGTCGCCCGGCAGGAGCGTGAGGAACTCGTTGAGCGCCAGCAGCATTCCGTCGCGCTCGACGACGGTCCGTCGATGGGCGTAGTAGAGCGGCGGCAGCTCGACGTGTTCGTCGCGGATGTAGTTCCAGATATCGAGCTCGGTCCAGTTGGACAGCGGGAACACGCGGATGTGCTCGCCGCGGCGGTGCCGGCCGTTGTACAGCTGCCACAGTTCGGGGCGCTGCGCCTTCGGGTCCCACTGACCGAACTCGTCGCGGAAGGAGAACACGCGCTCCTTGGCGCGGGCCTTCTCCTCGTCGCGCCGGGCACCGCCGAACACCGCGTCGAAACCGCCTTCGCGGAGGGCGCGCAGCAGCGTCCGGGTCTGCAGCCGGTTGCGGCTCGCATGCGGACCGACGTCCTCGACGACCCGGCCGGCGTCGATGTCGTCCTGCACCGACGCGACCAGCAGCCGCACCCTGTGGCGGGCCACCTCGGCGTCGCGGTAGGCGAGGACCTCGGGGAAGTTGTGGCCGGTGTCGATGTGCAGCACCGGGAACGGGATCGGCGCCGGCCAGAATGCCTTGGCTGCCACGTGCAGCATGACCGCGGAGTCCTTGCCGCCGGAGAAGAGCAGCACGGGACGCTCGAAGGTGGCCGCCACCTCCCGGAAGATGTGCACGGACTCGGCCTCGAGGGCGCGCTGCAGGGGCAGTTCGTACGACGGCGTGAGGGTCATCGCGGCTCCAGCTCACGAGCGTCGGTCCAAATATGTACCGACTCGGTCGGAAGGTTCGCCCCGAACGATAGAACGAGTTTCAGTTCCGGGTCAACGCCCCCGCCCGGCGGCTATGCGGCGCAGGGCTCGGCCGTCATCGGCTCGGGCGACGCCCGCCGAGCTCGCGCGTGACGGCTTCGGCGGTGGCCACGAGCGCGGCCCCGCGCCGTGCGATCTCCCGATTGGCCAGCGTCGCGCCCACGTGGAGCGTGAGCACGACCGATTGGCGCCCGTCCGCGTCGTGGACGGGCGCGGCGAGCAGGTTCACCGGGTGCTCGGCGTCGTCCGGTTCCGCGCCGGTGAGCAACACGCGCTCCCCCAGGCTGGACACCATCTCCCCCAGCAGTTCGCGCAGCTCCGCCGGGAGGTCGTGCGCCGCCACCCCGGCCATCAGCGCATGCAACCGCCGTCCCCCGGCGGTGAGCGACTCGACCAGGTACCCCGCGGCGCGGCACTCGGCGACCACGTCGCGCAGGCGCTCCCGGTCCAGCCGCACCGGCAGCGTCGGCTCGCGCGCCAGCCACAGCTCGAGCCGCTCGTCGGAGTCCCACAGCACGTACATCAGCCCCACCGGCGGCGCGAACGGGTACACCTCCCCCACCCTCGCCCCGGCGCCGGCCGGATCCGGCCCGGCGACGTCGAGGACCGCGATGCGGTCGCCCACGACGGCCGACGCGGCGCAGGTGGCGCCGAACTCGGCGCCGAGCGCGGCCAGGTGCCGGTGGGTGACAGGGCCGACGGCGAAGCCGCGCTGCGCGGCCCGGCCCGCGACGATCAGCGCGGGACCGAGCCCGTACGACCGGTCGGCGGGATGACGCATCAGGTAGCCGGCGTCGGTCAGCGCGGTCAGGATTCCCAGGCACGTCGGTTTGCTCATGCCCAGCCGGCGCGCCAGCTCGGAGAGCCCGAACCGGGCCTCCGGGTGTGCGACCAGGTGGTCGAGGACCTGCACGACCCGCTCGGTCGGTGGCGAACGCCGAGCGGACGACGGCGCGGCGGCCTCGGTCATTGACGCCTCCTTGGAACACGTTCTATCGTCGCTGCACCAGGAGCCTACCGCACCGGTACATATTTGAACCGCAAGGAGATCGTGTGCTCACCGATCCGCTCACGTCCGCCATCACCGAGGCCGAGAAGCTCGTCGCGACGGCGCCGCACATCCGCACCGAGCAGGACCTGATCGAGGGGTACCGCTACCTCGCCGGCGGGATCGCCGCCTGCGTGCACGCCGCGTGGGCGGTCGAAGCGCCCCATCCCACGTTCGTCACCGGCACCGGCCCCTACACGAAGATGGGGCTCGACAACCCCGACACCCTCTACTGGGGTGCGCGTATCCGCGACGACGCCGAGTACGTCGTCACCGGTCGCCGCGGCACGACGTGCGACCTGAGCTTCCAGGTGCTCGCCGGCAACTACACCGACGCCCAGGTGCCCGGCAATGTCACCGCGTTCGACGACCGCGAACTGCGCGTCGCCGACGACGGCACCTTCGAGGTCCGGTTCGGCCCCGGACCCGCAGTCCCCGGGAACAACTACTTCACCCTCACCCCCGGTTCGTCGCAGCTCGTCGTCCGGGAGGTCTACAGCGACTGGTCCCAGCGGCGCGGCACCCTGCGCATCGACCGGCTCGATGCGCTCGGAACCCCGCCCCCGGAACCGACCCACGACGATGCCGCCGCCCGCTACCGGCGCGCCGGGAGAGCGCTGGTGTCGCGGGTGCAGACGTGGCTGCAGTTCCCGCAGTGGTTCTACCTCGACCTGCCGGTCAACACGGTCACCGCGCCGCGGCCGACGCCCGGCGGCCTGGCCACGCAGTACTCGTCCGTCGGGCACTTCGAACTGGGCGACGACGAGGCGATGATCCTCACCGTGCCCGCCTCCGATGCGCCCTACCAGGGCTTCCAGCTGGGCAGCCTCTGGTACATCTCCCTCGACTACGTCCACCACCAGACCTCGCTGAACAATGCACAGGCCCAGGTGGATCCGGACGGGATGATCCGCATGGTCGTCTCTGCCCGCGATCCCGGCGTCGCCAACTGGGTCGAGACCCTGGGCCGCAGCCGCGGCTTCCTGCAGTTCCGCTGGCAGCGGCTCGCCCGCGAACTCACGGTCGCGGACGGCCCGACCGCCGAGGTGATCCCGTTCGACGACGTGCCCGCGGCACTTCCGTTCCTCGACCGCAACCGCGTCACGCCCGAGCAGTGGGCCACGCGGATCGCCGCCCGTCAGACCGCGATCGCCGACCGGATGCTCGGGTGAGCGCCGTGACCACCCCGAGCCCCCTGCTCACCGGACAGGTCGTCGTGGTCAGCGGTGTCGGGCCAGGGCTCGGCCGCGCCCTCGCGGTGCGGTGCGCCGAGCACGGTGCCGACGTCGTGCTCGCCGCCCGCACCGCCGCCCGCCTCGAGGACGTCGCGGCCGAGGTCACCGCCCGGGGCCGGCGCGCGGTTTCGGTCCCGACCGACATCACCGACACCGACTCCGCATCCCGGCTCGTCGAGACGGCCCTCCGCGACTTCGGCCGGGTCGACACCCTGGTCAACAACGCGTTCTCGGTGCCCTCGATGAAGCCGTTGGCGCGCACCGACTTCCAGCAGATCCGCGACAGCGTGGAACTGACCGTCCTCGGCGCACTGCGCCTGACGCAGTTGTTCACCGAAGCCCTGACCGCGACGAAGGGCTCGGTGGTGAACATCAATTCGATGGTGCTGCGGCATTCGCAGGAACGTTACGGCAGCTACAAGCTGGCCAAGTCGGCTCTGCTGGCGGTGTCGCAGTCCCTCGCCACCGAACTGGGCCCCCAGGGTATCCGCGTCAATTCCGTTGCCCCCGGCTACATCTGGGGCGAGACCCTGAAGGGGTACTTCGAGCACCAGGCGGACAAGTACGGCACCACCGTCGAGCAGATCTACCAGCACACCGCGGCCGGCACCGATCTCAAGCGCCTGCCCACCACCGAGGAGGTGGCCGACACCGTGATCTTCCTCGCCTCCCCACTGGCCCGGGCCGTCACCGGCCAGTGCCTGGACGTCAACTGCGGCGAATACCACCACTGAACAGCCGTGGGGGGGGGGGGGGGGGGGGGGGGGG
>NZ_JAUIZP010000054.1:0-2554 GCF_041414735.1 Rhodococcus sp. GXMU-t2271
TCCTCGCCTCCCCACTGGCCCGGGCCGTCACCGGCCAGTGCCTGGACGTCAACTGCGGCGAATACCACCACTGAACAGCCGTGCGGGGTTTCGGTAGCCACTGCTACCGAAACCCCGCACGGGGATCGGAGATCCATGACCGAACGCACCAGCGTCGGCACCGTCGAGGACCTGCACGCCTCCGCGTCCCGGCTGACCGGCCTGACCGACTTCGGCGACGACGACTACACCGAGGCCCTCGGTGTCCTGCTCGACTCGTACGCGCGCGACGAGCAGCTCACCCCGCTGGGCAGCAAGATGTCGCGGGTGTTCCTGCGCGGCGCCCTCGTCGCCCGACTGCTGAGCGAGGCGGCCTGGCGTGAGCACCCCGAGCACGCCGACGTGACGATCGAACGCCCGATCTTCGTGACCGGCCTGCCCCGCACCGGCACCACCGCACTGCACCGCCTGCTCACCGCCGACCCCGCCCACCAGGGACTCGAGATGTGGCTGACGGAGATGCCGCAGCCCCGGCCGCCGCGCGAGACGTGGCCGCAGGACCCGGCGTTCGCCGCGCTCGAGGCGGGCTTCGCCCGGCACCACGTCGAGCACCCCGAGTTCATGGGCGTGCACTACATGTCCGCGGGCGAGGTCGAGGAGTGCTGGCAGCTGCTGCGGCAGTCCTTCCGGTCGGTGTCGTACGAATGCCTCGCGCATCTGCCCACCTACTCGCAGTGGCTCGCGCAGCAGGACTGGACCGGCGCGTACGCCCGGCACCGCAGGAACCTGCAGCTGATCGGGCTGCCGGACGCCGGCAAGCGCTGGGTCCTGAAGAACCCGAGCCACCTGTTCGCCCTCGACGAACTGCTCACGGTCTACCCGGACGCGCTGATCGTCGTCACCCACCGCGACCCGCGCACCGTGATCCCGTCGGTGTGCAGCCTGGCCGCGCACGCCACCGACGGCTGGTCGCACACCTTCCGCGGCGAGAACATCGGGCGCAGCCAGCTCGAGCTGTGGGCGCGCGGGTTCGACACCTTCGAGGCGGCCCGGCGCCGGCACGACCCGGACCGGTTCGTCGATGTGGACTACCGCGACTTCGTCGCCAATCCTCTCGGCACGGTGGGCGCGGTCTACGACCGGTTCGGCATCCGGCTCACGACCGACGCCGAACAGGCGATGGCCGCGCTGCACGCCGAGAGCCGCAGCGGGGATCGCCGGCCGGCGCACCGCTACCGGCTCGAGGACTTCGGGCTGAGCGCCGCCGAGGTGGACGAGCGATTCGGGGACTACGCCCACCGCTGACCCGCGGCGACCGCCGCGCCGGCGAGGACGTCGAGCAACGGGAACAGCGCGGCGGCGACGAGATCCCCGGTCTCGACGAACACCTGCGCGGACAGGCCGATCGGGTCGGGGATGTTCGGGGTCCGGGCCGCGCCGCTCGGATCCCGGCAGGCATCGAGCCGGGCGACCGTCGCCGCGCCGGTGACAGTCGCGATGCGGTGCGCCTCGGTGAGGGTGAACGACTTCGCCGCGGCCCCGGCGACCAGACCGGACACGCGGTCGCGCTGTTCCTCGCTCATGGTCAGGACCAGGTCGGCGCCGTCGACCATTGCCGCGGTCACCCGGCGGGCGCGGAAATCGCTCGCATCCGCGCCGAGTCCGGCGATGACCGCGGCCGCCCGGGGTTCGACGGGGTATCCGACGAGCGCCCGGGTACCCGCGCTCTCGGCGGTCAGGTCGGCCCACCCGGACTCGCACGCGTACGCCCGCGTCAGCCGCTCCGCGATCACGGACCGGCAGACGTTGCCGCTGCAGACGAACAGGATGTGCACGCGCGCACTGTAGCCGTCGCGAATCGGGCGGCGGGCAGGCACATTTGGATGTCGTCGCGGGTTCACGCGACGTTGTCCCGGCCGTCGCGTGTCGTTCACCTCCGGCGCCCGGTCCCGCAGCGGACGGAAGCTGTGTCCGCGTCACCTCGACGCGGCACCACGTGGGATGATCGACGTATGCCCGCACCCCTACCGCTCGATCCGATCGCCGAGGCCCATCGCCAGTGGACGGCCCACGGCTGGGGCGAGGTCGCGGACGGCATGGCCGCGGTGACCTCGGTGATGCGCGCGCAGCAGATCATGATGGCGCGGGTCGAGGAGGTCCTCAAACCGTTCGGGCTCACTTTCGCCCGATACGAACTGCTGACGCTGCTGCATTTCACCCGGACGGGGGCGCTGCCGATGGCGAAGGCCAGCGCCCGCCTGCAGGTCCACCCGACCAGCGTCACGAACGCCGTGGACCGGCTCGAGGCCGCCGGTCTGGTGCGCCGCACCCCGCACCCGAGCGACCGTCGCGCGACGTTGGTGGAACTGACCGACGAGGGACGAGCGCTGGCCGTCGCGACCACCGAGAAGCTCAACGCCGAGGTGTTCGCCCGCCCCGGCGTGCCCGACGATCAGCTCGAGACGCTGCTGCGCATCCTGGCGGGCCTGCGCCACGATGCCGGCGACTTCGACACCGGAGGCGAGCCCACCCGCTGGTGAAACACTCCGGGGCCGTTCCGCACGAGTGCGGAACG
>NZ_JAUIZP010000055.1:0-87465 GCF_041414735.1 Rhodococcus sp. GXMU-t2271
CGTTCCGCACGAGTGCGGAACGGCCCCGGTGTGTTTCACCACGATCAGGCGTGCTCGAACTTCGGCGCGCGCTTCTCGACGAACGCGGCCATGCCTTCCTTCTGGTCGGCGGTGGCGAACGTCGAGTGGAACACCCGCCGCTCGAACTTCACGCCCTCGGCGAGGGTGGTCTCGAAGGACCGGTTCACCGCTTCCTTGGCCATCATCGCGACGGGCAGCGACATCGACGCGATCGTGGTCGCCGCCTCGAGCGCCACGTCGAACAGGTCCGCGGCCGGCACGACGCGCGAGACCAGGCCCGCACGCTCGGCCTCCTCGGCGTCCATGTTCCGCCCGGTCAGGCACATGTCCATCGCCTTGGCCTTGCCCACGGCGCGGGTGAGCCGCTGCGAGCCGCCGATGCCGGGGATGACACCCAGCTTGATCTCGGGCTGGCCGAACTTGGCGGTGTCCGAGGCGATGATGAAGTCGCACAGCATCGCCAGCTCGCAGCCGCCGCCGAGCGCGTACCCGGAGACGGCGGCGACGATCGGCTTGCGGGCCGCGGAGAGCCGATCCCACTGGGAGAACAGGTCTTCCGCGTACACCTCGGAGAACGTCTTGGGCGCCATCTCCTTGATGTCGGCGCCCGCGGCGAACGCCTTCTCGGAGCCGGTGAGCAGGATGGCACCGATGCCGGTGTCGGCCTCGAGTTCCTCGACGGCCGCCACCACCTCGCGCATCAGCTGGCTGTTGAGGGCGTTGAGCGCCTTGGGCCGGTTGAGCGTGATGATGCCGACGCGGTCCTTGCGGTCGAGCAGGATCGTCTCGAAGTCCGTCACTGGTTTTCCTGTTCTGTCGAGCGGTTGCGGATCTCGGTGATGATGGCCGAGAAGTCCAGTCCGCCGCCACCCGAGGTGTTGAACCGGTGGTAGATCTCCGCGGCCCGCAGCCCCAGCTCGGCGTCGACGCCGTTGGCGCGCAACGCGTTCGCGGCCAGCCCGAGGTCCTTGTCCATGAGCGCGGCGGCGAATCCGGGCTGGTAGTCGTTGTTGGCGGGAGTGGTGGGCACCGGGCCGGGCACCGGGCAGTTGCTGGTCAGCGCCCAGCACTGGCCGGAGGCGTTGGACGCGACGTCGAACAGGGCCTGGTTGGTCAGGCCGAGCTTCTCACCGAGGACGAAGGCCTCGCTGATCGCGATCATCGACACACCGAGGATCATGTTGTTGCAGATCTTGGCGGCCTGGCCGACGCCGGACCCGCCGCAGTGCACGACCTTGCGGCCCATGACCTCGAGCAGCGGTTTCGCGGCCTCGAAGTCCTCTTCCGACCCGCCGACCATGAAGGCCAGCGTGCCGGCAGCGGCGCCCGCGACGCCGCCGGAGACGGGCGCGTCGATCGCGCGGTGCCCGGCCTGCACGGCCTTCTCGTGGGCGGCGCGGGCGTCGGCGACGTCGATGGTGGAACTGTCGACGAACAGGGTGTTCGGCCGGGCGGCCGCCAGGACCTCGTCGTAGAGCTTCAGCACGAGGCCACCGTTGGGCAGCATGGTGATCACGACGTCGGCGTCGCGGACGGCGTCGGTCGCGGACTCGGCAATCGTCAGGCCGTCGGCGCGGCCCTGTTCCTGGGCCGCGGGCACCGGATCGAAGCCGGTGACCGGGTAACCGGCCTTGACCAGATTCGCGGCCATCGGTCCGCCCATGTGGCCGAGACCGAGGAAGGCGACGATCGGCAGTGTGCTCATGTCAGGCGGATTCCTTCTCGGGTGCGGCGAGCCCGAGTTCGAGCTCGCCGAGGGGCTGGAAGTACACGTCGACGTCGGCGTCGGTGACGTCGGCGAGGGTCGCCGGCGACCACGCCGGGTTGCGGTCCTTGTCGACCACCTGGGCGCGGATGCCCTCGACGAGATCGTGCGAGCGCAGCGACGCCAGCGAGACCCGGTACTCCTCGTTCAGCACCTCTTCGAGGTTGCCGAGTTCGCGGGCGTGCCGCACCGAGCGCAGGGTCACCTTCAGCGCGACGGGCGACTTGCCGAGGATCTGCTCGGCGGCCGCGTGGGCCTCGGGCTCCTCGGCGGCCTGCAGGCGGGCGACGATCTCTTCGACGGTCGGCGCCGAGTAGGCGGCGTCGATCCACGCGCGCTGCGCGAGCAGCGGCGCTTCCGGTGCCGGCCGGGCGAATTCGGCCAGGGCCTCGTCGACCGTGCCGGATTCGAGGGCGGCGACGAACTTGTCGAGCGCCTCGGATGGGACGAAGTGGTCGGCGAATCCGAGCGCGATCGCGTCACCGGCCTTCATCCGGCCGGTCGTCAGCGCGAGGTGGGTGCCGAGCTCGCCCGGTGCGCGCGAGAGCAGCCAGGTGCCGCCCACGTCGGGAACGAAGCCGATACCGACCTCGGGCATCGCGATCGTGGAGCGTTCGGTCACGATCCGGACGTTGCCGTGGGCGGAAATTCCGACGCCGCCGCCCATGACGATGCCGTCCATGATCGCCACGTACGGCTTCGGGTAGCGGCCGATGACGGCGTTGAGGACGTACTCGTCGCGCCAGAAGTCCTGCGAGCCGGTGCCGCCGTCGCGGGCGTCGTGGTAGATCGAGACGATGTCGCCGCCGGCGCACAGGCCGCGCTCCCCCGCCCCGTCCACGACGACCGCGCGGACCGAGTCGTCCTCCGCCCACTCGTCGAGCGCGGCGGCCATCGCCTTCACCATGTCGTAGTTCAGGGCGTTGATGGCCTTCGGCCGGTTGAGGGTGATCCGGCCGATACCGCCGGAGACCCGGACGAGGACGTCTTCCGTCTCGGTCATTTCGCTCCGTTCTGCGCCGCGGCCACCACGCTGCGCGCGACGACCACCCGCATGATCTCGTTGGTTCCTTCGAGGATCTGGTGTACCCGCAGATCCCGCACGATCTTCTCGAGTCCGTACTCGGCAAGATAGCCGTAACCGCCGTGCAGTTGCAGCGCGTCGTTGGCGGCGTCGAAGCAGGCGTCGGTGGCGAACCGCTTCGCCATGGCGCACAGCTCGACAACGTCGTCGGCACCGCGGTCGAGGGCGTCGGCGGCGCGCCAGAGCAGGGTGCGCGAGGCCTCGATGCCGGTGCGCATGTCGGCGAGCCGGAACTGCAGGGCCTGCGAGTCGAGCAGCCGCTCGCCGAACGCCTTGCGCTCGGCGAGATACCCGACGGTCTTGTCGAGCGCGGCCTGGGCGCCGCCGACCGAGCACGCGGCGATGTTGAGCCGGCCGCCGTTGAGCCCGTGCATGGCGATCCGGAAGCCGCTGCCCTCCTCGCCGAGGAGGTTCTCGGCGGGCACGCGGGCGCCGTCGAAGATCACCTGACGGGTGGGCTGGGCGTTCCAGCCCATCTTCTTCTCGTTGGCGCCGAAGGACAGCCCGGGGGTGTCCTTCGGGACGATGATCGCCGAGATGCCCCGCGGGCCGGGTTCACCGGTGCGGGCCATCACCACGTACACGTCCGACGTGCCGGCGCCGGAGATGAACTGCTTGCCGCCGGTCAGGACGTACTCGTCGCCGTCGCGGACGGCCCTGGTGCTCAGGGCCGCCGCGTCGGAGCCGGCACCGGGCTCGGTCAGGCAGTAGCTGGCGAGCTGGTCCATCGTGCAGAGTCCGGGGACCCAGCGTCGGCGCTGCTCGTCGTTGCCGAACCGGTCGATCATCCACGTGACCATGTTGTGGATGGAGATGTAGGCGGCGATCGACGGGCAGCCCTTGGCGAGTTCCTCGAAGATCCGGACGGAGTCGAGGCGGCGCAGGCCTGACCCGCCGACGTCCTCGCGGACGTAGATGCCGCCCATGCCGAGCGCCGCGGCCTTGCGCAGGACGTCGACCGGGAAGTGCTTGGTCTGGTCCCATTCGACCGCGTTCGGGGCGAGGAACTCGGCGGCGAAGTCGCGGGCGGTGTCGCGGATCGCCCGGTCGTCGTCGGTGAGGGTGAACATCTGCTACCTCGCCCTAGTCCATCGTCGGGATGACGAAGTGGTTTGCCTCCGCGTGCTCCTTGACGCCGGAGAACCAGCGCTGGGTGACCGTCTTGGTCTTGGTGTAGAAGCGCACCGAGTCCGGGCCGTGCTGGTTGAGGTCGCCGAAGCCGGACCGCTTCCAGCCGCCGAAGGTGTGGTACGCGATCGGCACCGGGATGGGCACGTTCACGCCGACCATGCCGACGTTGACGCGGTTGGTGAAGTCGCGGGCGGTGTCGCCGTCGCGGGTGAAGATCGCCACGCCGTTGCCGTATTCGTGCTCCGACGGCAGCCGCAGCGCTTCCTCGTAGTCGTGGGCGCGGACGACGACCACCACGGGGCCGAAGATCTCCTCGCGGTAGATCGTCATCTCCGGGGTGACCCGGTCGAACAGGGTGGGGCCGGAGAAGAAGCCGTTCTCGTGGCCCTCGAGCACGAAGTCGCGCCCGTCGACGGCGAGCTCGGCGCCCTCGTCGATGCCCTTCTGGATGTAGTCGTGCACCCGCTGACGGGCCTCGGCGGTGACCAGCGGACCGAAGTCGGCGTTCGGGTCGTCGCTGCGGCCGACCTTCAGGCCGGCGACCCGCTCCTTCAGCTTGGCGACGAGCGCCTCGGCGGCCTCCTCACCGACCGGCACGGCGACGGAGATCGCCATGCAGCGCTCACCGGCGGAGCCGTAGCCGGCGCCGACGAGGGCGTCGGCCACCTGGTCCATGTCGGCGTCGGGCATGACGATCGCGTGGTTCTTGGCGCCGCCGAAGCACTGGGCGCGCTTGCCGTGGGCGGCGGCGGTCTCGTAGATGTACTGGGCGATCGGGGTGGAGCCGACGAAGCCGACGGCCTTGATGCGCTCGTCGGTGAGCAGCACGTCGACGACGGTCTTGTCGCCGTTGACGACGTTGAACACGCCGGCGGGCAGCCCGGCCTCGATGAACAGCTCGGCCAGGCGCAGCGGCACCGACGGGTCGCGCTCGGAAGGCTTGAGCACGAACGCATTTCCGCACGCGATGGCCGGGCCGGCCTTCCACAGCGGGATCATCGCGGGGAAGTTGAACGGGGTGATGCCGGCGACGACGCCGAGCGGCTGGCGCATCGAGTACACGTCGATGCCGGTGCCGGCCGAGTCGGTGAACTCGCCCTTGAGCAGGTGCGGGATGCCGGTGGCGAACTCGATCACCTCGAGGCCGCGCTGGATGTCGCCCTTGGCGTCGGCGACGGTCTTGCCGTGCTCGGAGGACAGCAGCCGGGCCAGGTTCTCCATGTCGTCCTGCACGAGCTGCAGGAACTTCATCAGCACGCGGGCGCGCTTCTGCGGGTTGAACGCCGCCCATTCCTTCTGCGCCTCGACGGCGTTCGCGATCACGGCCTCGGTCTCGGCGACGTCGGCGAGCGGAACCCGAGCCTGCACCGCACCGGTGTTGGGGTCGAAGACGTCGGCGAACCGGTCGGAGGCACCGGGGATGTGCTTGCCTCCGACGAAGTGGGTGAGTTCTCGAACGCTCATGTCCGGATCCGTCCTAACTGGTCGAATTCTCGTGTTTCGGTGGGATGATCGGGGGCAGCGGGCGGCACCCCCAGCAATGTGTGCTCATCCTATAGTTGGAAGTCCATGTATGTCCATAGGCGGCTCCGCCGCCGGTGCGTCCTTTGGGCTGTCCCCGCCGCCCAAAGGACGCACCGGCCGCGGAGCGGCCTACCGGAGGCGCCGGTACATCTTCTCGAGGTCCGACGTGCCGCGGAGGACGACCGACTCGTCCGTGCCGCCCGCCCGCAGCGCCCGGCGCAGCAGCATCGGATCGAGATCCTCGGGCGCGGGCCGGTACGGCTCGGCCGGCAGATCCGGCAACCGGATCTCGTTCCCGTAGAAGTCCTCGCCGTCGGCCTCGGCCTCGTCCACCCCACCGATCACCGTGCTCAGGTCGACCCCGCGCAGGGTGAGCACCGCCAGCGGCTGCTCGTCGACGTGCTCGGCCAGCAGGTAGGCCACCGCCGCCGCGTGCTTGCACGGCCACCCGTCGTCCGGGCAGGTGCAGTCGAAGTCCAGCTCACCGGCACGCCGCGGGAGCAGCAGCGGCCCCAGCTCCTCCGGCAGCGCACCCCCTGCGAGCCGGACCAGCATGCCCGGAGCGGAACGCACCCGGTCGATCAGATCCGCGACCGCCTCCTCGTCGAGGGTGCGGATGGTGACCGTCGAGGTGAACGGGCGCAGCTGGCTGCCCTGCACCTCCCCCACCGCCGCGCCGGGCTCGAGCCGCATCGAGACCACCTGCCCCGACCGGGCATAGGTCCGGCCCCGCGCGAGCCGGCCCTTGTCGGCGACCTGCTCCATCGCCGCAACCAGCTCCTTCGACCACCAGGTGCGGCCGATCGAGCCGCGCTTGGTCCGCGCCTCGATGCCGCCGACGACCCGCCTGCGCTTGCCGTAGCGGTCGAACCCGCCCGCCGGGCTCATTCGCCCACCGCCTCGTCGCCCAGGGACAGCAGCGAATGCAGTTGCTCGGTGGACAGCTCGGTGATCCAGTTCTCGCCGGCTCCCACAGCGAGTTCCGCCAATTCCTGCTTCCCCGAGATCATTTCGTCGATCCGTTCCTCCAGGGTGCCGACGCACACGAGCTTGCGGACCTGCACGTCGCGGCGCTGGCCGATGCGGAACGCCCGGTCGGTGGCCTGGTTCTCCACCGCCGGGTTCCACCAACGATCCAGGTGCACCACGTGATTCGCGGCCGTCAGATTCAGGCCGGTGCCGCCGGCCTTGAGCGAGAGCAGCATCATCGGCGGACCGTCGTCGCCCTGGAACGCGGCGACCATCGCGTCGCGCCGTCCCTTGGACACACCGCCGTGCAGGAACGGCACCGTGGTGTCGAACCGCTCGGCCAGATACGGGGCGATCAGGTCGCCGAACTCCCGGAACTGAGTGAACAGCAGGGCCTTCTCGCCGTCGGCGAGGATCGACTCGACGATGTCCTCCACCAGCCCGAGCTTGCCCGACCGGTGCCGGCCCCGGCGCAGCACCCCGGAGCCGTCGCCCAGGTAGTGCGCCGGATGGTTGCACACCTGTTTCAGACGGGTCAGCGCGGCGAGCACCGCGCCCTTGCGGGCCATTCCCTCCTTGTCCCGGATCTGCCGCATCATCTCGTCGACCACCGCCCGGTACAGGGCCGCCTGCTCGGCGGTGAGATTGGCCCGCACCGTCTGCTCGAACTTCTCCGGCAGGTCCGAGATCACGGACGGGTCGGTCTTGACGCGGCGCAGCACGAACGGCGACGTGAGCGCCCGCAACCGCGCGGCGGCCGCCGCGTCGCGTTCGCGTTCGATCGGGACGGCGAACCGGGCGCGGAACGTCGCCGGCGAACCGAGCAGGCGGGGATTGGCGAAGTCGAGGATCGCACGCAGCTCCTCGAGCCGGTTCTCCACGGGGGTGCCGGTGAGCGCGATGCGGTGCCGCGCGGGGACCGCGCGCGTCGCGCGGGACTGCGCGGTCGCGGCGTTCTTCACATGCTGGGCCTCGTCGAGCACCACCCGGCCCCAGCGCAGCGACCGCAGTTGCGCCACGTCCCGCGCGACGAGCGCGTACGTCGTGATCACCAGGTCGCTGTCGGCGACCGTCGCGGCCAGGGCGGCGTCGCGCAGCCGCGCCGGGCCGTGGTGGACGTGCACGCGCAGGTCCGGCACGAATCGCTGGGCCTCGCGCTGCCAGTTGCCCACCACCGACATCGGGCACACCAGCAGCGTCGGATCGGTGGCGACGTCACCCGCCCGTTCGTGGGCGAGCAGCGCGAGTACCTGCACGGTCTTGCCGAGACCCATGTCGTCGGCCAGCACCGCGCCGAGCCCGACACCGCTCATGAAGGCCAGCCACTCGAGGCCGCGCTGCTGGTACGGGCGCAGGGTCGCGTGCAGGCCGGGCGGGGGCGGCACCGGGACAGGGCGGGCCTGCCCGTCGAGCAGCGTCGCGACCCAACCGGTCGCGGCGACGTCGGTGACCTCCACCGGCGGCGGCTCGTCGCCGGTGAACCGGCCGAACAGCGTCGCCAGCGTCGCATCGGCGGCGCCCTGGCCGGCGACGTAGCGGGCGGCCCGGGCGAGGGCGGCCGGATCGGCCTGCACCCACTTGCCGCGCAGTTTGACCAGGTCGCTGTTGGCCGCGATCAGCCGTTCCATCTCGGCGGGGGTGAGCAGCATGTCGCCCACGGCGAGCTGCCACTCGAACGAGACGAGCGCGTTCATGCCGACGGTGTCGTCCTCGGCCGCGACGGGCGCCACCGGCGAGGTCACCTGCAGCCGCAGCGACGGCTCGAGCCGCGCCCACGCGCGCGGCAGCAACAGCGCGATGCCGGCGTCCGCCAGCGCGCGGCCGCCGTGCTCGACGAGGTCGGTCACCACCCCGGTCGGCAGCAGCAGGTCGAGGCTGTCCGGGTCGCGCGGCACGTCCTGCAACCGCGGATACGCCTTCAGGGCGGCGCCGAGCTTGCGGATCCCGATCTGCAGCAGCTGCGCGTCGGAGCCGTCCACCGGCACCGGAACCGGCGCCTGCCCCTCCGACCGCAGGCACACCTCGAGCCGCCACAGAGTGTCGGCGCCGATGGCCTCGTCCTCGTCGTCGTCCGGTTCGACGAGCCGCAGCACCAGGTCGGGTTCGTTTCCGGCGAGCGAGGCCCGCCATTCGTCCAGCGCGTCGGCCATGCGCTGGGTGCCGCTGTGGTGCGGTTGCCCCTCGGCCAGAGCGGCGATCAACGGGTGCAGGGAGGTACCGACGTTGCCGATCAGCGACCGGGTGATCGGATCGGTGAGTTCGGTGACGAGGTCGTCGAGCAGCGCCGCGGGCCGCCCGGCCTGCCGCTGCACGGGCGGCATCGCGGCGGACAGCTCGGCCGTCCAGGCTCGGATCCGGTCGCCGCCGAGCAGGCGCCACCGCGCCCACCACTGCCCGTCGGCGCGGTGCAGTTCCGGGGCCACCCGGCCGGCCTGCGCCCAGCGCTCGATCCCGCGGGCGACGTGCGCGAGATACCGCAGGTCTCCGGCCACCGTCTCGGCGTGCCGGGGCAGCGCCAGCAGCAGCTCGGCGGCGTCGGCCGGCGCGATCGCCACCGCAGGGAGCGGACGCGGTGCGTCGTCGCCGGGCAGTCGCAGTTCGACCCGGTGCCGGAACGGCCGGTCGATCCATCGGCGCAGGACAGCCGGTGCGTCGTCGGCCGGGTCGTCGTCGTCGCGCCACACCATCAGGCCCGCCCCCGGTGACCACAACCCGTGCAGCATGCCCACCATGGTGCCAGTCGCGCCCGACACGGCCGGCGCAGGCCGGGTAGCGGGCGTGCGCGGGGACGATCGGCTCTGGATCGGACCGGGCCCCCGGAGGAGACTGGGCTGCAGGTGCACCCACCAGGAGACTGCGATGTCGATCATGATCCAGGTCCTCGAGCAGACCTACAGCGCCCACACCCCTTGGGAGCAGGTCAAGTACGCGTTCGTCGATTCCCAGCACGTCACCGCGATGCGGCTCGACGGACAGTGCGGCGTGTGGCTCGACGGAACGAAACACGGTGAGTCCCATCGGCTCGCCGCCACCACGACCGCGGAGCAGGCGGTGTTCTTCCTGCTGACCGTGTTCGACCGGGTCGCCGAGTGCAAGCAGCACGGCGGGTCGTGGATCGTCGGGCACGATGGCCGCACCATCGAGTCCATCCGCGCGACCCGGTTTCCGTTGACGACCGACGGCTGAGCGGGCACCGGCGCCTCTACTGTCGGGGCGATCGGTGAGAATGTCCGCGTGCGAGGGGGCGCGGTCTTCTGGGGGCTGGTGGTGGCGGTCGCGATCGCCGTGTCGTGGGGGTGGGACCGGATCGAATCGCACGCGCCGCCGGCGCCGGGCAGCCCCGGACGCGGCGCGCTCGAGCAGCTGCTGGCGCGCGCGGCGGTGGTGCCGCACCGGCCGCAGGTGCCCGGGTACGAGCGGGGGTGCGGTCCGGGCGAGGGCTGCGTGTTCGGGCAGGCGTGGTCCGACGATCATCCGGGCCCGGGCGGGCGCGACGGGTGCGACACCCGCAACAACGTGCTCGCCCGGGACCTGCGCGACGTGGCGTTCCGGCCCGGCACCGGCGACTGCATCGTGCTGTCGGGCACGCTGTCCGACCCGTACACCGGTGCGCGGCTCGAGTTCAGTCGCTCCGATGGCCGGGCCGTCCAGATCGACCACATCTATCCCCTGGCGGCGGCGTGGGACCTCGGCGCGGCGGCGTGGCCGGCCGAGTTGCGCCGGCAGTTCGCCAACGACGTCGCCTTCAACCTGATCGCCGTGGACGGGCCGGCGAATCAGGACAAGCGCGATCACACCCCGTCCGAGTGGCTGCCGCCGGCGGCGGCGTACCGGTGCTGGTTCGCGGGCAAGTACCTGTCGGTGGCGGTGCGGTACGGGCTGCCGATCACGGCGGCCGACCGGGAGGCGCTGGCGTCGACGATCGCCACGTGCTGAGGGCGCCGTGCCCCGCCTTCTCGCGACGGGAACTAGCGTGGCACGCATGGTCTCGCGCATCACCAAGGACACCCGCCTGTGCATCTCGCTGTCGGGACGGCCGAGCAACATCGGCACCCGCTTCCACAACTACCTCTACGACGAGCTCGGTCTCGACTACGTGTACAAGGCGTTCACCACCACCGACCTGCCGTCGGCCGTGGCGGGGATCCGCGGTCTCGGCATCCGGGGGTGCGGGGTGTCGATGCCGTTCAAGGAGGCCGTGATTCCGCTGATCGACGAGCTCCACGACTCGGCGCGCGCCATCGAGTCGGTGAACACGATCGTGAACGAGGACGGCGTGCTGCACGCCTACAACACCGACTACCAGGCGGTGGTGGACCTGCTGCGCGAGCACGAGGTCGACCCGGCGATGCCGGCGGCCGTGGCGGGCAGCGGCGGGATGGCCAAGGCCGTCGTGGCGGCTCTGCGCGACAGCGGGTCCCGCGACGTGTCGGTGATCGCCCGCAACGAGGAGACGGGAGCCGCCCTGGCGCGGCAGTACGGGTTCGACTGGCGCGCCGAACTCGACGGACGCACGCCGGGGTTGCTCGTCAATGCCACCCCGGTCGGCATGACCGGTGGTCGCGAATCGGAGCAACTGCCGTTTCCCGAGGCCGCGGTGGCCGCCGCGTCGACGGTGTTCGACGTCGTGGCGATGCCCCCGGAGACACCACTGATCCGTACGGCCCGCGCGCACGGACTGCCGGTGATCACCGGCGCCGAGGTCATCGCTCTGCAGGCGGCCCAGCAGTTCGCGCTGTACACCGGGGTGACTCCGACGCCCGAGCAGGTGCGCCGCGCCTCGGAGTTCTCCCGCGCGGAGGGGTGACCCTCGGTCGTCACGCCCCGGTGGCGACCTCCCGGGCCGGGTCCTGACACCACTGCGACCACGACCCCGGGAACAGGGCGGCCTCGATACCCGCCACGGCCAGGGCCGCGATGTCGTGGGTCGCGGTGACCCCGGAGCCGCAGTACACGGCGACGGGACGGTCCCCGCACAGTGCGGTGAATCGTGCGGCGAGTTCCTCGGCGGATCGGAACGTGCCGTCCGCCCGGAGGTTGTCCGTGGCGGGGGCGCTGACCGCGCCGGGGATGTGCCCGGCGCGCGGATCGACCGGCTCCTCGTCACCGCGGTAGCGCGTGGCGGCACGGGCGTCGAGCAGTGTTCCCCGCGACGGGAATTGCCCGGCCTCGTCGATGTCGACGGTGGGCAGGTAGCCGCCGCGCAGGGTCACCGAGCCGGCCTCGACGAATTCGCCGGGGCCCGCCGCCAGACCACGGCCAGTCGCCGTCCACAGCGGCAGGCCGCCGTCGAGCAGGCGCACGTCCTTCAGACCCGCCCAGCGCAGCAGCCACCAGGCGCGGGCGGCGGCGAGGCCCCCGGTGTCGTCGTAGACGACGACGGTGTCGCCGTTGTCGATCCCCCACCGGCGGGCATGGTCCTGCAGCCGGGCGACGTCGGGCAACGGGTGCCGGCCGCGGTCGGGCGATCCCGGATCGGCGAGTTCGGTGGCGAGGTCGACGTACACCGCCCCGGGAATGTGGCCTTCCCGGTAGCGGTCCTCGCCGTCCGGGTCGTCGAGCGACCATCGGACGTCGAGCAGCACCGGAGGCGTGCCCGCCTCGACGAGGTCGGCCAGCTCGTCCACGGTCATCAGCACGGGATCGGCAACCATGCCCCGATCCTGGCATGCCGGCGCGGGCGGTGCCGGGTGGGGCGGGCGGGGCCGTCCCGCTGCGGCAGAATTGCCGCCCGTGTCCGATGCTCCCGCACCCAGCCGTCCCGACTCGCTCATCCGGCCGCTCGGGGCGGGCGTCGTCACCGCTCTCGTCGGGTTCACCAGTTCGTTCGCGGTGGTGCTGACGGGGTTGCACGCGGTGGGGGCGTCGCCGTCGCAGGCGGCGTCGGGGCTGCTGGCGCTCTGCCTGACGCAGGGCCTGGGCATCCTGTGGCTCGCACGACGGTTCCGCACGCCGATCACGCTCGCGTGGTCCACGCCGGGCGCCGCGCTGCTCGCGGGCACCGGCGTGGTGGCGGGCGGATGGCCTGCGGCGGTGGGCGCGTTCGTCGTCGTGGGGGCCGCGATCGTCCTGACGGGGCTGTGGCCGCGCCTCGGCGCTCTGATCGCGGCGATCCCGGCATCGCTGGCGCAGGCCATGCTCGCCGGGATACTCGTGCCTCTCTGCCTCGCCCCGGTCGAAGGCGTGATCGACTCCCCGGCCGCGATCCTGCCGGTGGTGGCGACGTGGCTGGTGCTGCAGCGGCTGCGGCCACGCTGGGCGGTGCCGGGAGCATTCGGGACCGCGGCCGTGGTGATCGCGATCCATCTGCTGCGCTCGGGATCCGCGCCGGCGGCGCGGGAGCTGCTGCCGGCGATCGAGCTCACGGCCCCGACGTGGACCTGGCAGGCGTTGCTCGGCATCGCTCTTCCCCTCTACATCGTGACGATGGCGTCGCAGAACATTCCGGGCACGGCCGTGCTCGACTCGTTCGGTTACGCCACGCCGTGGCGGGCGGCGATGACGGTCACGGGGCTCGGCACCGTCGTGGGCGCGCCGGCCGGTGGGCACGCCGTCAATCTCGCCGCGATCAGCGCCGCGCTGGCGGCGGCACCCGAGGCCGAGCCCGACCCGGCGCGCCGATGGCGGGTCGCGTGGTGCGCGGGCTGGTCCTACCTCGCACTGGCGCTGTGCTCGACCGGGCTCGCGACGGTCGTGGCGACGGCGCCGGACGGTGTGGTCGAGGCGGTGGCCGGGTTGGCCCTGCTCGCGACGCTCGGCGGGGCGCTCGCCTCGGCTCTGCGCGACGCGCCGGAACGCGAAGCGGCGGTCGTGACGTTCCTGGTCGCGGCGTCCGGTTGGAGCCTGTTCGGTATCGGATCGGCATTCTGGGCGTTGATGGTCGGACTTGCCGTCCGCGTGGGACTATCGTCAGGACGGTGACGAACCGCCAGCCGACGACGCCCGCCGCCGACCCACCCGTTCCCGCCCGGTTTCCGGTCCTGTGGCCGATGCAGACCCGGTGGGCGGACAACGACCACTACGGCCACGTCAACAACGTCACCTATTACTCGTACTTCGACTCCGCCGTCAACGGGTGGCTGATGGCCACGACCGGGGTCGACATCCGGGAGCTCGACGCGATCGGTGTGGTCGCGGAGACGTCGTGCCGGTACCTGGCGGAGCTGTCGTTCCCGGACCGGCTGCGCGTGGGCCTGGCGGTGGAGCGGCTGGGAACCAGCAGCGTGACCTATTCGCTGGCGATCTTCCGGGAGGACGGCGAGGGCGGTCTGCAGGCGGCTGCGACCGGCAGGTTCGTGCACGTGTACGTCGACGCCCGCACGCGACGTCCCGTGGCGATCCCCAAGGAGATCAAGAAGGCGGTCGCGCAGCTGGTGACGCCGCCGGCGGAGTAGCTCCCACCCACCAAGCATCCGCTTGGCATCATATTCATCTACCGGATTAGACTCCGGGGCATCCGCACGTCCCCGACAGAGAGTGATCCGAAGATGCGCGATGCAGTCATCGTCGAAGCCGTCCGCACCCCCATCGGCAAGCGGGGCGGTGGCCTGTCCGGCGTTCATGCCGTCGAGCTGTCCGCCCACGTCCTGCGCGCCCTCGCCGAGCGCACCGGTATCGACCCCAGCCTCGTCGACGACGTGCACTGGGGCACCGTGCAGTCCGTGGGCATGCAGTCCGGGAACGTCGGCCGCATGGCGGTGCTCGGCGCGGGCTGGCCGGAGTCGGTGCCCGGCTTCACCATCGACCGGCAGTGCGGATCGTCCCAGCAGGCCGTCTCGACGGCGGCCGCGGCGGTGATCTCCGGCCAGGCCGACCTCGTCGTCGCCGGCGGCGTGGAGATCATGTCGGCGGTCCCGCTCGGCTCCTCCGCGCCCGAAGGCACCGGGCAGATGGGCGGCCCGGCGCGCGAACGGTACGCCGACGAGCTCACCGCGCCCGGCTTCAACGGCCGCTTCAACCAGGGTGTCGGGGCCGAGATGATCGCCGAGCAGTGGGGCATCTCGCGCACCGAACTCGACGAATACTCCGTCCGCTCGCACGAGCGTGCCGCCCGGGCCCAGGACGAGGGGCGGTTCGCGGACGAGATCGCGCCCTACACCCTGGCGGACGGCACCGTGATCGACTCCGACGAGGGCATCCGGCGCGGCTCCACCGTCGACAAGCTCGCCGGCCTGAAGGCACCCTTCCGGGAGAACGGCGTGGTCACCGCCGGCAACGCGTCGCAGATCTCCGACGGCGCCTCCGGGCTGCTGATCACCACGTCGGAGAAGGCGAAGGCACTGGGGCTGACGCCGCTCGCGCGCGTGCACACCGCCGTCGTCACCGGCGACGATCCGGTCAAGATGCTCACCGGCCCCATCCCGGCCACCGCCCTGGCGCTGAAGCGGTCGGGACTCTCGCTCGACGACATCGACGCGTTCGAGGTCAACGAGGCCTTCGCCTCCGTGCCGCTCGCGTGGCAGCGCGAGACCGGCGCACCGAGCGAGAAGCTGAACCCCCTGGGCGGCGCAATCGCCCTCGGCCACCCCCTCGGCGCCTCGGGCGGCCGTCTCGCCGCGACGCTCATCCATCACCTGCGCCACACCGGCGGCCGCTACGGTCTGCAGACCATGTGCGAGGGCGGGGGCACCGCCAACGCCACGATCTACGAGATCCTCTAGCCCCCACGACGAGGCGCCTTCCGGGTCCGGTCCCGGAAGGCGCCTCAGCGCTGTGCGCGAGACGCTTCAGCGCTGTGCAGAGGGCGCTTCAGCGCTGTGCGAGCCGCTCGAGCAGCGGCGCCGTGCGCGGACCCACCAGTTCGCGCATCACCAGCGCCATGTTGGTGCGCTCGACACCGGGGATCTCGAGGATCTGCCCGGCCAGCCGGTAGAGATCGTCGGCGTCCCGCGCGACCACCTTCACCGACAGGTCCGTCTGCCCTGTCATGCCGTACACCTCCGTGACCTCCGGGATCTGCCCGAGCGCCGCGACGACGGAGTCGAGCCGGTGCTGATCGACCCGGGTCGCGACGAACGCGGCCAGCGGGTATCCGAGCGCCCGCGGATCCACCCGGCGCTCGAACGAGCCGAGAACCCCCTCCGCATCCCACCGCGCGAGCCGCGCCTGCACCGTGTTGCGGGACAGCCCCAGACGCTGGGACAACTCCACTCCGGTCGCCCGCGGAGTCCGCGCGAGCTCGAGCAGCATCCGGGCGTCGGTGGCATCGAGACTGGTCATATTTCGCAGTATGACAGCGCGCGGCCCCCCGAAACCGTGCTTGTTGCACAATCACGCTGCGATCGATTGCGCACCTACACCCCGCGTGGATCATGTGATGTACAACACAGGTTTGTCCGGATCGCCTCATGAGGGCGACCGGTCCCGCCATAGCGAGGTGGTGCACGGTGGTCGACAAGATTGCCTACCCGGTCCAGCTGATCCAGCCCGACGGCCGACGGGTCCACAATCCCGAGTACTCCGCGCTCGTCGCCGACGTCGGGCCCGACGAACTTCGAGCCCTCTACCGCGACATGGTCGTCGTCCGGCGCCTCGATGCCGAGGCCACCGCGCTGCAACGGCAGGGCGAACTCGGACTGTGGGCACCACTGCTCGGCCAGGAGGCCGCTCAGGTCGGCTCCGCGCACGCCCTGCACCGCGACGACTACGTGTTCACCAGCTACCGCGAGCACGGCGTGGCCTGGTGCCGTGGCGTCGACCCCGCCGACATGACCCGGTTGTGGCGGGGGTGCGCCCACTCCGGCTGGGACCCGGCCACTGTGAACATGACCAACCCCGCGATCGTCGTCGGCTCCCAGGGGCTGCACGCCACCGGTTACGCGATGGGCGCCCACTTCGACGGCGCCGAGATCGCCACCGTCGTCTACTTCGGCGACGGGGCGACGAGTCAGGGCGACATCGCCGAGGCGCTCGGCTTCGCCGTCGCATGGGGGGTGGGCGTGGTCTTCTTCTGCCAGAACAACCACTGGGCGATCAGCAACCCCGTCCACTCGCACAGTCCCGTCCCGATCGCGCAGCGAGCCGCCGGCTACGGGATGCCGGCGGTGCAGGTCGACGGCAACGACGCGCTGGCGGTGCTCGCCGTCACCCGTCAGGCCACCCGGCACGCACGGGAGGGCAGCGGCCCGTCGTTCGTCGAGGCCGTCACCTACCGGATGGGCCCGCACACCACCTCCGACGACCCCACCCGTTACCGCACCCCTGCCGAGGCGGAACTGTGGCGGATGCGGGATCCGGTCGACCGGTTCCACCGGCTGCTCGAGCGCGAGGGCCACGCCGACGACGGATTCTTCGACGAGGTCGGCGCAACCGCGGACGAGGCCGCGGCCCGGCTGCGCGCCGGCACCCTCGGCGCCCCGGATCCGAAGCCGCTGAGCATGTTCGACCACGTCTACGCCACCGACCACCCGACGATCGCCGAGGAACGCAGCCGCTACCGCGACTACCTCGCCGGTTTCGAGAACGCGACCCACGAGGAGGCGCTGTCATGACCACCACCACCCTGGCCTTCGGCGCCGCCCTCGGGGCCGGCCTGCGCCGGGCCCTCGAACACGACCGCAAGGTGGTGATCATGGGCGAGGACGTCGGCCGGCTCGGCGGGGTCTTCCGGGTCACCGACACCCTGCAGAAGGACTTCGGCGACAATCGCGTCATCGACACCCCCCTCGCCGAATCCGGAATCGTGGGAACGGCTTTCGGTATGGCGCTGCGCGGCTACCGGCCGGTGTGCGAGATCCAGTTCGACGGCTTCGTCTACCCCGCGTTCGACCAGATCGTCTCGCAGGTCGCCAAGATCCACTACCGCACCGCCGGGAAGGTCACCGCTCCCCTGACCATCCGCATCCCCTACGGCGGCGGGATCGGGGCGGTCGAACACCATTCCGAGTCACCCGAGGCGTATTTCGCGCACACCGCCGGACTGCGGGTCGTCAGCCCGAGCAACCCGGCCGACGCCTACACGATGATCCAGCAGGCCGTCGCCCTCGACGATCCGGTGATCTTCCTCGAGCCCAAGCGTCGGTACTGGGACCGCGCCGAGGTCGATCTCGACGCCGAGCCGGACCTGCCGCTGGACCGGGCCCGCGTCACCCGCGCGGGCACGGACGTCACCGTCGTGACCTTCGGGTCGATGGTCGCGACCGCCCTGCAGGCCGCGCAGATCGCCGAGACCGAGGGACATTCGGTGGAGGTGATCGACCTGCGATCCGTCGCGCCCGTCGACTTCGACACCGTCGAGGCGTCGGTGCGGCGCACCGGACGCCTGGTCGTCGTGCAGGAGGCACCGGAGTTCTGCGGCATCGGCGCCGAGATCGCCGCCCGGCTCTCGGAACGCTGCTTCTACCAGCTCGAGGCACCGGTGCTGCGGGTCGGTGGATTCGACATCCCTTATCCCCCGGCGAAACTCGAGGCGCACCACCTGCCCGACCCGGACCGCATCCTCGACGCCGTCGACCGCAGTCTCGCGGCGTGAGGACCGGGACATGGAACAGAGCGTGAGTGAACGCGGCGACGTGGCGACCGGACGCAGCGAGGTGTTCCGGCTGCCGGACCTCGGGGAGGGCCTGACCGAGGCGGAACTGGTGTCGTGGACGGTGGCCGTCGGTGACCGGGTCGCGCTCAACCAGGTGATCGCCGAGGTCGAGACCGCCAAGGCGACCGTGGAACTGCCGTCCCCGTACGCCGGGACGGTCGCCGAACTGCTCGCCGAGCCCGGCGACAGCGTGCCCGTCGGAAACCCCCTGATCCGGTTCACCGTCCCCGGCGCGAGCGACGGCGGCGAGCCTGTGCAGGTGCTCGTCGGCTACGGTCCGGGCGCCGCCCCGGCGAGCAGGCGCGCGGCACGCGCCGCGGCGGCGCAGCCCCCGCAGCCGCCGACCTGGGAGCGGCACCGGCCGGACGCCAAGCCGTCGGCCCGCCGCGAGGCGCGGGCGCTCGGCGTAGATCTCACCGAGGTGACCGGCACCGGTGCGGGCGGCGTCGTCACCGTGCCCGATGTGCGCCGGGCTGCAGACGTTCGCGACGCACAGCCGACGTCGGCCGAGCCGGCGCGCGAGACCCGCACCCCGATCCACGGGATCCGCAAGCGCACCGCCGCCGCGGTGGCACGCAGCGCCTTCACCGCCCCGCACGTCACCGTGTTCCTCACCTGCGACGTCACCGCGACGGTCGAGCTCGTCGCCCGGCTCCGCGGCGCGCCCGCCTTCGAAGGGCGGCACCCGACGCCGCTCACCGTGGTGGCCAAGGCGCTGCTCCGGGTGCTCGCACACCAACCGATCCTCAACGCGGCGTGGGACGAGGAGCACCAGGAGATCGTCACCCGTCGCTACGTCAACCTGGGCATCGCCACCGCCACCGATGCGGGACTGATGGTGCCGGTGATCCGCGACGCCGACCGCCTGTCGCTGCCGGAGCTCGCCGACGCCATCGCCCGGGCGGCGGAGACCGCCCGCTCCGGCCGCGCCACCCCGGCGAAGCTCACCGGCGGCACGGTGTCGATCACCAACGTGGGCGTGTTCGGGGTCGACACCGGCACCCCCATCCTCAACCCCGGTGAGACCGCCATCCTCGCGCTCGGTGCGATCGGCCCGCGTCCGTGGGTGGTGGACGGCGAGCTCGCCGTCCGGCAGGTCACGACGCTGTCGCTGTCCTTCGACCACCGTCTCGTCGACGGTGAGCAGGCGGCGCGGGCGCTTGCCGGGATCGGGGCGATCCTCACCGACCCGGTGCCGGAACTGCTCGCCGGCATCTGACCGGCGGTAGCGTCGGGACACGTGAACGCTCCGGATCTTCGCCGTGCCCGTGCGGCCGTGTTCGCGACCTTCGGTGTCAACGGGTTCCTGCTCGCGATGTGGGTGGTGCACATCCCCGCGATCGAGCAGCGCGTCGGCATCGACCATGCCACGCTGGGTTCCCTGCTGCTGGTTCTCGCGGCGGGCGCGATCGCAGGGATGCAGGCCACCGGCCCGCTCGCGGATCGGTTCGGCAGCGACCGCACCACCGTCGCCGCGGCCGTCCTGCTGGCGGCGGCGACCGTCGGCCCCGGCCTGGCCGGCGCGGCCTGGCAGCTGGGCGCCGCGCTCGCGGTGTTCGGATTCGCCAACGGCGCCCTGGACGTGTCGATGAACTCGCAGGCCGTGGCGGTCGAGCAACGCTACCGGCGGCCGATCATGGCCGCGTTCCACGGATTGTTCTCGGTGGGCGGGGTGGTCGGGTCCCTGGTGGGGGCGGGCACGCTGGCCGCCGGGCTCGCCCCGGCCGTGGCCCTCGGCGGCGCCGGCCTCGTCGGCATGCTCGTCGTCGCGGTCGCGGCGCCGCACCTCGTGCGCGTACCCCGGGTCGAGCACCCGCGCGGGTCCGGCCCGCGCGGGGGATACTCCCGCCGGGTGCTGCTGCTCGGCGGGCTCGCGTTCGTGCTCATGCTCAGCGAAGGCGTCGCCAACGACTGGAGCGCCCTGCAGGTCAAGGACCACCTGGGCAGTCCGGACGCGGTCGCGGCGCTGGCCTTCGGCGCGTTCTCCGCGACGATGACGCTCGGGCGCTTCGTCGCGGACCGGGTCAGCGCCCGCATCGGCGCCGTCGCCGTCGTCCGGTACGGCACGCTGCTGGCGGCGCTCGGGATGGGCACCGTCATCGCCTCCCCGTGGCTGCCGGTGACGCTCGCCGGGTGGGCGCTGTTCGGGCTGGGCCTGTCCGGCGCCGTGCCGCAGATCTTCAGCGCCGCCGGGAACATCGACGCCGGCGCCCCGGGCCGCAACATGTCCCGCGTCGTCGGCATGGGGTACATCGGTTTCCTGGCCGGACCCGCCACCATCGGGTGGCTGTCGGAGGCGACGTCGCTGACCGTCGCGATGACGGTGCCGCTGGCGTGCGTGCTCGCTGCCGCCGCCCTCGCCGGCTCCGTCGGTGAGCGGAGCCGGCGCACGCTCGAGCGGGTGGACGAATCGGTCGGCTAACGCGGCAGCACGGTCAGCACCCTCACGACGTGGTCGCGGAACTCCCGCATGTAATTGCGGAGGAAGTCCTCGGTGCCGGCGTTGTGCACGGTTCCGTCGTCGCCGAAGACCTCGGGCGTGTAGTGGATGTACGCCTCGGGCGACGTCATCTGCCGCGCGTTGCAGAAGCTCAGCACGGCGCGCAGGCTCTGCTGCCCGACGGCGGTGCCGATCGCGCCGATGGACGCGCCGATCACGGCCGCCGGGATGTGATCGAACGAGTTCTGCCCCCACGGCCGCGATGCCCAGTCGATGGCGTTCTTCAACGCCCCGGGAATCGACCGGTTGTACTCGGGTGAGACGAACAGCACGGCATCCACGGCGCCGATCGCGTCCTTGAGCGCCGCCCCCTCCGGCGGGTAGTTCGCGTCGTAGTCGGGGCTGTAGAGCGGCAGGTCCCGGATAGGGATCTCGACGAAGTCCAGGTCGGACGGCGCGAGCCGGATCAGTGCCTTCGCCAGGATCCGGTTGATCGAGGTGGACGACAGGCTCCCGACGAAGTAGCCGACCTTGTAGGTCCTGTCGGTGCCGGTCCGGGGGGGTTCGGTCCCCGAAGGCTCGGTCACGGGGTGCTCGGTCACAGGACGCGTCCTTTCCGTCGGTGCGACGGGCCGGGCACGGCCCGCCTGCCACTTGCGACGGTCGCACACGAGCGGGGCGTCCGCACGGTGTTTCCGTGCGGACGCCCCGGGCGCGCCGATCTGCTTACAGCGCCTCGAGTTTTTACAGCGCCTCGAGTTTTACAGCGCCTTGAGTTCCTCGGTGACCTCGGAGACCATCTTCTTCGCGTCGCCGAACAGCATGGAGGTCTGGTCGGCGGTGAACAGCGGGTTGTCGATGCCGGCGTAGCCGGAGGACATCGAGCGCTTGAGCACGATGACCGACTTGGACTGGTCGACGTTGAGGATGGGCATGCCGTAGATCGGGGAGGACGAATCCTGCCGGGCGGCGGGGTTGGTGACGTCGTTGGCGCCGATGACGATGGTGACGTCGGTGCGGGAGAACTCCCCGTTGATGTCGTCCATCTCCTTGAGGGCCTCGTAGGGCACCTCGGCCTCGGCGAGCAGGACGTTCATGTGCCCGGGCATCCGGCCGGCGACCGGGTGGATGGCGTACTTGACCTCGACCCCCTTGTCCTCGAGCAGCGCCGCCATCTCCTTGACCGCGTGCTGCGCCTGCGCCACGGCCAGCCCGTACCCGGGCACCACGATGACCTGGTTGGCGTAGGCCATCTGGATCGCCGCATCCGAGGCGGAGGTGGCCTTGACGGTGCCGCCCGCCCCGGCCGGACCCGCGCCGGCGCCGCCGTCGCCGCCGAACGAGCCGAACACGATCGCCGGGATGGACCGGTTCATCGCCTTGGCCATCAGGTTGGTCAGGATCGAACCCGAGGCGCCGACGATCATGCCGGCGACGATCATCGCCTGGTTGTTCAGCGCCAGACCCGCGGCCGCCGCCGACAGACCGGTCAGGGCGTTGAGCAGCGAGATCACCACGGGCATGTCCGCGCCGCCGATCGGCAGCACCACGAACAGACCCATCAGCCCGGCCACGAGCAGCAGCGCCACGATCCAGATCGCCGAGGTGGGCTCGCCTCCGGGGTCGGCGCCCAGGCCGATGTACACGGCGATCGCGATCGAGGCCAGCGCGAGCACGATGTTCGCGACCTGGAAGGCCTTGGCCGCGCCGACCAGGCGGCGTTCGAGGTTCTTGTTCAGCAGTTCCTGCAGCTTGGCGAACGCCACCAGCGAGCCCCAGAACGAGACCGAGCCGACGATCGCGGCGAACAGCGAGCCGACCACGACGTGCACCGTCGGTTGCTCGTCGAGGGTGGTGAACCCGTCCGAGTCGAGGAACTCGGCCCAGGCGATCAGCGCGACGGTGCCGCCGCCGACACCGTTGAACAACGCCACCAGCTGCGGCATCGCGGTCATCTTCGTGCGCAGCGCCGGCGGCACCCCGAGCACCACACCGACGGCCAGGCCGGCGACGATCCAGATCCAGTTGTCGGTGTCGCGGATGTCGATCAGCACCGCGATCACCGCGACGGCCATGCCGGCGGCGGCGATGTAGTTGCCGCGCACCGCGGTCTTCGGGCCGGTCAGGCCCATCAGACCGTAGATGAACATCGCGAACGCGACGATGTACAGGACGGAGACGAGGTAGCTCATTTCGCGTCGGCTCCCTTCTCCACCACCGGCGCGGCCTGCGGCGTCACCGTCTTCTTCGGTTTGAACATGCCCAGCATGCGGTCGGTGACGACGAATCCGCCGACGACGTTGAGCGTGCCGAACACCAGCGCCACGAACAGGATGACCTTGATGCTCCACGGGGCGTCGGCGGGCAGATGCCCGAACACCACCAGCGCACCGAGCACCACGATGCCGTGGATGGCGTTGGTGCCCGACATCAACGGGGTGTGCAGCGTGTTGGGCACCTTGGAGATCACGGCGAAGCCCACGAACCCGGCCAGCACCAGGATCGCGATGTTCGCCAACAGTTCCGTATACATCTAGACGTTCTCCTTCGAGCGGGTGACGCACGCGCCGGCGAGGATCTCGTCCGAGAAGTCCGGCGCGAGCGCGCCGTCCTCGTCGAGCATCAGCTCGAGCAGGGCCACGACGTTCTTCGAATACAGCTGCGAGGCGTGCTCGGGCATGGTCGCCGGCAGGTTCAGCGGGCTGGCGATCGTCACCGCGTGCTTGACCACCGTCTGTCCCGGCTCGGTCAGCTCGCAGTTGCCGCCGGTCTCCCCGGCCAGATCCACCACCACCGAGCCCGGCTTCATGCCCTCCACGGCGGCGGCGGTCACCAGCCGCGGCGCGGGCCGGCCCGGCACCAGCGCGGTGGTGATCACCACGTCGAAGCCCTTGATGGCCTCCTCGAGCGCCGCCTGCTGCTGCGCGCGTTCGTCCTCGGTGAGTTCGCGGGCGTACCCGCCCTCCCCGGCCGCGTCGATCCCGAGATCGAGCCACTGCGCCCCGACCGAACGGACCTGATCGGCGACCTCCGGCCGCACGTCGTACCCGGTGGTGCGCCCACCGAGGCGCTTGGCCGTGGCCAGCGCCTGCAGCCCGGCCACCCCCACCCCGAGCACCAGCACCGTGGCGGGCTTGACCGTGCCCGCGGCGGTGGTGAGCATCGGGAAGAACCGGGTGGACTCCGACGCGGCGACCAGCACCGCCTTGTACCCGGCGACGTTCGCCTGCGACGACAGCGCGTCCATCACCTGCGCGCGGGAGATCCGCGGGATCGACTCGACGGCGAACGCCTGCACCCCGGCCGCGGCGAGCGCACCGATCTGGTTCTCCGCATTGCGGGGGGCGAGGAACCCGATCAGGGTCTGCCCCGACCGCATCCGCGCGACCTCCGCGTCCGACGGCGGCGCCACCTTGAGCACCACGTCCGCCGACCACCCGTCCCCGATCCGCGCCCCGGCCTCGACATAGGCCTCGTCCGGGATCAGGGCACCGAGCCCGGCCCCGGCCTCGACGACCACGTCGAGGCCCTTCTTGATCAACGACGGCACGATCATCGGCACCAGCGCGACCCGCCGCTCGCCGTCGCCCGTTTCCCGAACGACGCCGACGGTGGGGCGCGCTGTCACCGCACGTCCCGTATCCCTATCCCCGGTTTCCAAAGTTTTCGACTCCTGCGTTGAATCGGCACCTCACCGCGATGAGCGGCGGGTCATGTGCGACGAGCGGCCGACTCGGGCCGTGCACTATGGGCGATGAGCCCAGTCAGACGTACCGCGCCCCGATCAGGGGCGCAACCGTTCGGTTTCGTCTGAATCGAGTCCGAACAGTGAGTCGATGCCAGAATGTGAGGTAGTTCACTTCACAATTCTGCCGTATCGGCCGTGAGGAAGGAGGCACGAGTCCATGGCACGTCGCAGCGTCGTCGTCGAGCGCGTGTACGACCATCCGGGCGACGAGCAGGCGTTCCGGGTGTTCGTCGACCGGCTGTGGCCGCGGGGCCTGCGCAAGGACGCGTTCCATCACGACGACTGGGCCAAGGACCTGGCGCCGTCGACCGGGCTGCGCAAGTGGTACTCGCACGACGCGTCGCAGTTCACCGAGTTCCGGGACCGGTACCTCGCCGAACTGGACGGCCCGGACGCGCGGGCCGCGCTCGCGCGCGTCGACACTCTGGCCGACGGCCGGTCGATCGTCCTGCTCACCGCGACCCGCGACGTCGAGCACAGCGGCGCCGCCGTCCTCGCGGAACGGATGCGGGGTGCGCGGTGAACGACGTGCCCGACCTCGGCGGCGACCCGGTGTGCTGGATGCACCGGGTCTGTCCCGACTGCGGCTTCTTCCTCGAGGAACCGGAGGCGCCGTGCCCGCGCTGTGGCGCCGTGTTCCGCCACGATGCCGAGGGCACGGACGAGTCCGGACCCGGCCCCCTACCCTGACCCGATGACCACTCCCCCTCCTCGGATCCTCCGTCTGGCTCGGCGCGCACGACGGATCGCCGTGCTCACGGGCGCCGGGATGTCCGCCGAGAGCGGCGTGCCCACGTTCCGTGACGCACAGACCGGCCTGTGGGAACACTTCGACCCGGCCGACCTGGCGACCCCGGAGGCCTGGGACCGCGACCGTGCGTCCGTGTGGGCCTGGTACCAGTGGCGCGTGGCCCTGGTCCGGCGAGTGCGGCCGAACGCCGGCCATCGTGCGCTGGCCGACTGGGGACGGACCGTGGAACTGTCGATAGTCACCCAGAACGTCGACGACCTGCACGAGCGCGCCGGCAGTCCCGTGCTCTCACACCTGCACGGCAGCCTGTTCTCGCCGCGGTGCGCCGACTGCGGCACCCCCGCCGACCTTCCGGAGGCCCCCGCCGAGCCGGTCGCCCGCCTCGATCCGCCGGACTGCGGCGCGTGCGGCGGCGACGTGCGGCCCGGCGTGGTGTGGTTCGGCGAGCCCCTGCCGACCGGGCCGTGGGAGGCCGCCATCGCAGCCGTGCTCACCGCCGACCTGGTGTTCGTGGTGGGCACGTCGGGGATCGTGTACCCCGCGGCCGGCCTGCCCTCGCTGGCTCGGCAGCACGGCATCCCCGTCGTAGAGGTCAACCCCGACCAGACCGGCCTGTCCGATCAGGTGGACGAGGTGTGGCGCACCACCGCGGCGGTGGGCCTGCCGCAACTCGTCGCAGCGGTCGCCGCGGAACGGACGCCCCGCCTACAGTGAGCGGGTGAACTCCTGCGTGTTCTGCGCCATAGTCCGGGGCGACGCCCCGGCCGTGCGGGTGTACGAGGACGACGACGTGCTGGCCTTTCTCGACATCCGGCCCATCGCCCGGGGCCACACCCTGGTGGTGCCGCGGGTTCACGCACCCCGGCTCGACGATCTCGATCCCGGGCACGGCGCCGCGTTGTTCCGCGCCGGGCAGCGCATCGCCCGGGGCGTGCAACGCTCGGATCTCGCCGCCGACGGTGCCAACCTGGTGTTCAACGACGGTCGGTCCGCGTTCCAGACCGTCTTCCACGCGCATCTGCACGTGCTGCCGCGACGGCGCGGCGACAAGCTGCGCCTTGCGGCAGGACTGCTGCGGCGCCGACCCCACGACCAGGAGGCCACCGGCGCGGCGATCCGCGCCGGCCTGGCCCGTCTCGAAGCGGAGGACGCACTGTGACCCACGGAAACAGCTCGGCACCCGGCAGCACCACGCCGGACCCCGACGGAGCGCCGGAGTTTCCGGTCGAACCGATCCGCACGCTGCTCCTCGAGCAGTTCGCCGCCATCGACGGGCTGCTCGCCGACGTCCACGGGGACACCTGGTACACGCCCACGACCCTGCCCGGATGGACGGTCAAGGACATCACGGCGCACCTGATCGGGACCGAGTCGATGCTCGCCGGTATCGAGACGCCGCACGTCGCGATCGACGTGCACGCCCTCGGCCATGTCCGCAACGAGATCGGCGCATTCAACGAACGCTGGATCGAGTTCCTGCGTGGCACACCGGGTGACGAGGTGCTGGCCCGCTACCGGGAGATCGTCGCCCGTCGCCGGGAGCAGCTTGCGGCCATGACCCAGGAGGACTTCGAGGCACCGGCGATGACGCCGGCGGGCCAGGCGACCTACGGCCGGTTCATGCGGATCCGCATCTTCGACTGCTGGATGCACGAGCTCGACCTCCGCGACGCGCTCGGCGTCCCGGGCGACGAGGGCGGCGCGCGAGCCGAACTCGCGTCCGCGGAGATCTTCGGGGCCCTCGCGTTCGTTGTCGGCAAGCTCGGTAAGGCTCCCGCCGGGGCACGGATCACGCTCGAGCTGAGCGGACCCCTCGCCCGCACCGTTCACGTCGAGGTGGACGGCCGGGCCTCGGTCGTGCCGGCCCTGTCCGGTCCGGCGACGAGCACCGTGGCGATGGATTCGCGGCTGTTCGTGCGGCTCGCCGGCGGCCGCGTGCACGCGTTCGACCGCCTCGACGAGATCACCCTCGGCGGCGACACGACGGTCGGCCGGCGGATCGTGGACAACCTCGCCTTCGTCATCTGATCGGCGACTCCGTGCGGCTGTTCCTGTCGTCCTACCGGTTCGGCGCGGATCCCGGGTTGCTGCTCGGGGTCACCCGAGGCCCGTGCCCGATCGCGGTGATCGCCAACGCGGCCGACGCGTGGCCGTCCCGGGCCCGGGACTCGGCGGTGGCGAGCGAGCTCGCGCCGCTGCGCGCACTGGGATACGAACCCGTCGAGGTGGACCTGCGGGACCACGCCGGCTCGCCCGAGTCGCTGCGGGCGGTGCTGTCGCGGTTCGGGGCACTGTGGGTGCGCGGCGGCAACACGTTCGTGCTGCGGATGCGGCTCGCGCTGTGCGGTGGCGACGAGATCCTCACGGACCTGGTCCGGTCCGGTCGGCTGGCCTACGCGGGGTACAGCGCGGGGGCCTGCCTGGTGACGCCGTCCCTGCGCGGCCTCGAATTCTCCGACGATCCCGGCGAGGTGGACGTCGTCTGCGGGGTTCCGGCCCGCTGGGACGGTCTGGGGTGGGTGGACTACGCGATCGTCCCGCATGCCGGGGACTCGGCCCTGGCCGACGCGGGCGTCGCGCGCACGCTGGAATATCTCACGCAGCAGCGGCTGCCGTTCCGGGCACTCGACGACGACCAGGTGATCGTCGTGGACGAGGCGTGAGACTGCGCGCCGCCGCTCACGGGCCGCTGCTCGCGCGGACGAACGGCGCGAACCGGTCGAGGGAGACCCAGGCCGTGCGGCATCGGCGGGCGGTGACCTCGTCGGCGCGTGCGAGCAGGATGTCGAGCAGTTCGCGGGGATTGCCCTCCCAGCGCAGGGCGAGTTGCCGTTCCTCCTCGTCCGACAGCGCCGCGAACCGGCTCGCCGCCGCGGCCCAGTCCGCCACGTTCCCGCGGTGAAGGCTCTCCAGAGCCTTGTAATCGACCCGCCGCGAAAGGAATTCGTCGGACAGGGCGCGCACGAGTCGTGCGTCAGACAGCACGGATGCGGTCATACGGCACCTCCTTCGAACGACCGTTGACGTTAGTGACCTGCCACAACCACCCGATCGCACCGGCGGAACGATTCGGTAACAGAGTGACTGGTGCGACTGATGTGACTTCCGCTGTTAGCATTCCTACGGTGGAGACCCTGACCGACCTGCTCACGAGCGGTGCGGCGCCCTGGTGGGCCGTACCGGTGGGACTCGCGGCCGGCGTCCTGCTCGGCGTCTTCGCCACCCGGATCGGCGCGCGACCGTCGCGGCGGGCCGTCGCAGCAGCCGCTCCCCTGCGGGCGGCCGATCGCGCGTTGCAGGTCCGCTTCCTGCATGCCGCCGACACCGTCTACAACCACCTGTTCGAGGCGGACCACTCGGCTCTCGCCGAGGCCGACCTCGCCGAAGCCCTGCAGTCCGACGATCTGCATCTGCGTTCCGTCGCCCGCGGCATCGTCGACCTCGACGCGATCGTCAACGAGATGCGGCTGTCCGCCCCCGAGCCGGTGCTCACCGCCGCAGTCGCCCTCTTCGGGTACCTCACCGCCGTCTCGAGCGACGGGACCGACGATCTCGACGAGTTCCGCGACCGCTACCTGGCGCGCAAGACCGCGTTCGTCGACGCCGTCCGCGCGGCGCACCCCCCGGCCGGCCAGGTCACCGCCTGACCCCGTCTCCACCGTCGCCTGCATCGCGTCACCACCACGTCACCGCTCACACCGGCCCGCCCTCGACACAGGTCCACAACGAGGACATCGCATCCCACGCCGGCCCCATTACCGACTCGGGCAGATCCCACGGCCCCCGCGCAGGCCGGTAGGGTCGATGGTGTGACCAACGACGAGCACCGCATCGAACATCACCCCGACCAGTCCAGGTTCGCGTTGTACACCGGCGACACGCTCGCCGCGTTCGCCGACTACACCGACTCGGACGGGGTGCGCGACTTCGACCACACCGTCACCCAGCCTCAGTTCCGCGGCCACGGATTCGCCGCCGAGGTGGTCCGCCACGCCCTCGACGAGACGCGCTCGGAGGGCCGCAAGATCGCGGCCTCGTGCTGGTACGTCGCGAAGTTCCTCGACGCGAACCCCGAATACCGCAACTGATCCGCAGCAGATCCCGGGACGCGTGTTCCGGACGTCGGCGGTGTCGGGCTCGGACACGGTCGGCGGCGAACGAACGGCCTCGTCGGCGACTCGTCATATCCGCCCCTGCGGAGCCGGTGCTGCGTAACATCGAAACGGTCTCGGTTCGAACCCTTTCGGAGGCCGACATGGGTGGACTCGGAATCGATCTCGGAACTGCCAACACAGTCGTCGCCACCCCCGAAGACGGCGTCGTCTTCAACGAGCCGTCGTTCCTGCTGGTGCGCGAGAAGGACCCGCATCGCGCGCTTGCGATCGGTCAGGATGCGCGTGAGCTGGTCGGCCGCACCCCGGTCGGCATCACCCCGGTTCGCCCGATACGCGACGGCGTGATCGTGGATCTGGAGTCGGCCCGCACCTTCGTCACGGCCGTCATCAAGCGGGTCGCCCCGCACAGGTCCTACGGTCTACGACCGAACGGCGTGATCTCGGTTCCCGCAGGGGCCACGCCCCTCGAGCGGCGCGCGGTGCTCGAGGTCGGGCACGAGGCCGGTCTTCGCAAGGTCGGCCTGGTACCGGAGCCGGTCGCCGGCGCCCTGGGCTGCGGGATCAACCCGCTCGAAGCACGTGCCCACCTCGTCGTGGACATCGGCGGCGGCACTTCGGAAGTCACCGCGATCTGTTTCGGCGGCATTCTCTCCCATCGCAGTTGCCGACTCGCCGGGGACGAACTGACCACCGCGCTGTACCAGTACCTCCGCGCTGAGCACAAGATCGTCGTCGGCGAGCTCACCGCCGAGCGGGCGAAGGTGGGCACGCCCGGAACGCCCGACGGGCAGGCCCTCGTCGTGGAGGGACGCGATGCCGTCACCGGCCGCGCCCGGCTGGTCACGCTCGGGATCGAGGAGATCGTGGAGGCGTTGCGGCCGACGACGACGGGGATCGTGCAGACCCTGACCGATTGCCTCGAGGACCTCCCGGCCCAGGCGATCGGCGACGTGATGTCGGAGGGGCTGCTCGCCATCGGTGGCGGGGCGATGCTGCACGGTCTGTCGCAGCTGCTCGAGGAGTCCTTCGGATTCCCGGTGAAGACCGCGGAGCGTCCCCTCACCTGTGTCGCGGAAGGCGCCAAGGCCTGCTTGGAGCACCCCGAGGTGGTGGCGGCGTACAGCAGTTGATCACCGGTTCGGCTCCGGGGCCGGCGGTGACGGAAAGTACCACCGGAGGAGTTTCTCGACCACGGGCCCGGCGGTCGCCGACCCGAACCCGCCGCCGCGGACCAGCACCGACACCACGATCTCGGGTGCGTCCATGGGTGCGACCGCGGAGAACCAGGCGTTCAGACCGTTCCCGGGCGCGGACGGGTCCTCCGCCGTGCCGGTCTTGGCGCCCGCCTGCACCGGCAGATCGGCCAGCTGCCCGGCCGTACCGGCCGACGCCGACGCCCGCATCCCCGCCCGTACAGGGTCGAGGTGGTCGGCGAAGGGCAGCCGGCGCGGCTCCGCCGTGGGAATCGGAATGTCGTCCTCCGACCCGTACGCCGCTGCGAGCCGAGGGGTGACCATCGCACCGGTGGCGATGCCCGTCGTCCAGCACGCCACCTGCAGCGGGGTCGCGCTGACGGTGCCCTGGCCGATGCCCATCAGCAGCGTCGAGCCCGGATACCAGGTGGCGCCGATACGTGCCACCGACTCCGGCGTGCCGAGGAACCCTTCGGCCTCGCCCGGCAGGTCGATTCCCGATCGCTGCCCCACGCCGAGTTGCTCGGCGACCGCGGCGATCCGCTCGGGCCCGAGGAGTTCGGCCAGGCGGTAGAAGTAGACGTTGTCGGACCACTGGATGGCCTGCAGCAGGTCGTGCGGCCCCATGGGCTGCCAGTTCCGGAAGGTGTGCCCACCGTAGGTGTAGGCCGCGCCCGTGGCGATCACGGTCTCCGGTGCCAGAACCGGGTTCTCGGCGTTCGCGGCGGCGGTGACGATCTTGAACGTCGACCCGGGCGGTGCGGCGGTCTGGGCGACGTGGTTGACCATCGCCCCCGGCCCGGACGACTGGGCCTGCGCCGCGAGGGCGACGAGGTCGGCCGGCGGGCCGTAGGCGTTGTTGTCGAATCCGGGCACGCTGGCCATGGCCCGTACCGCTCCGGTGCGGGCGTCCATCACGATCGCGGCCCCCAGGTCGCCGCCGCTGGTGCGGACGGCTTCGGTCAACGCAGTGGTCGCCAGGTCCTGCAGGCCGATGTCGAGGTGCAACCGCAGGTCGTGTCCCCGTATCGGATCCACCCGCGTGCCGGGGGCGACCGGACGTCCGGTCGGATCGACGTACATGCACTGCCTGCCGTCGGTGCCGCGCAGCAACGCGTCGTACTGCTTCTCGATTCCGGCCTTGCCGACCCGTGATCCGAGCGCCAGATGCGGCCAGCGCTCCATGTCCTGCTGATCGGCGACCCCGACATGGCCGAGTACCGACGCGAGCATCGCCCCGTACGGGTAGGTCCTGCGGCCGGACGGAGCGACGAGGACCCCGGGAAAACGTTCGTTCACGACCTGCCGAGCCTGTTCGGGTGCGACCCTGCCGACGAGGACCTGCGGTTCCCCTTCGGAACGTCCACTCATCACCTCGGCCAGTTCGTCCGAGGAGAGGCCGATCAGCGCCGCGAGTCGGCTGCGCGAGCCCGGATCGTTCTCGCCGAACACCTGGGGCAGGACGGCAACGGCGTACTCGGCGGCGTTCAGCGCGAGCGGCACGCCGTTGCGGTCGACGATGAGACCGCGCTCGGCGGGCAGCCGGATACAGCGCATCATCTGCGCCTCACCCGCGGTGCGGAGCTCCGCACCGCGGACGTGTTGCAGCTGCCAGGTGACCATCGACATCGCGACGAGCGCGGCTGTCAGCCCGACCGCCCCTGCCGACACCCCTCGTAGGCGGCGGCGCCGTCTCGGTTCCGGACGCCAGAGCGGCCGCGCGACGCCGTCTCTGCGCACCGCGAGTACCAGTCCGACAGCAACGAATGCGACGAGGGCGGCCGTTCCCCCGTAGCTGAACAGCGGAATCGGCATGCCGGTGTGCGGGATCAGGGACAGACTCGCACCGATCGATACCAGGGCGTGGATCCCGAACGTCGCGCCGATTCCCGCCGCGACCAGCGCCGCCTCGCGGGTCCGGGCGGTGCGGGCGGCGAGCACCGCCCGCCACACGATCACCGTGGTGGCGACCACGACTGCCAGGCCGGCGAACAGTCCCCATCCGTACACGACGCTCGCGAAGGCGAGATCGTGTTCCGATTCGGGGAGATAGTCGGCTCTCACCTCGTAGAGGGGGTCTCGCGCCAGACCCCACCATCCGCCGCTGCCGATGGCGATATCCGCCTGCAACGCGGCCCAACCCGCCCCACTCGGGTCGACGTTGCTCGACAGGAACACGTGCACGCGTTCGAGTTGATAGGGGCGGAGGACGAGAACGGCGAGCGGCAGCGACGCGACTCCCACCGCGAACAACGGAAGCAGGGGCAGCAGCGGCACCCTGGCCAGGATGAGCATGACCATGACCGTCGCGACGAGCACCAGGGCAGTCGACAGGTCCGGTTGCAGCGCGACGAGCGCAATCGGTACCCCGGTGGCCGTCAGGGCTGCCGCGAACCGGCCGAGGGTGAAGCCACCGGCCAAAATGCCGGCCGGGACCAGCACGACAGCGAGTTTGGCGAGTTCGGCGGGCTGGACGGTGAACACGCCGAAGTCCAGCCAGCGTTGAGCGCCTTTGGTCGCGACGCCGGCGAGCGGCACGGCGGCCAGCAGCACGGTCGCCGCAGCGAGCACCGCCCATCCGAATGCCCGCAGATCAGTCGCCCGCAGGCGGGAAACGACGCGCATCAGGACGAGACCGACTGCCGCGAACAATGCGTGCCGAACGGCATTCGACGTCATCCCGATCGCGGTGAGATTCAGCAGACCGAGCACCACGAGTACCACGGCCGCGGTGACGATCCAGGGATCGGATTCCCGCCGGCGCTCGGCCATGTCCCCTCCTCGCCGTCTCAGCAGGTCGCGTTCTCGGCGGGCACCGACAGTGGCTCCGAGGCGGCTGCCGCCGGGGCGCTGGTCACCGCGGCGACAGCCAGCGCCCTACCGGGTGGCAGATCCGCCCAGCTGATTCCGTACACCTCCTCCTCGCCCGGCTGGGCGGCCAGCGAGACCTCGGCGCTCGTGCCGACCGCGCCGGAACATCTGTCGTAGACATTCAGCGCCCAGGTCACTGCGCCGACACTTGCCGTGGGGTCGAGGTGTACGTCCACCCGGACGGCGCACATGCGTCCGGGCGCGCATTCACCGTTGGCGAGAGTGGCGGTGACCAGCCTGATCGGTCCCGCGCTTGCCGGGGCACCGACCTGGACCGGCCCGGGCGGCGGCGTGTCCGCGCCCACTGCCGGCCCGTCCTGACCGCCCGCGGGTTCGGGCGGCGGAGGCGAGACCGGCTCGATCCGGTTGGGCTCCGCCGTATCCACCGGGTTCAGGACGGCGTCCCAGCCGCGGCGCAACTCCGCCCACACCCGCGGCGCCACCCACAGCGTCCCGACGAGAATCAGGATCGCGACGAGGCCGAGAACCCCCTGCCGTCGCGACGGTCGTCTCCGCCGGCGATGCCACCCACTGCGCACCGGCGGATACCAGCCGGCCGGTGCGAGAGACGTCCCGGCCCCGCTGTCCGGCCCCCGCGGCGCGTCCGCCCGCGCCACCGCCGGGCCGTCCGGAAAGGGACGTCCCGTCACCACCGCGACGAGTGCGGCCAACTGGCTCCGCACCCGGGACTCCTCGGCCGGGTCCCGGTCCGCTGCGATCGTGTGCCGGACCCGGTGCACCAGGTTCGCGAGATCTGTTGCTTCGCCGATCGATTCGTTCACCTGCTCGGCCCATTCCGGACAGCGGCAGGCCGTCACGATGCTGCGGAGCAGGCTTGCCACCGATTCGTCCGCTGCGTGCCCGTCCGTCGCGCTCCCGTTCCATGCGATCGTGAGCCGTCCGGTCTCGGACACCGTCACGGTGTCGTCCCGCAGCCGGCTCGGACAGCGGTGCTGACGGCGTTCGAGCCGGAAGATCAGATCGTCGACGAGCAGTGCGGCTTGCGCTCGGGTCAGCGTGGCCACCGCGAGCAGACGCCGGAGTGCTACCCCGTCGCCACGAGTCTCGTCGTCGAGTAGGGAGGGTTCCCATGGGGGCTCGACAGGCTCGCGCCTTCTCCCGTGGAGCTCTGTCACTGCTTCGCTCATCGTGCACCCCGAACCGCTGCGCCGCCCGCACAGGTCGCAACCGGGACGGGCGACGGTGAACCATGACTTGGGATTGGTTGTTGTCGAGTTCCACTACCCCTGGGGTATCCATTCAACTCCGACTCGCGCTGGCGGACATGCCGTTTACCCATCCGAGACCCGGTCCCTCTCGCCCCCCGGCTGCATGCGGGCTGTATGTCCGAGCGACCGTCCGTCGGGCGGGCATAACCCGATCCGCGCAGCCCTCTCGAAACGGGCACCGCGTCGCTTCCCGGACCGGTGGCGGCATCCCATCCCCCCGTTCCGCTGCGCACAGCTGCGACCGGCCGGCAGCGGCTAACCTCGAGCCATGATGCTGGCGAACGCCTGCGAGCTGTATCGGGGCACAGGCCTCGTCGGCCAGCCCGCGGCCACCGTCAGCAGCCTGGCCTTCGTAGTCGCCGGCGTCGCGGTCCTCGCGCGCCGGGGCACGGCGAGCGTCACCTACGGTCTGCTCGTCGTCGCGGTCGGCGCCGGGTCGCTGGTAGCGCACGGACCGAACCCGCCGTGGCAGGCGTACGCACACGACCTACCTCTTGCGACACTGCTCGCCTACGTCGCCGTAGACGCCGCCTCGGACCGGTTCGGCACTCGGCTGTCGCCGTGGTGGTGGCGCGTCGTTCCGTTCCTGATGGTCCCCGTCGTGGCCGCCGGGCCGTCGGTCTCCACCGTCGTGCAGGCACTGCTGGCCGTCGCCGCCGTCGGACTGACCCTCGACCGCGCCCGCATCCGCCCGCACCTGCGGCGCGCGACGATCGTCGCGGCACTGCTCCTCGCGTCCGGTGCCCTGCTCGGCGCTCTCGGCGACCGGACATCGCTCTGCCGTCCGAGCAGTGTGCTCCAGGGCCACGCACTGTGGCACCTGCTCGCCGCCGCCGGACTGTGGCGGCTCGCACCCACCATCGGCTCCGCCGAGACCGTCTCCAGGTGGGCCGCCGAAGGTGTGAGTCCCGGCGTTCGAGTTCGGCCGTCATCTGCTCGCCACCGGGCAGGGCGGCGCCGGCGTCGGTGACCAACACCCCAGCACCCGCATACCGTCGGCCCTGTAGGGCCGCCCCTGGCCAGGTATCGCACACGGCACGCCGAACAACACCGGCGAACCGATGAATTCACAGCGCACCGGAGGTCTACCCCGTCATGAGGAAACTGATCTACGGGTTCGGGGTGTCCCTGGACGGCTACATCAACTACCGCGACGGCAACATCGACTGGACCGACCCCGACGAGGAACTACACCAGTTCCACAACGACCGATACCGCCGGATCGAGATCTCGCTGCACGGCCGCCGACTCTACGAGCTGATGGCCGAGTACTGGCCGCACGTGCCCGCTGACGCGCCGCGCGTCGAACGCGAATTCGCTCAGCTCTGGACCCACAAACCCAAGGTCGTCTTCTCCCGGACACTCCCCGAGGTCCACTGGAACAGCACGCTGATCCGAGAGAACGCAGTCGCCGTGGTGCGCAGACTCAAGGCCGCAGGCGACGGCGTCATGGAGGTCGGCGGCGCGGGCCTGGCGGCCTCACTGATCCCTCACGGGCTCATCGACGAGTACCAACTGTTCCTCTCCCCGGTAGTGCTCGGCGGCGGCACCCCACTCTTCCCGCCACTGGACCAACGCCTGCCGCTCCGGCTGGTGGAAACCAGGCACTTCGAGACCGTGGTGATGCTGCGCTACCTCGCCCACTGAGACCCGCGATGCCCTCGCGCGGAATCGGTGCCGATGGTGCACTCGCAGCAAGAGGAAGTGGCCGGCGCGGCGCATCGCCCTCGACCTGGACACCGACGGGTTCCCGATCTCGGCGCGCACCGTCGGTCGGCACCTCGCCTACCCGGGCCTGAACCGACGCAGGTCCTTCGACCCGACCCGACAGAGCAGTCGCGACCCGAGGCGGATCCTCGCGCCGGCCCGGCCACATGGTGCACCCGAGGCCGAGAACGTCGGTCGGACACCCGAGGGCGACGGCTGGCCCGCGCGCCTCTCGGACGGCGTCGATGATGTCGTTTCATCTCGAGCCGAGCGACCGGATTGCGGCACCCTACAGCTTGGTCAGCGCATCGCCCTTGTGCATCGCGATGTGGTCGGTCTTGTCGCTCTTGATCTCGTACTGAGGGTGGCTTTCGGAGCAACGCCGAGTACGTCCCTTGAACTCCACGTCCTCGGTGTGCTTCTCGATGATCACGCCCTCGACGTATCCGGCTTCGGAGTTCCACCGGACATGGTCACCGACGGAGAAGTCAGCCGCCACAGCCCCTCCCTGGTCTGGATGCTGGTTCTGGGGATGCTACCCGGTGCACGGTTTCGGCGACGGCATCGCAAGGTCACCGTTTCTCGCCGGCAACCTCCCCCCGCGAGCGCGGTGCGCGCACCGGATCACCGGGTCGCGTGCAGGTTCCGGGCGGTCGGCGAGGTCTCGACCGTCGCCGGGTCCGGTTCGGTGCCGAGAATCCGGTCGGCGGTGCCGGCGGTGGTGACGGTGAACCAGTAGTGCTCGTTCTTGAAATGGTGGTGCCGGTGATGACGCCACACTGCGCGGTAGGGCCGTGAGCTGGGGCGGTAGTCCGTGTGAATGAGGTAGTGCATCCACTCGTAGATCGAGCCCAGGACGCCGAGGATCACGAGGAACGTCAGTCCCAGCCCGGGCCTGGGGAAGACGAGCCACGCGACGAGGACGAGTACCGGCAACAGCCACGCCAGGGTCTGCCAGGGGATGAAGACCAGCGGCACGTCACGCGGGTCACTGTGGTGTTCGCGGTGCTTGCGGGCCAGCAGCGAATCGAGCGTCAGCCCACCGATCCGGCGCGGCCGCCAGTGCAGGATGCCGACGTGGATGACCCACTCCACCAGCGGGAACACCAGCAGGGCGACCAGTGGGACCAACGCGTCGGTGACCTGCCAGTCGCCGACGAGTATTCGTGCGACGACCGCGGCGGCGAGCATCGCGCCGATCATCCACGGCGACGGGTGGCGCACGAACTCGGCGGCGGCGTCCCGCAGGCCGATCGAGGCGCGACGGCCTCGTCCTTCGGTCCGATTCGTGCTCATGTCCGGTTCCTCGCATCTCCGTGTTCGGCGTGGTCGATGGCGGTGGTCAGGGCCGACGTGCCCAGATCGAGCAGTTCGCCGGCAGTGCGTTCGGCGCCGTCCTCGTCGCGCGCGACGATGGCGCCGGCGAGCCGTTCGTAGAGGTCGGCACGTCCGACCTCGGCGATCAGCACCCCGGCCATCGCGGTCATGGCCGGCTCGTACGCGCTGCGCAGGCTGTTGAAGATCAGCCGGAACGCGAGGGAGTCGGCGGCGTCGACGACGTGTTCCCAGAATCCGAGGGCGGCGACCTGCAATGCGACGGGGTCGTCCCCCGCGGCGAGGCGTGCCACGGACTCGCGTAACCGGAGTTCCGTCTCGTCCGTCGCGCGGGTGGCCGCGAGCCGGGCGACCTGACGGCCGATGAGCTGCCGGGCTTCGAGGACGCTGCGGACGACGTCCCAGTCGGGTCGCCCGTCGCGCACGAGCAGTCGCGGGAGCAGTTCCGGCCCGGCCTGGGTGCGGAAGTCGCGCACCGAGGTCGCCTCCCCTTGACGCACCTCCACCAGACCGGCGTGCGCGAGTCGGGAAATAGCTTCGCGGACAGCGGGTCTCGACACTCCGAAGACCTCGGCGAGGTGGCGTTCACTCGGCAGCGACGCCCCGGCGGCGAGATCGCCGCCGAGCACGCGGGCGGCGATCTGGTCGTACACCTCACCGGAGGCGGACTTGCGGGTGATCGGCTCGAACATCACGACCCGACCGTAGGCCACCGTACGGACAGAGGTCAAGTGGTAAGACCAGTTCCCTTTGCGGCCGAATGTCACATTCCGTCGGCCGGACCGACGCGATGTCACATTCGGCCACCCGGAGCGGTCAACTGAAGCCCATCACCTGGTCGCCCCACACCTCACGCAGCACCTTGTCGGGGTCCGGGACGAGGGTGTCGGTGTTGTCGATCAGCAGGGTCATGCGCTTGTCGGTGTCGTACGGCGCCCAGTGCCGGGATCCGTCCAGGGCGGCCGGCACCCCGTGGTGCGCGAAGGCGAGCCAGCGACGCTGGATCCGGCCCGAGATCGTCGTCGCAGCCTTGCGGCCACCGAGCCAGAACGTGGGGTCACGATCGAGCGTCCCGAAATTGCCGAAGACGTACGGCAGTTCGGTGGCGTGACCGGCACCGATCCGTGCCGCCTTGAGCATCGGGGTCGCATGGTCGAACCGGTACACCCACGTCGGCGAGTGGGCGCTGTGCGCGTCGGCGATCCACACCACCGGCATCCGGAACCCGGCGTCGCGCGAAAGAGCCATCGCCCCCGACGTTTTCGTGACGTCCGGATACGCGGAGATGATCTCCGCGATGCGGTCCGGCGGCAGTTCCGGGTGATCCTCGGCGAGCGCGTCGAGCATCGCCTGCACGGAGGCGTCGCTCACCGGCATCAACGGGGACTTCATGAAGCGGAAGATCGACGGCTCGTCCTTGTTGGAGCCGATGATCAGGGGGATCCGGTGCGCGAGCCCCTTCTGGAACGCCGCCACCGGGTACTTCGGCACCAGGTCGCGGTCGACCACGGGCGCCATCGCGAGCGTGCCGGGGAACTTCGTGGGAATCTCCCCGACGAGCACGTCACCCGCGTCGGTCAGCGTCTCGTGCGGCATGTCCCGCAGCGCCCACACCCGCGCCGGGGTGAGGTCGAGGATCTCGAGGAACCGCTCGGCGACCCGGGCGGCCCGCTCGGACCCGTACGCCGACGTCGCCGGCGGACTCTGCGCGATGGCCCGGTGGAACAACCCCTCCGCGCGGGGCACGGTCATCAGGGTGGTCAGCGACCCACCGCCCGACGACTCGCCGAACACGGTGACCCGGTCGGGGTCGCCCCCGAACGCGGAGATGCAGTCGCGTACCCACTCGAGGGCGGCGATCTGATCCCGCAGTCCCACATTGGATTCGAAGGTGGTCCCGGCGGTGGAGAACGACGAGAAGTCGAGGAAGCCGAGCGCACCGAGCCGGTAGTTGACCGTCACCACGACGACGTCGCCGCGCTCGGCGAGCAACCGTCCGTCGTAGATCCGCTGCCCCGAGTAGCCGAGGACGTAGGCACCGCCGTGGATCCACACCATCACCGGCCGCGGCTCCCCGTCCGGCTCCGGCGCCCAGATGTTCAGCGAGAGGCAGTCCTCACCGATCGTCAGCCCCGGATCGATGGGGATCGGGTTGTTGCGTCCCTGCGGCGCGATGGGCCCGAAGCGCCGCGCGTCGAGCACGTCGGTCCACGGCTCCGGCGGTTCGGGGGCGCGGAACCGGAGGTCACCGGACGTCGGCGCGGCGTACGGGACGCCCTTCCACGTGTAGACGGAGCCGTCGCGGTAGCCGCGTACGTCGCCGTACTTGCAGCCGACGATGAGCGTCTCGGCGTCCACGGTCCCTCCCGAACGAACGGTCTGGGGCCAAGGTACCAACAACAGACAGGTTGCATGCGGACCCCGCCGACCCGGGCGACGGGGGCGGTCTACGCCGAGTGCTATCGTCGGCTCCGTAGACACGGGGTGCTCCGCATGTGCGCGGGGCTGAGATCACACCCGTCGAACCTGATCAGGTAATGCTGACGAAGGGATGTCCTGGCATGACTATGCCTGCCCGCGCGTCGGTCCCGGCAGGGACCGACCGCTTCACCGATCTGCTGTGGGACCGGACCAAGGTCCTGCGCGAGGCCATCGACGACCTCGAGTTCCTGCGCCGCCTCGGCGACGGGACGCTGCCGCTCGACGCGTTCCGCTTCTACATCGAGCAGGACGCCCTGTACCTCGCCGGGTACGCCAAGGCACTCGCCCTCCTCGCGGCGAAGGCCCCGGACCCGGGCACCGCCGCGTTCTGGGCGAACAGCGCCGCCACGGCCGCCACCGAGGAATCCGCCCTGCACCGGGGGCTGCTCACTGGCGGGGTCCTGCCGCCGGCCGAGGACACCCCCGCGCACTCGCCCGCCTGCCTCGGTTACGTCTCCTATCTCACCGCCACCGTCGCCACCGACCCGTATCCGGTCGGTGCCGCCGCGGTACTCCCCTGTTTCTGGATCTACGCCGAGGTCGGCCGCGATCTCGCCGTCCGTGCCGCCGAAGTGCTCGCCACGGATCCCGCCCACCCCTACGCCCAGTGGGTCACCACCTACGACGCGCCCGAGTTCCACGCCGCGGTCGCCGGCGCCCGCGACCTCGTCGACGCCGCGGCGGCGGCTGCCACCGACGCCGAGCGCGACGCCATGACCGAGGCGTTCACCATCGCCACGCGCTACGAGCTGCTGTTCTGGGACACCGCGCTCAACACCCAGGAGTGGCCGGCCTCATGACCACGCTCCCCCGGCTGCGCCGCCGGTTCACCGTCCTGGCCGCCGTCACCGCCGCGCTGCTGCTCACCGCATCCTGCGCCGGGAACAGCGACGATTCCGGTGAGACCATCCGATTCGCCCTGGACTGGACGCCGAACACCAACCACACCGGCCTGTACGTCGCCCAGCAGGAGGGTCTGTTCGCCGACGCCGGTCTCGACGTCGAGTTCCTGCCCTACAACAACACCACCCCGGACACCCTCGTCGACGCCGGCAACGCCGAGTTCGGCATCTCCACGCAGGCGCAGGCGACGTTCTCCCGGGCGGCCGGCTCGCGCACCGTCTCGGTGCTCGCGCCGCTGCAGCACTGGGCGACCGGCATCGCCGTCAAGGCCGACCGCGCCGACCTGTCCCGGCCCGCGGACCTCGATTCCCGCACCTACGCCGGCTTCGGCGACCCGGGCGACGAGGAGACGCTCGCCCAGGTGATCCGCAACGACGGCGGGCGCGGCGACTTCACCTCCGTCACCCTCGGCACCTCCGCCTACGAGGCCGTGTACTCCGGCACCGCCGACTTCACTGTCTCCTACCTGGCGTGGGAGGGCATCGAGGCCGAGCACCGCGGGCTGCCGATGCGGTACTTCCGCTACACCGACTACGGGTTCCCCGACGCCTACGCAATCGTGATCGACGGCAACGAGGACTGGCTGGCCGAACACCCGGACCAGGCCCGGGCGTTCGTGCAGGCCGTCCAGCGCGGCTACGAGATCGCCGCGCAGGATCCCGACCGCGGCGCGCGCGCCCTGATCGAGGCCAACCCGGGGGCGTTCTCCGACGAGGAACTCGTCTACGAGAGTCAGCGGATGCTGTCGGCCGAGTACATGCGCGACGAGAACGGCCGTGTCGGCACCCTCACCCTCGAGCGATGGACCGGGTACTCCCGGTTCCTGTTCGAGAAGGGCCTGCTCGCCGGTCCCGACGGCGCACCGTTGACCACCGAGCCGGACTGGTCGACCTACTTCACCGATGACTACCTCACGCCCTGACCCGACCCGGAACCCCTGGCTGCGGCGCGTCGCACCGGCCGCGGTGACCGTCGTCGCGCTGGCCCTCTGCTGGCAGCTGTACGTGGCGGTCAGCGGCATCCGCCCGCAGGTGCTGCCCTCCCCCGCCCGGGTCCTCGAGCAGGGGTGGGCGCACCGCGCCGACATCGCCGGTCACGCCTGGTCGACCCTGCAGGTCACGCTCGTCGGCTTCGCGGTATCCCTGGCGGTCGCGTGGGCTCTGGCGATCGTCGTGGACTTCTCGCCGTGGCTGCGCCGCGCCCTGGTGCCGTTGTTCGTGGTGTCGCAGACCCTGCCGATCATCGCGATCGCGCCGCTGATGATCATCTGGTTCGGATTCGGGCTGCTGCCGAAGATCCTGGTGATCGCGCTCGCCACGTTCTTCCCCATGGCGATCGGCCTGATCGAGGGCTTCGCGGCCGCGGACCGGGAGGCGGGGGCGTTGCTGCGCAGCATGGGTGCCTCGCGCCGGCAGGAGTTCTGGTACGTGCGGCTCCCGTCGGCACTGCCCCGGTTCTTCACGGCGCTGCGCATCGGGATCACCTACGCCGTGGTCGGTGCGGTCTTCGCCGAGTACGTCGGCGCCACGTCGGGACTCGGGATCTACATGAGCACCCAGAAGAACTCGTTCCGGACCGATCTGGTGCTGGCGGCGGTGCTTGTCACCGCGGTGCTCTCGCTCGCGCTGTATCTGCTCACCTACGCCGCGGAGCGGGTGGTGGCGCCGTGGGCGCTGGCGACGAGGAGCCCCCGGTGAACGCCGTCGCCGTCACCGGCGTGCACAAGGCGTTCGGTGGGCGAACCGTGCTCGACGGCGCCGAGTTCGCGGTGGCCGAGGGCGAGTTCGTCTCGCTCATCGGTCCGAGCGGCTGCGGCAAGTCCACCCTGTTCGGGTTGATCGCCGGCCTCGACGTGCCCGACACCGGCGCCGTCACGGTCGCCGGGCGGCCGGCCGCACCGGGACGGGCCGCGCTGATGCCGCAGAAGGATCTGCTGTTTCCGTGGCGCAGTGTGCTCGACAACTGCGCGCTCGGCCTCGAGGTCCAGGGCACGCCCCGCGGCGAGGCGCGGGAGCGGGCACGGAAGTTGTTCCCCGCCTTCGGTCTCGCCGGTTTCGAGGATGCCGCCCCGCGGCAGCTCTCGGGTGGGATGCGGCAGCGCGCGGCGCTGGCAAGGACGGTGCTGCAGGGCCGCGATGTGCTGCTGCTGGACGAACCGTTCGGCGCGCTGGATTCGCTGACCCGCACCGAGATGCAGTTGTGGTTGCAGCAGGTGTGGCAGCGGGACCGCTGGACGGTGCTGATGATCACCCACGACGTGCGGGAGGCGCTGCTGCTGTCGGATCGGGTGCTGGTGCTCACGCCCCGCCCGGCGCGGGTGTGCCACGAGGTGGCGGTGCCGCTGCCGCGCCCCCGGGGCCTGGACACGCTGACGTCACCGGAGTTCGTGGCGCTCGAGAGGGAACTCGTCGACGTCCTGCACAGCACGGGGGCGCGCGGCTCGACACCGCAGGACTCGCGCGGCTCGACACCGCAGGACTCGTGCGGCTCGACACCGCAGGATCCGCGCAGCTCGTCGCTGCGGGACTGACCCTCTCACGAAATATCGAGTGCGAGTTCGAGTTCCGTGAGGGCGTCCTCGAGATGCCCGAGCAGTCGCTGCAGCGCGGGGACGGTGCGGCGGCACCCGACGACGCCGAAGTCGACGGTGTCCGCGGTGTTGGTCAGCGTGATGTTGAGTGCCTGGCCGCTGAGCACGACCGATACCGGGTAGATCCCGTCGAGCCGGGATCCGCCGCGGTACACCGGTTCCCGAGGTCCCGGCACGTTGGAGATGATGAGGTTGAACGGTGGCGGCGCCAGGGCGACCGCGCCCGAGATCGGTGCCAGCGCGAGTCCGGCGATGTTGAGCGCCGACCACACCGTCGCCTGCAGCGGTGTCATGCCACCGAACAGGGTTTTGCCCTCCGCCATCGAGTCGCTGACCGTCGACAGCCGGGCGAGTGGATCCTCGAGATGGGTGCCGAGGTTGCACAGCGTGACCCCGACGCTGTTGCCGCCCGAGGCCGATTCGGGGGTGTCCTTCGCGCGTAGCGACACCGGGACCATCGCGATCAGCGGGGTCTCGGGCAGCGCCTGCCGTTCGAGGAGGTACGCGCGGATGGCCCCGGCGCACATGGCGACGACGACGTCGTTGCTCGACACACCGGCCGCGCGCCGCACCCGGGTGATGCGTGCGCGGCTCCAGGACTGCGCCGCGAAACGTCGCGTGCCGTCGATCGGGACGTTGAACATCGACCGCGGGGCCTCGTACGGCAGTGCGACGCGGCGCCCGCCGAGCACGGTCCGCGCGATCCGCAGCGCGACGGGTGCCGCACTGATCACGTCACCGGCCACGGAGCGCACCGTACCGACGGTCGACGTCCGCTCTGGCGTCCCGGATCCGTTCCCGGATCGGGGGCGGGGCGGCAGGTGCCACGGCGCCGGGAAGTCGCGCACACTCGGGTCGACGGTGTAGGTGCGCTGCAGCAGCCGCAGCCCCGAGACCCCGTCGAGCAGCGCGTGGTGCATCTTCGTGTAGACGGCGAACCGGCCGTCGGCGAGCCCTTCGATCAGGTGCGCCTCCCACAGGGGCCGGTGCCGGTCGAGCAGCCCACTGTGCAGGCGGGAGACGAGGGTGAACAGCTCGCGGATCCGCCCCGGTGCCGGCAACGCCGAGTGCCGGACGTGGTACTCGAGATCGATCTCCTCGTCGACGGTCCACCAGGTGTAGCCGAGACTCGACACCGGATCGGCCGGTCGCTTGCGGAACAGCTCGTCGACGTGCGCGTCGGCGACGAGCCGGTTGTAGAGGTCGGTGACGTACCCCGGACCGGCGTCGGGCGGCGGGGTGAACAGTTCCAGCGAACCGAAGTGCATCGGGCGCTCCCGCGACTCGGCGAGCAAGAACATCGAGTCCGTCACCGGCATGTACCCCACGGGGACTGCCCCCTTTCGTCCGCCGTCGCATGCTGGGATGGATCGTACGTCGGCCCCGCGCATGCCGTACCGAATCGGTAACAGAAAGGCCCGCGACCTGCGAAAACCTCGATGCCCGGTCTCCATCGAGTCACGGTGCTTCGCCCCGGCGGATCGTCGTCGTACTGTCGATCAACCGACCCGGACGAACGTTGCGAAAGCCACGGCGGAAGGGCCGCGGAGGACGAGCCGGAGCCGACGACGAGAGCAGCTCCGCCCGAGCGGACGAGGACGAGGAGGTCCCGGTGACGAGCACCGCGTCGAACCATCCTTCGTTGTCGTATCCGCCCGTGCCGCGGCCGGTGCTGCGGCGTGAGATCGCCGGGGTGAGCATGCCGTCGCAGGCCCTGACGTTCTCGGTGCGCAGCACCGTCAAGCCGGTCATCGACGCGTGGGCGCGTGCCCCGCACCTGCCCTGGCCGACGGGCGTGGTCGACCGGCTCGCGTTCCCCCTCAAGCCGGTCCCCGGCACGCACCGGCATCCGGTGCGGCTGCCGTCCTGCCGCGCCGAGTTCCTCGCCGCCCCGGGTGCCGACGGCGCCACCGCGATCCTGTACCTGCACGGCGGGGCGTTCCTGGTGTGCGGGCTGGCCACCCACCGGCAGATGGTCTCCCGCATCTCGTCGGCGGCCGGGGCTCCCGTGCTCAGCGTCGCCTACCGCATGCTGCCGGGGCACCCGATCGAGAGCGCGGTCGAGGACGGCATCGAGGGGCTGCGGTGGTTGATGGCGCACGGCTACCCGGCGGAGCGCATCGTGGTGGCCGGCGACTCGGCGGGCGGATTCCTCACCTTCCAGGTGACGCTCGCGGCGCTGCGGCTCGGTCTCGGCCGTCCGGCCGGCAACGTGGCACTCTCGCCACTGACCGACCTCGACACCCGGGGCAAGCTCGCGCATCCCAATTCGTATCGGTGCGCCCTGTTCCCGCGCCGCGCCGTTCCGGCCCTGGCCGACGTGATCGCCCGCATCGACGCCGCCGCCGGTGGGTCCGGCCCGCGTGCGGTGTCGCCGGTCGACGCCGACCTGACCGCGATGCCGCCCACCCTCATCCAGACCGGTTCGGAGGAGATGACGTACGTCGACGCCGAGCTGATGGCCGAGCGGCTCGCGAGCGCGGGCGTGCACTGCGAACTGCAGGTGTGGGAGCGGCAGGTGCACGTGTTCCAGGCCGCGGCGGGCATCGTGCCCGAGGCGGGACGGGCCGTCGCTTCGATCGGGGTGTTCGTCCGCAGCCTGGGCTGACGGGTCGGCCGGAGCGCGGCGCCGACTACGACCCGAGTGGCCGGGTGCCGCGGGCCCCGCGCGATACTGCCCGCCCGGCGCCTGTCGGTCCCCCCGGCTAGTGTCTTCACACGGTCCCGCGACCGCGGAAAGGGGGTGGACCGTGACCGACACCGAGAGTCGATTCGACCGCGACGTCGACCGGTCCTGGAGCGAATTCCGGGCACGTCTCGCCGACCATGTGGCATCGATGCGCGACGGCGACGGGCTGGTCCTCGAGCCGCTCGTCGAGGAGGACACCGGCCCTGCCGGACCGTGCGTGCAGTTCTACGCGTGGGGTGAGGGCCAGGTCCGGTGCGAGGTGCCGTCCAATGCCCACCTCGACCCCGATCGCCGTCTCCGGCCGGGCGACGAGGCGCTGCTCGCCGAGCTGGGCTGGCGCGAACCGTCCCGGGGACCCGAAGACCCGGAGGACGGCGGGTCGCCCGCCTACTGGATGGACCGGCCCGCGGCGTGGGCCGACCAGCTCGCAGCCGTCGCGGTGACGGCGCTGCGCCGGGTGTGGGGGGTGCCGCATCCGCTGTTCCTGCGCACCGAGACGTTCGGCACCGGACGGGCCGACTTCGAACTGCCCCCGCCGGCCGAGGAGATCCCGCCGCAGGCTGCGCTCCCCCTCGCCGTCGAGACGGCGGGCGAGGACCACGTCCGCGAGCTGATCGAGTCGACGCTGCGCGAGCGGATCGGCGACGTCCCGCTGTGGGACGAGGACGGCGACCTGGCGGTGCGGGTCGCGGGCATGCTCGTGTTCGTCGGCGTCGGGCCGCACGAGCGCACCGTCGACGTGTTCGCCCCGATCGTCCACCACATCGCCGGACGTACCCGCGCCGCCGAGGTCGTCGCCGACCTCAACCGCCGGTGGCCGCACCTGAAATTCGTGCTGGTCGAGGACCGGGTCGCGGTGGCGGCACACCTGCCCGCGTCGCCGTTCGTGCCGGCCCACCTGCTGGCCACACTCGACCTGGTCGCGCAGTTCCTCGAGGGGCTGGACGAGGGGTTCGGCACCAGCCTCGGAGGCGAGCTGCTGCACGAGACCGACCACGACTGTGTGCCGCCGCCCGCGGACGAGCTGCCGCCGTGGACGACCGAGTCCGAGGCGGATCTTCCGTTGACGCTGCTGGCACTGCGCGACCTCCATCTCGACGGAGAGGTGTCGGTCGAGCCCCGCACGGTGGCCCGCATGGCCGACGACGAACCGGACCAGTTGCTGCGTTTCCTGCGGCTGAGCGTGGACGCGCAGGTGTGCTGGCAGGCCGAGGCGATGGGCCGCGCCGCGGCCGGGGACGACGCCGGTACCGCGCGGGCCGAGGCGAAAGCGCGGGAATGGGAATCGACCTGCCGCTCGCTCACCGCAGCGATGCGACTGCTCGTGCCCCCGGCCGGCAGCACCGGGAAGCGCCGGCGCCGGCGCCGGTCGTCCCCTCCCGAGCAGACCGAGCTGTTCGAGAACCCGGACGAGCCCACGCTGTTCGACGAACTCTCCGACTGAGCACCTGCGCCGCCGGGCCGTCTCCGCCGACGGCTCAGGGCGTGGTCGCCTCGAGGTGCTTCAGCACGGCCAGGACACGCCGGTGGTCCTCGGGTTCGGGGTGCAGCCCCAGCTTGAGGAAGATCGCCCTGACGTGCGCCTCGACGGTGCGTTCCCCGAGGAACAGGGCCGCCCCGATCGCCCGGTTCGAGCGGCCCTCGGCCATGAGAGCGAGGACCTCGCGTTCGCGGGTGGACAGCGTGTCGATGGGACGGCTGTCGCGGTGCGGCCGGGTCACCAGTCGGCTCACCACGCTGGGGTCGATGGCCGAACCGCCCTCGGCGACCCGGTGCAGGGTGTCGACGAACTCGTCGATGTCGGCGACCCGATCCTTGAGCAAATAGCCCAGGCCGGCGGCCCCGTCGGCGATCAGGTTCATGACGTGGTCGGTTTCCACGTACTGCGACAGCAGGACCACCGCGGTGTCGGGGTGGTCGGCACGGATGGTCGCGGCGGCGACAATTCCCTCGGTCGTATGGGTCGGGGGCATCCGGATGTCGACGACGGCGATGTCGGGACGTTCGTCGGCGACGAGAGCGAGCAGGGCGGCAGCGTCACCGGCCTCGCCTACGACGTCGATTCCCTCGTCGCTCAGTAGCCGGGAGATGCCCTCGCGCAGGAGCACGGAGTCGTCGGCGAGCACCACCCGCAGCGGTGCCGCACTGTCGCCGCGCCGTGCGGCGCGCCGCGGTGCGGCGACCCGGGTCGGTTCCGCGGCGGCGTCCACCGCCACCGTGCGGGCCAGGGTGTCGTCACCCGCCGCGGCGGGAACCGGGGCGGGGGCGGTGGTCGTGGTCTCTCCGGTGAGGGCAGCGCGGGCGGCGGCGGTGAGTTCCCGGCAGGTCCCGTAGCGGTCGTTGCGGTCCTTGGCGAGGGCGCGCGCGACGACGGCGTCGAACGCTTTCGGCAGGTCGGGCCGGGCCTCGCTCGGCCGGGGTATCGGGCTGCGGACGTGTCCGTGCCACAGCTTGGGCAGGGTGTCGCCGGAGTACGGGGGCCGGCCGGTGAGCAGGTGGTAGAGCGTGCAGCCGAGCGAGTAGATGTCGGTGCGGCGGTCGAGCGCGACGGTGGTGTCGAACTGCTCGGGTGCGGCGTTCTGCAGACTGCCGACGAACGTCCCCGTGCGGGTGAGCCCGCTCGCCTCGTCGAGGGCTTTGGCGATGCCGAAGTCGGTGAGCAGGACCCGTTCGGGCTCGCCCGGACCGGCAGGCTCGGCCAGCAGAATGTTCGTCGGCTTCACATCCCGGTGCAGCACCCCGGCCTGGTGGGCGTAGTCGAGGGCCTTGCCGATCTCGCAGACGATGTGCACTGCCCGCTCGGGCGGGACGGGGCCCTGCCGGAGCAGCGCGGCGGCGTTGGTGCCGGGGACGTACTGCATCGCGATCCAGAGCCGGCCGTCCTCGCAGCCGCGGTCGTAGACCTGGACGATGTTGGCGTGCTCGAGCCGCGCGGCGTGGTCGGCCTCGAGTTCGAAGCGGGCCCTGACACTGTCGTCGGCGGTCAGGACCGGATGGAGCAGTTTGAGGGCCACCTTGCGCGGCAGGTGCGGGTGCTGCGCCAGGTAGATCGACCCCATGCCGCCCGCGCCGAGCAGCCGCTCGATGGTGTACCCGGCGAACACCGAACCCGGCCCGGGAGCCCCGTTTCCGCTCACCGCCACCACCTCCCGAAGCGGTCCGTCTCCTCTATTCAACCCCTCGGGGATCGTCGGCGGAACCGAGGCCGAATCACGGATGGTCGAACAGTGCCAGCACGGTGGTCGGCCGGGGCCCGGAGCGGGATGCTGAGAGCGAGGATCGGAGGCCTCGTCGTGAGTCGTCGAACATTGCCGGCGGTCGTCGCCGTGACCACCCTGCTGGTTGTCGGGGTGGTGCTGGTGTCGGTCGATTGGCCGGGAGGTCCGCCCGCGGGACCGGTGGAGCTGGTGGCATTCCTCGCGGTCGGTGTCGCCTTCGTCGCGGCGGGCATCGTCGCGTGGCAGAGCCGACCGGACGACAACACGGGACGGCTGATGGTGCTGGCCGGGGTGTTGTGGCTGGTGAAGGGCGGCGCCGCGGCCCGCAATCCGGTGGTCTTCACCCTCGGGGCGGCGCTGACGGTGATGTACCTGCCGGTGTTGATCCACATACTGCTGGGCTTTCCGACGGGGCGACTGACCCGGCGGTGGGAACGGTGGTTCGTGGGTGGCTGCTATGTGTTCTTCCTGGTCTCGGTGCTGCTCGACCTGATGTTCTACAACCCGTCCGTGATGATCGGCACCGAATGGTTCACCGCGCCCAACCTCCTGCTGGTCCGGGACGACCCGGCGATCTTCCGGGTCCTGCAGCTGGTGTTCGGTGCGGTGGCCGCCGGCGTCAGTGTGGTCGTGATCGGTGTGCTGCTGGCCCGGTGGCGGGCGGGATCTCCGGCCTATCGGGCTGCGTTCGCGCCCTTGTGGGTCGCCGGGATTCTCGGGTTCGCCACGGTCATCGGAACAGGACTGATCACCGCGCAGTCGTCGGGTATGGGGAACGTGGGGACGGCCTACGTGGGCTACCTGGCGACGGCGCTGTTTCCGATCGCGGTGCTGGTGGGGTTGTGGCGCTACCGGGTCGCCCGCGGGGCGGTCAGCGACGTGATGATCGAGGTCGGTGCGGCCCCGCTCGGGGAGGAGTTCGTCCACGCGCTGCGCAAGGCACTGCGCGACCCCGGTCTGGTCCTGTGGTCGTGGTCGCCGCAGTCGAACCGGTACCTCGACGCGCACGGGGACCCGCAGCGCCTGCCGGACGGCGACGCCCCCCGGGCGGCGACCGTCCTGGAACGCGACGGCGTCCCGGTCGGGGCGCTCGTGTACGACCGGTCGCTGCGGCATCAGCCGCAACTGCTCGCGGCGGTGCGCAGCGCGGCGACCCTCGCGCTGGACAACCAGCGGCTCCAGTCCGAGTTGCAGGCTCAGCTCGCCGAGGTCCGCAGGTCCCGGGAGCGGATCGTCGCCGCCGGGGACGCGCAGCGGCGGCGGCTCGAACGCAACCTGCACGACGGTGCGCAGCAACGCCTGGTCGCTGCGACGATCCTGTTGCGGCGTGCGCAGCGGACGTCCCAGCCGGAGCGCAAGCAGGAGTTGCTCACCGAGGGCACGGCCGAACTGGACTCGGCGCTGGTGGAGCTGCGGGAACTGGCCCGGGGCGTCTATCCGCCGGTGCTGCAGGAACACGGTCTCGCCGCCGCGCTGACCGCTCTGGCCGAGCGCGCTCCGCTGCCGGTGGAGATCGTCGACACCCTGACCGGGCGGGCTCCCGCCTCGGTCGAACTCGCCGCCTACTTCATCGCCGCGGAAGCGGTTGCCAACGCCACCAAGCACTCCGGCGCCACCCACATCGGGATCGACCTCCGCCGGGACGGCGACATGCTGCGGATGGTCGTCACCGACGACGGGTGCGGCGGTGCGACGTTGACCGCCGGCGGCGGCTTGAGCGGGCTGAGCGACCGGGCCGCGGCTCTCGGTGGGGTGCTCGATGTGCACAGTCCCACGGGGGGCGGCACAACCCTGACGCTGTCCCTTCCCCTCACCGCCGGGGAACCCGGGGAGCCGTCATGAACCTGCGGGTGGTGCTCGCCGACGACTCCGCGGTGCTCCGCGAGGGCATCGCCGGCCTGCTGCGCGACGAGGGGATCGAGGTGGTCGGCCAGGCCGCGGACGGGCAGGGTCTGCTGCAACTGGTCGGAGAGCACCACCCGGACCTCGCCGTCGTCGACATCCGGATGCCGCCCACCCACACCACGGAAGGGATCGACGCCGCCCTCACCGTTCGGCGGTGTTTCCCGGGTACCGCCGTGCTGCTGCTGTCCCAGTACGTGGAAACCGAGAACGTCATGAACGTCTTCGCCGGCGGGACCGCCGGTCTGGGATATCTGCTCAAGGACCGCCTCACCGACATCGACGGGTTCCTCGGCTCGCTGCACCGCGTCGCGGCGGGCGGAACGGCACTCGATCCCGACGTGGCCGGCCGGTTGATCTCGCGGCCGCACCGCGACCGGGTGGCCCTCGACGACCTGTCCTCCCGGGAGCGGGAGGTCCTGACCCTCATGGTCGAAGGCTGTTCGAACCGGATGATCGGAGCCGCCCTGTCCCTCGGGGAACGCTCCGTCGACGTGCTCGTGCGCGCCGTCTTCGACAAGCTCGGCCTGCCACCCGAACCCGACGACCACCAGCGTGTCCGGGCCGTGCTCGCCTACCTCGGCCCCACAGTCCGCAGCTGATCCCGGCAGGTCTGCCGGACCGTCCGCGACCTGGCATGATCGGGTGTCGTGACATCGACGGTGAAGCTGCGGGAACTGGCCGAGCAATTCGGGATCGCCACCACGTACGTGGGGTGGGATCAGCAGGACCACTACGCGAGCGACGACACGCTGCGCCGGGTCCTGGTCTCCCTGGGGGTGCCCGCCGGCACCGAGGCGGAGATCGACGCCGCCCTCCTGGATGTGCCGAATCGGCCGTGGCGGCGGATGCTGCCGCCCGTGCTGGTGGTCGTGCGGGGCGAGGAGCACACCTTCCCCGTGCACGTGGCCCACGGTGATCCCGTGCAGGTGCAGGTGCGCACCGAGGACGGCGACGTCGTCGAGGTCGCGCAGCGGGACGTGTGGGTCGATCCCCGGGAGGTCGACGGCCGGCTCGTCGGCCGCGCGACGTTCGCCGTCCCGGACCTTCCGCTCGGGTGGCACACCCTGCACGCCCGCAGCAACGACACCGAGGCCGAAGCCACCCTGGTGGTGACGCCCGCCCGGCTCGCCACCGCCGACCGGCTCCTCGAGCGACGCCGCCGGGGCCTGGCCACGCAGTTGTACTCGGTGCGGTCGAAGCGGTCGTGGGGCGTCGGCGACTTCGCGGACCTCGCGGACCTGGCGGCGATCACCGCCTCCGTGCACGGGGGCGACTTCGTGCTCGTCAATCCCGTCCACGCGGGCGAACCGGAGCCGCCGCTCGAGCCGTCGCCGTACCTGCCGAGTTCACGGCGGTTCGTGCATCCGATCTACCTGCGCGTCGAGAACATCCGGGAGGCGGCGTTCCTGCCGCGCAAGCACCGCAAGACGCTCGAGGCGTACACCGGGAAGTTCGCCAAGTCGAACCGCAAGGACAAGCGCATCGACCGCGACACCGCGTACCGGGCCAAGCTGGAGGTGCTCGGGCAGGTGTTCCGGGTGCCGCGCAGCCCGGCGCGGCAGGCGCAGTTCGACGCGTTCCGTGCCGCCGGTGGCGACGCGCTGGCCGACTTCGCGTTGTGGTGCGCCCTCAGCGAGAAGTTCGGTGCGCGCAGCAGCCGCTGGCAGACGTCGGCGGCCACCCCGGACGAGCCGTACGTCACGCGGCAGCGGACCAAGCTGGCCGAGCGCATCGAGTTCCACTGCTGGTTGCAGTGGCTGTGCGACGAGCAGCTCGCCGAGGCGCAGGCGACGGCGCGCGCGGCCGGCATGGACATCGGGATCGTGCACGACCTGGCGGTGGGTGTCCGGCCCGACGGTGCGGATGCCTGGACGCTCGGCGACGCGCTGATCCGCGACATGACCGTCGGGGCGCCGCCGGACGACTTCAACCGGCAGGGCCAGGACTGGACCCAGCCGCCCTGGCATCCGGTCCGGCTCGCCGAGCTCGGCTACCGCCCCTACCGCGACGTGGTGCGCACCGCGCTGCGCCACGCGGGGGGTCTGCGCGTGGACCACATCCTGGGCCTGTTCCGCACCTGGTGGATTCCCGAGGGCTGCACGCCCGATCAGGGCACGTACGTCAAGTACGACCACGACGCCTTCATCGGGATCCTGGCGCTCGAGGCGCACCGGGCGGGCGCCGTGCTGATCGGTGAGGACCTCGGCGTGTTCGAGAGCTGGGTGCAGGAGTACCTGTCGCGCCGCGGCATCGCCGGGACGTCGATCCTGTGGTTCGAGCGCGACGGCGACGATCCGCGGCCACCGGAGAGCTACCGCCGGCTGTGCCTGACGTCGGTCACCACGCACGACCTGCCGCCGACGGCGGGTTTCCTTGCCGGAGAACACATCACGCTGCGCTCCGAGCTGGGTCTGCTGGAGCGGGACCTGGAGACCGAGGCCGCCGACGCGGCCGCCGAGCGCGACGCCGTGCTGGCGGTGCTGCGCGAGCGCGGGCTGCTCGACGCGGATGCCGACGAGCAGCGCACCGTCGAGGCACTGCACCGGTTCGTCGCCGCGAGCCCGTCGGCGCTGATCGGCGTGTCGCTGGCCGACGCCGTCGGGGAGCGACGCAGCCAGAATCAGCCGGGCACGTCCGACGAGTACCCGAACTGGCGGATCCCGCTGGCCGACGAGAACGGCCGGACCGTGCTGCTCGAGGACCTGCCCGGCAACGAGCGGTTCGCGGCCCTGCTCGACGCGGCGGCCCCGGAGCCGTCCGCCGACAAGGCCTGAACGCCTCGGGCCGGCTGCCGGGGACCCGGCAGCCGGCCGCGCGTCACTTCGCGTACATGCTCTCGATGTCGGCGGCGAAACGCTCGGTCACGACGTTGCGCTTGATCTTCAGCGTCGGCGTCAGCTCACCGGTCTCCTCGGTGAGGTCCCGGTCGAGGACGACGAACTTCTTGATGGCCTCGGCGTGCGAGACCATCGAGTTGGCGTCGTCGACGATGGACTGCAGCGCGTCGTGCAGGGCCGGGTCGCGGCGCAGGTCGGCGATGGTGGCCGTGGGGGGCTTGCCGTTCTCGGCCTTCCAGTTGTCGAGCACCTCGGGGTCGACGGTGAGCAACGCGGTGATGTAGCTGCGTCCGTCGCCGACGACCACGGCCTGCGAGACGAGGGTGTGCGAGCGCATCCGGTCCTCGAGCGGACCCGGGGAGACGTTCTTGCCGCCGGCGGTGATGATGAGGTCCTTCTTGCGGCCGGTGATACGCACATAGCCGTCGTCGTCGATCTCGCCGAGATCGCCGGTGCGGAACCAGCCGTCGTGGAAGGCCTCGGCGGTGGCCTTCTCGTTGCGCCAGTAGCCCCGGAACACGACCCCGCCGCGCAGCTCGATCTCGCCGTCGTCGGCGATGCGGGTGCTGTTGCCGCCCATCGGTTGTCCGACGGTGCCGATCTTCTGGGCACCGGGAACGTTCACGCTGTGCGCGGCGGTGCTCTCGGTCAGGCCGTAGCCCTCGTAGATCGGGACGCCGACGCCGCGGAAGAAGTGGCCGAGGCGGGGGCTCAGGGCACCGCCACCGGAGATCGCGAACCAGCACTCGCCGCCCATCGCCTGCCGCAGCTTGGCGTAGACGAGCTTGTCGGCCATGTTGCGCTTGGCCTTGAGGGCGAACGACGGACCGCCGTGGTCGAGCGACTCGCTGTAGGCGATGGCGGTCTCCTCCGCGAACGCAAAGATCGCCGCGTTGAATCGGCCGCCGGCTGCGGCCTTGCGGGCCGCGGCGTCGCGCACCTTCTCGAAGACGCGCGGCACGCCGAGGATCGTGTTGGGGGCGTACCGCTCGAACTGGGCGGAGATGGTGCCGAAGTCCGACCAGTGTGCCTGCGCGGCACCGCCTTCGAAGACGGCCAGCGACACGGCCCGGGCCAGCACATGCGCGAGCGGCAGGAAGGTCAGGACCCGGCTGCCCGGCTTGGCGACCTCACCGATCGAGGCGGTGAGGATGCCGCGGACCTCGCTGTAGAAGTTGCGATGGGTGAGCATGCAGCCCTTGGGCCGGCCGGTGGTACCCGAGGTGTACACGAGCGAGGCGAGGTCGTCGGCGCGGATGCCGTCGAGGCGGGCCTGCAGGGTCGCGTCGTCGACGGCGGCGCCCTCGGCGATCAGCGTGTCCACCGCACCCCCGTCGATCCGCAGGGTGCGACGCAGCGTGTCCGGCATGTCGACGAACAGCGCTTCGTGGCGCGCGGTCTCGACGACGGCGATGCCGGCCTCGGAATCCTGCAGGATCCAGCGGATCTGCTCGGTGGACGAGGAGTCGTAGATCGGCACGGTGGCGGCACCGGCGGCCCAGATGGCGTAGTCGAACAACGCCCACTCGTAGCGGGTGGCCGAGAGCAGGGCGACCCGGTCGCCGGGCTGCACGCCCGCCGCGATGAGACCCTTGGCGACCCCTGAGACCTGCTCGGCGAACTGCCGTGCGGTCACGGCGACCCAGTCCTCGCCCTCGGGGCGGGAGTACATCACGCGGTGCGGCGTCTTCTCCGCGTGCGTGAAGACCGTGCGGACGACCGATTCGTGGTCGCCGACGGTGAACTGGGCGGGGGTGGTGTACTCACGCACGAGCGTCTCCCTCGTTGTGGTCGGGGCGGGCAGTGGACCGGTGTTCCACTCCCTGGCGGAATCGGCGCAGCATGTCGACGAACCGATCGATGTCGTCCGGGTCCCAGCCGGTCAGCGCCGCGCGGATCTCGTCGTGGCGTCCGGCGACGGTGCGGGCGAGGATCTCGCGGCCCCGGTCGGTGAGCCGGAGGGGATGGCCGAGCCGGGTGGGTCCGGCCTCGGCCTGGACCCAGCCGGCGTCGATGCAGCTGCGCAGCTGACGGGAGACGGTCGACCGATTCACGCTGAACGCATCCGAGATGTCGGTGGCTCGGCAGCCCGGGTTGCGGTCGATGAATCCGAGCATCGAATGCTGCGCGAGGGACAGCACGTCGTCATGGGCGCGCTCCCCCGCTGTGAGATGGCGAACCAGGTACACGAACTCGTCGTAGACCTCGGATACACCGGTCGCTGCGGACTGCGCCGCAACCTCCCGTTTGTGTTGCACAACGCAACTGTAAGCCCTGTGCCGCTCGACACCCCAATCGCCTCTACCCGCGGCGCCGCACAGACGACTCGACGACCAGACCCGGCACCACGTCGCCGGCTCCGTCGACGAGCCGCACCGTCCACCGCGAATCCGCCCGAACCGCCGGTGCAGCCGGCCCGTGTCGGGTACAGATGATGCGACAGGATTCTCCCTCGACTGAGGAGTTCCCATGGCCGTACGCGCTCCTTCGACGGCCGGACGCGGCCGTCGCGTGACCACCGTGCTCGTCGGCCTGCTCGCGGCAGCGCACGCCCTGGCGACGCCCGCGACGGCCACGGCGCAGCAACCCGTCGGGTCGTGCGCGTGGCAGTTCCGGTCCGATTCGACCGTGCTGGACGTCGCGTTCCCCGACGGCAATGCGACCTACTGGGTGCTGCCGTACGCGCTGGCCCCGGGCGACAGCATCGAACTGCACGGCACCTACCCGGCGGCCCGGTACTTCTCGCTCAACACCTACGGAACCAACTTCGACACCGTCGACACCCTGCGCGACGCGCAGATCGCACCCGACCCGGGCAGCGGCAATCCGTTCGCGGACGCGGCCGCCGAGACGCTGCCCGCGTCGGCCCGGCGCTGGAGCGCGACCGTCGTCACCGGTCCGGCCGACCACGCCCGCAACGAGATCGCCGCGCTCCCCACCGGATCCCCCAGCGCACCGGCCGGATTCCTCATCATCCGGGTCTACGTGCCCGACGATCCGGCGTCCGCGACCGGCGGGGTTCCCCTCCCGGACGTGACCCTGCACCAGGGTGGACGCGCCACGCCGGTACCCACGTGCACCTCCGACTTCGACCCGGCCGACTACGGCAGCGGACCGGTCGAGCGCGCCGCCGAGGCGGCCGTCGACCGCATCGTCGAGGGCGCCGCATCGGGCGCCTTCCCCGGGGACAATCCCGAGGCCACCTTCGTCAGTCCCGCCACCACCTCCGGGCTGTTCCCCAACGGCGACAACAAGTACATCGGCGCCGTCCTGACGTACCAGCCGGGCCGGCTCGTCGTCGTGCGCGGCCAGGCCCCCACGTTCCCCGACACCCGCGCCGGCGAACCGGTCACCGCACCGGGCCGTCAGGTGCGGTACTGGTCGATGTGCCAGAACGACCAGGTCACCCCGTACCCGGTCGTTGCGTGCGCGGCCGACTTCGAGACTGCCGTCGACGCGGAGGGCTGGTTCACCTACGTCGTCGCCGCGCCCGAGGACGTGCCCGCCCGCGCCACGGCAGATCCGACGGTGACGGTCCTGCCGTGGGGCTCGACCGAGGTCCCGAAGAAGACCCTGCTCTACCGGAACATGCTGCCGTCCGACGCGTTCCTGCCGCAGTCGGTGCAGGCGGCACAGGGCGGCGACCCGGCCGCCACGATGGGGCCCTACTACCCGCGGGCGGCCTATTGCGAGAGCTCCACCTTCGAGGCCGGGGGCGTCGCGGCCTGTCTGCCCGGACAGTGAGGGCCCCGGCGGTCGCCGCGGCGATACGTCCGATTCCGAGACGCCGCGCCGCCCCGGCAATAGCCTGTGTGACACCCGCCACAGGGCGGGCCGCTGTTCTTCCAGGAGGCCCCCGTATGTCCGTCCCCGCTCCGTCCGTCATCCTCGACCGCGTCGCGCACTGGGCCCAGACCAAGCCGGACGAGGTCGCGGTGCAGTACCTCGACCGCACCCACACCTGGGCGCAGTGGCACGAGCGACTGCTCCACCTCGCCGGCGCTCTCGCCGCCGAGGGCATCGGGCAGGGTGACACCGTCGCGTTCGTCGACAAGAACAACCTCGCCTGTCTCGAGGTCACCTACGCCGCCTCCGCGCTCGGCGCGGCCAACGCGATCCCGAACTTCCGGCTCGCCGGCGACGAACTCGACTACGTGATCAACGACTCGCAGGCCCGAATCCTGTTCGTGGGAGCGGAATTCGCGCAAGAGATCGAGTCGCTGCGGCCGCGGCTGTCCGCGGTGGCGAAGATCGTCGTCGTCGGTGGGGACAACGACGAGTTCGAGCCGTGGCTCGCGGCCGCCGCGCCGGCGACCCTGCCCGAGATCGCGGCGGAGACCACCGCGCTGCTGCTCTACAGCTCCGGCACCACCGGCCGGCCCAAGGGCGTGCAGCTGACGCACCGCAACCTGTTCGCGCACTCCGAGGACGTGCTCGCGGTGCTGCCGTTCACCGACGGCGACTGCCTGCTCGTGGCGATGCCGCTGTTCCACGTGGGCGGCACCTGCTACGCGATCATGGGTATCCACGACGGCCGCCGCTGCGTGTTCACCCGCGAGGCGGACGCGCCCTCCCTGTTCGGGGGTCTTGCGGCGGGAGCGAACATCGCATTCCTGGTGCCCCCGGTGATCGCGGCCGTCCTCGCCGCCGGCGAGCAGGCGATCGGCGCCTTCGCCCGGCTCAAGCGCATCACCTACGGTGCCGCGCCGATGCCGCTGCCGCTGCTGCGGGGCGCGCTCGCCGCGTGGCCGGAGACCGAGTTCGTCCAGGTGTACGGCATGACCGAACTCGCCGGGGTGATCACCGCGCTGCTGCCGGACGTGCACCGCGACCCGGCGCAGGAACGGCGGATGGCGTCGGCGGGCACCCCGATCCCCGGCGTGGAGATGCGCGTCGTCGACCCGGCCACGCTCGAGGACGTGGCGCCGGGCGGGATCGGCGAATTGTGGTGGCGCTCGGCGCAGACCACACCCGGCTACTGGAACCGGCCCGATGCGACGGCCGAAACGATCACTCCCGACGGGTGGTTGCGCAGCGGCGACATGGGCCGGGTCGACGACGGCGGGTTCGTGTTCATCGAGGACCGCCTCAAGGACATGATCATCACCGGCGGTGAGAACGTGTACTGCCCCGAGGTCGAGCGGGTCCTCGTCGAGCATCCGGCCGTGGCCGAGGTCGCCGTCATCGGCGTCCCGGACGAGAAGTGGGGCGAGACGGTCAAGGCGGTGGTGGTGCTCGCCCCGGACCAGAAGGCCGACGAGCAGGAACTCGTCGACTACACCCGCCGGCACCTCGCGCACTTCAAGTGCCCGTCGAGCATCGACATCGTCGACATGCTCCCGCGCAACCCCACCGGCAAGATCCTCAAGCGCTCCCTGCGCGCCCCGTACTGGGCCGGGCACGACCGCAATCTGTGAGCGGTGTGTCCTTTGGGCTGCCGGGGCAGCCCAAAGGACACACCGGTCGCGGAGCGGCTCGGGTCAGCGGATGCGGCGGATCAGGGCGGCGAGGGCCTGGCCGCCGCCGATGCACATGGTGACGATGCCGAGCTCGAGGTCGCGGCGCACCAGGTCCTTGGCCACCCTCAGGGTCAGGATGCCGCCGGTGGCGCCGACGGGGTGGCCGAGGGCGATCGCTCCGCCGTACGGGTTGGTGCGGGCCGGGTCGAGCTTGGCGTCGCGGAGCACCGCGACGGCCTGCGAGGCGAACGCCTCGTTGAGCTCGACGGTGTCGATGTCGGCCGGGGTGGTGCCGGTCTGCTCGAACAGCTTCTGCAGGGCGAGCACCGGCGCGTAGCCCATCAGCTCCGGTTCGAGCGCGGCGGTGGCGACGGACTCGAGCACCGCGAGCCCACCCAGGCCCCGCTCGCGGGCGACGGATTCGCGGGCGAGCACGACGACGCCGGCGCCGTCGTTGATGCCGGAGGCGTTGCCGGCGGTGACGGTGCCGTCCTTGACGAAGGCCGGGCGCAGCTTCGCCAGGGTCTCGACGGTGGTGTCGGGCTTGGGATGCTCGTCGGTGGTCACCACAGTGGGCTTGCGGCCGCCGATCTCGACGGGGGTGATCTCCTCGGCGAACGCGGCGCGGGCGGCGTCGGTGGCGGCGCGGCGCTGCGACTCGGCGGCGAACTCGTCCTGCGCGGCGCGGTCGATGCCGTACTCGCGGGCGACGTTCTCGGCGGTGACGCCCATGTGGATGCCGTGGAACGGGTCGGTGAGCATGCCGACGGTGCCGTCGACGAGGATGCGGTCGCCGAGCTTGTAGCCGGAGCGGGCGCCGAAGTCGTAGAACGGCATGCGGGACATGTTCTCGTCGCCGCCGGCCAGGGCCAGATCGACCCCGCCCCAGCGCATCTGCATCGCCGCCGACCAAATCGCCTGCAGGCCCGAGCCGCACAGCCGGTTGACGGTGTACGCGGGGGTCGCCACCGGCAGCCCGGCGGCGAGGGCGACGCGGCGGGCGTTGTAGGCGTCGGGGCCGACCTGCCCGATGCAGCCCATGACGACCTCGTCGATGTCCCCGGGTGCGACCCCGGCGCGCTCGAGGGCCGCCTTGGCGGCGGTCGCGCCGAGTTCGTGGGCCGGCACGTCCTTGAACGCGCCGCCGAAGCTACCGACCGGGGTGCGCGCACCGTCGACGATGACGATCCGTTCCGCAGTGCTCATCTCACGTCCCATCTCTCGCAGGAACGGCACCGAGTGCCATATCTTGCTGTCGACGATACCGGAGTAGTGAGCCGCAACACAGTCGGGCGGCACTGGGGCGCAAGACGGGCAGTGTCAGGCGGGGTCGTCGAGGTCGTGCCGATGTACGCGCTCGGTCGCCGCGGCCGACCCGAGTTCCGTACGGGCCTGCGGATTGTTCGCGTAGAACTCGAGCACCCGGTACAGCAGCACCGGGTCGCAGTCGAACTTTCGGGAATCGATCTCGATCACCGCTTCGGGGGGCAACCGATCCAGGCGGAACAGCCGGCTGGTCCGTCGTCGCGCCCACGCCGCGGCCGGCGTCCCCAGCACCCAGATCTCGGGGAAGCCGTGATGGACGGCGTGCACCCCCGCCACCGACACCCACGGCAGGTACGACTCGATCGTCCAGCCGCGTTGCCGGATCCCGTCCGGTGTCAGCAGCAGCGCCCCACGACGGATCCCGCCGCGCAGCACCTCCACGACGAACGCCGCGCACGGCAGCCCGAAAGCCGTGAGGAGCACACTCACCCACGGAACGCCGTGGTCGAACAGCACGATCTCGACGGCAGCGCCGAGCGAGAGCAACGCCGCGCTCGTCGTCATGGCACCCATCAGATGGAAGACCGGGCCGGACGCGCGGATCTCGGTGGCCCCGCGACCCCGAGCCTCGACGAGACGGATCTCCGGGTCACCGCGACGCGGCCGCCAGAACACGTATCCGAAGAGCGCGGTGAGAGCCATCAGGCCGGAGAGGATGAGGAAGAACCGGGTCACCGGCCAGGCTCCCGCGTGACCGGCATCCCAAGCCCGCCACAGAGAGACGAGGATCACGAAGCCCGCCAAGGTTATCGCGGCCGCGACCCGGGTATTGACCTTGGCAGGCGGCCACTCCTCCGGGCGGATCAGCGGCGCGGAGGCGGACTCGTCTTCATCGGTGCCGTGCACGAAACACCCGTCCCACTGCGTTCCCCTTCCGGAAGCGCCGGGACCCCACCGCCCCGACCGGTTGCCGGTAGGTGGGGAACGCTACCGCAGGGCCCACCGATCGTGGCGCACGACACGCACCGCGATCGCGGTCGCCCGCCGAAGGGACCTTCGACCCTACGTCCGGTGGCCGAATCCGGGCCCGCAGCCGGGGGTGTGACCATTGCCACATACGCCACAGGACGGACATAAAGCCCAGTTCAAGAGGTGTTCATCTCGTGGCCGTCGAGCCCGGGCGGCGGGACACGAAAATCTTGTCTACGGATGAGTAACACTGGCCCCGACGGGAACGACACAATCATCGACGATCCAGACGAGACCGGAGGAATCTGCATGACTGTCCAGCTTGATTCGCCTGGCTTCGAGTCCGCCCGCGAGGTGGTTTCGACCCAGGAAGACCTCGGTCGACTGTTCGACGAGATCGGGGAGCTCGATGCGCAGATTCTCGAGGCGATCGAGCGCCGGAGCGAGCTGTCGCGCCGGGCGGGCATCGCTGCGAAGGAGTCCGGGAACGCTCGGCAGGCGCAGAACCTCGAGATGGGGGTCCTCGACCGTTTCGCCGAACTCGGCGCCGACGGCAAGACCCTGGCGATGACGCTGCTCCGGCTCGGACGCACCCGCCTGTCCTAGGCCCCACGACTTCACGCGGCCCCCGCACCGATCGGTGCGGGGGCCGCGTCGTCGTAGCTGCCGGCACACCGGCGCCCGGAACACCTCAGCGCCGCGCGTGCAGGACACCCTCCCGCACCGAGGCCGCGCGCGGCGCCTCGAGCTCGAACTCGGCGAGCGCGCGGCCGGCGACGGCGGCGATGCCCGCCGGCGGCAGCTCCTCGAACTCGCCGAGCACGAGGGCGATCTGCTCGACCGGCGGCAACGTCGAGAACAGCACGGCGTCGTCACCGCAACCCTCCGCACGACGGGGTGCCCGGCTCTCGGCGTGCAACAGGTACACGAACCACGACACGACGTACGCGCACAGTTCCGGACCGATCGGGCCGCGCCAGGTCGCGACCGCCCGTGCCAGCGCCCGGTCCAGGACCGGAGCCGCCCGCTCGGAGCCGCCGGACAGCAGCCGCGCGCACGCGGCGAGGTCCGGGAGCCGGCCTTCGAGTACCTCGCGCAGACCACGACCACTCGGGTCGCCTGTGGACCCGCCACTGGGGTCCGGCGGCATGATGTACATCGTCCGCTCCCTCCGCGCGTTCCCGGTCCGGGGAAACCGATGCCGTCTTTCCGTCTATCGTTCGGTGGCGCCCGAACGTGACGGGCCGGTCACCGCAGCAGTGCCTTCACCTCCAGGAACTCTTCGAGGCCGAAGACGCCCGCCTCGCGGCCGACACCGGAGTGCTTGTAGCCGCCGAACGGTGCGTCGGTGTTGAAGGCGCCGCCGTTGATGTAGACCTGCCCGGTGCGCATCTGCCGTGCGACCCGCTCGGCGCGGGCGCGGTCGGCGGACCAGACGCCGCCGGAGAGCCCGTAGTCGCTGTCGTTGGCGATGCGCACGGCGTCGTCCTCGTCGCGGTACCCGATGATCGACAGCACCGGCCCGAAGATCTCCTCGCGCGCGATCGTCATGTCCTCGGTCACGTTCGCGAACACGGTCGGTCCGACGAAGTAGCCGGTGCCGAGGCCGGTTTCGCGGCCGTCGAGGACCAGTTCGGCGCCCTCCTCGATGCCCTTGTCGATGTAGGACCGCACCCGCTTGAACTGGTTGGCGTTGACCAGCGGGCCGAGACGGGTGCCGGCCGCGGTCGGATCCCCGACGGTGTAGGCGCGCGCGACCTGTTCGGCGAGGGCCGCCACCTCGTTCATCCGCTCGGCCGGGACGAGCATGCGGGTCAGTGCCGAGCAGGTCTGCCCGGAGTTCAGGAAGCACTGGGCGACACCGTCGGTGACGGCCCGGGTCAGGTCGGCGTCGTCGAGGATGACGTTGGCGGACTTGCCGCCGAGTTCGAGGGCGACCTTCTTCACCGTCTCCGCGGCGACCACGGCGACGCGCTTGCCCGCGCGGGTGGAGCCGGTGAACGACACCATGTCCACGTCGGGGTGCGCGGCGATGGCCTCGCCGACGACGGGCCCGTAGCCGCTGACGAGGTTGAACACGCCGGGCGGCAGCCCGGCCTCGTGGCAGAGGTCGACGAGCGCGTAGGTGATCAGGGGCGCGACCTCGGTCGGCTTGAGCACGACGGTGCAGCCGCCCGCGAGAGCCGCGAAGACCTTCAGGACCACCTGGTGCAGCGGGTAGTTCCACGGGGTGATGGCGCCGACGACGCCGATGGGTTCGCGGACGATCAGGGCGTTGCCCACCTCGCCGGCGTCGAAGTCGTAGGTCGCGGCGAGTTCGGCGTAGCGGGTGATGTTCTTCAGCGGCATGCCGATCTGGACCGGCTTGGCCAGGGACACCGGCATGCCCATGTCGCGGGAGACCAGTTCGGCGAGTTCGTCGATGCGCTCGGCCATGAGGGCCGCGACCTTGCCGAGGTGGGCGCCTCGTTCGGCGCCGCTGAGTGCCGACCACGCCGGGAACGCCGCCCGCGCGGCGCGGACGGCCCGGTCGACGTCCTGCGCCGTGCCTTCGGCGACGACGGCGATGACGTCCTCGGTGGCCGGGGCGATCACGTCGATCCGGCCGGTGCCGTCGGAGTCCACCCATTCGCCGCCGATGTAGATCTTCGTGCGATCGAGCACGTTGTTCATGTGTCGGTCCTTCTCCCCTGAGTGATGCGCTTCACAGGCAGCGTACGACGCGTGCCCGACGCACCGCGGGAAGCCGGCCCGGCCCGCCGCGGCGCGTCAGGGCTGGGTCTCGAGGGCGCGCTGGAGGGTCGGCCACGCCTTGGGCAGCTGGTCGCGCCAGTAGCCCCACGCGTGCACCCCGACGGGTTCGTAGGTGACGGTGACGGGGATCTTCAGAGCCGCGAGACGCTCCTCGAGCCGCTGGGTGCACATCCGCGACCCGGCCTCGAGGATGCCGCCGAGGACGAGGGTGCGCGCGAGGTCCGGGGTGTCGGGTGTCTCGTGGGGTCCCGGCACGCCGGTCGCGGCGGACATGTACAGCTCCTTGCCGGCGAGGTTCTCGGCGTGCGCGACGGTGTCGTGCTCGGCCCACTCCCGGCTGCCGGGCGGCCCCCACATGTTCACGGCGTCGCCGCCCTGCGACGAGGTGCTGGTCTGCACGACGGCGCTGCCGAGCAGGTCGCCCGTCGAGTAGCAGCCGCTGAACGCGGCGACGCCCCGATACAGCTCGGGGTGCCGGTGGGCGAGCATCATGGCCGCCTGCCCGCCCATCGAGTTCCCGGCGATCGCGCTGACCCCGTTGCTGTTCAGCCGCGCGGCGAGCAGCGGCGGAAGTTCCTGGGTGAGGAAGGTTTCCCACTTGTTGAGCCCGAGCTTGGGATCGGACTGCAGCCAGTCGCTGTAGAGGCTGCCGCGACCACCGTTGGGCATGACGACGTTGACGTTCTTGTCGGCGAAGAAGGCGGGGGCGCCGCCGATGTTCATCCAGCCGCTCGTGTGGTTGCGGGCGCTGACCCCGTCGAGCAGGAACAGGGTGGGCCGCGGGACGGAGTTGTCGGCGGGGAGCAGGATCTCGACGCCCACGTCGCGACGCAGCGCGGGGCTTGCGACCGTCAGCCGCACCGCGCGTTCGGCGATCGGGGTCTCCCCCACGATGGCCGCGGTCTCGATCTCGCGCAGCTCGGGCAGCGGGCCGGGGTCCTCCTGGAAGGCGGCCGGCACCGAGGAGCCGGAGTTCGACCCGGTGTCGGGTGCCGCGACGGCGGCTCCCGCTCCCAGCACGGTGACGGCGGCGAGCGCCGTCCCGGTCGTGAGCAGGCGGACGAGTGCCGGGCGCCGGGCAACCACCACGAGGACCTCCCTAAACCTCAAGTTCAGGTTGAGAGTAGCGGACGAGTCGTCCCCGTGGCGTCTTTCCCGGACCGTCGGCGTGCCCGAAAGACGCCACGGCGGCGGAGGCGCCTCCTACACTTGGGCACAGGCCACGGGAGGAGTCGCCGATGCCCGACCGCTCTGCCGCACGCACCGAACGGGCGCCCGCCGTCGAGCGCCCCGCACAGCTCCGCAACGTCGTCCTCGTCGGCTGCAGCGGGGTCGGCAAGACCACCCTCGCCGAATCCCTGGCCCTGGCCGCGGGCGCCGTGGGCCGCGCCGGCCGGACCGCCGACGGCACCACCGTCTCCGACTACGAGGCGATCGAACAGCAGCACCGTCGCTCGGTGCAGCTGGCCGTGCTGCCGCTCGAGTGGAACGGGGTGAAGATCAACATCATCGACACCCCCGGGCACCCGGACTTCGACGCCGAGGTCCGCGCGGGTCTGCACGCCGCCGACGCGGCCGTATTCGTGGTCTCCGCAACCGATCCCATCTCCGCCGCCACCCGCACCCTGTGGCGCGAGTGCGCCGAGACCGCGATCCCCCGCGCCATCGTCGTCTCCAAGCTCGACGTCGCCCGCACCGGCTTCGACGACATGCTCACCGCGTGCCACGACGCGTTCGACCTCGGTCCGGACACCCTGCGGCCGGTCTACGTGCCGGTCTTCGACGGCGGCCGCCCCTGCGGCTCGATCGATCTGCTCACCGGCCGCGGCTACGGCAATCCCGCCGCCGTCCCGGACACCGGCGCCGCACGCGAGAGCCTCGTCGAGGCCATCTCCGGCCAGGACGACACCCTCATGGAGCGATACCTCGCGGGTGAAACCCTCGACACCGAATCCCTCGACGAGGGATTGCGGCACGAGATCGTCGACTGCGCACTGCATCCCGCGCTCGCCACCACCGACTACGGGGTGGGCGCCGCCGAGCTCCTCGACCTCGTGGCGATGGCCTTCCCCGACCCCACCCACCGTCGCCCGCCCGCGCCCGCCGCCGACCCCGAGGCACCGCTGGCGGCGCAGGTGATCCGCGTCGCCGGGGACGCCTACGTCGGGCGCATCAGCCTCGTGCGGGTGTACTCCGGAACCCTGCGGCCCGACACGACGATCCGGCTGGCCGGCTCCGCCGGCGACGACACCACCGAACGCGTCGCGACCCTCACCAGCCCGTTCGGCCGGCAACAGCGCCCGGTGCCCGAGGCCGTCGCCGGCGATCTCGTGTGCATCGCCAAGCTCCTCACCGCCCAGCCGGGCGACACCCTCTCCGACGCGGGGGCGTCGACCCTGCTGGACCGCTGGCCGCTACCCGAGCCGCTGCTGCCGGTGGCCGTCGAGGCCCACACCCGCAGCGACGACGACAAGCTCTCCCAGGCCCTCGCCCGGCTGACCGCCGAGGACCCGGCCCTGCGCCTCGAACAGAACCCCGACACCCACCAGTTGGTGCTGTGGTGCACGGGCGAGGCCCACGCCGAGGTCGTCCTCGACCGGCTGCGCACCCGCCACGGCGTGCACGTCGACGCCGTCCCGTACCGGGTGGCGCTGCGCGAGACGTTCGCCGCACCGGCCAAGGGCCACGGCCGGCTCGTCAAACAGTCCGGCGGCCACGGCCAGTACGCGGTGTGCGACGTCGAGGTCGAACCGTTGCCGCTCGGCGGCGGCATCGAATTCGCCGAACGCGTCGTCGGCGGCGCCGTGCCCAGGCAGTTCTTCCCGTCCGTGGAGAAGGGCGTGCGGGCGCAGGCCGCCAAGGGGGTGGCCACCGGGAACCCGCTCATCGACGTCCGCGTCACCCTCGTCGACGGCAAGGCGCACTCGGTGGACTCCTCCGACGCCGCGTTCCAGACCGCGGCCGGGCTGGCCCTGCGCGACGCCGCCACGCACACCGAGGTCACGCTGCTCGAACCCGTCGCCGCGGTGCGGGTGATCCTGCCCGAGGAGTACCTCGGCGCCGTCCTCGGCGACCTGTCCGCCCGGCGCGGCCGGGTCCTGGGCACCGAGAGCGCCGAGCCGGGCCGCACCCTGCTGCGCGCGGAGGTCCCCGAACTCGAACTCGCCCGCTACCCGGTGGATCTGCGGTCGCTCACGCAGGGCACCGCGGAGTTCTCCCGGATGCACCTGCGCTACGAGCCCATGCCGGCCGCGGCGGCGGCGCAGTTCACCGGCGGGCAGCACGAGCCCCCGTCGAACGGCAAGTCCCGCAACGGAAATCGCTGACGTCGGGCGGATCATTCTCGCAGCAGCAGTGCCGCCAGTTCCGCGGGACGGGCCAGCGCGGGCAGGTGCCCGGTGTCGATCACCTCGACCTCCACCCCCAGCCGCTCGCGCGCGAGCCGCTCGATCAGCGGCAGCGGAAACAACCGGTCGTGCCGGCCCGCGATCACCCGCACCGGCACGTCCGGCCACCGCCGCGCCCGCCACGCCGGCTCGAAGGCCGACTCCGCCATGTCCGGCTGCTCGTGCGCGAACGCCTCGTCGACGACGTCGGCGGGCACGTCGTGGAAGAACAGCGCGCGCGGATCCAGCGGCGCATCCGGGTCACGGCCGTCGGCGACGTCCTGGGCGCGCTTCGCCTCGGCCTGGCCCACCGCCGACCACCACTGTCCCGGCGACTCGCCCGGCGCCGGGATCATCGGCGCCACCAGGACCAGCGCGTGGACCGGCATCCGCTCGGCGACAATCGCCGCGGTGAACGCGGACATCGACTGCGCCACCAGGGTCGGTGGGCGCGCGAGGTCACGGCAGGCCGCCACCACGACGTCCGCGTACGCGTACTGGTCGGCGCCGGGATCGGTGTACGGCAGGTCGACCGGCACGACCTCGTGCCCGCGCAGCAGCGGCACCACCCGGTGCCAGTACCACGAGTCCGACCCCGCCCCCGGCAACAGGACGAAGGTGCGGGTCGTGGCACCGGGCATCGTCGGCGGCCGATCTGTCACGAGAAGGGCCGGTCAGTCCGGCGCCTCGTCGCCGGTCTCGATCGGACGCTGCTGCTCACGGTCCGAGATGCTGCCCTCGACGCCCTCCTCCTCGCGTTCGCTCTCGACCCGCTTCTCCATGTCGTCCACCAGGTTCTCCAGGTCCTCCCCGGTGACCGGGGCGGGACGGTCGGTGGCCTCCACGGGCTCTTCTCGGTCATCGCGCTGTTCCGGACTTCCCACGGTGTGACGTCCTTTCGATGTCGGCCGACCTCGGTCGGTGCAGCCCTCCCGCATTACCCGGTCGCCCGCGCCCCGAAACCGCGCACCGGGCGCACATCACACCTTCGGGAAGGTCTCCGAGGGGCGCTCCCCCTCGTCGTAGACCGTCTCGGGCGAGCCGATGATCTGGGCATCGGGGGTGCCGACCACGCGCGGATTCTTGCCGGTGTAGTCGAAGCGGTGCAGCACCCACTTCATCGCCTCGATCCGCGAACGCTTCTTGTCGTTCGCCTTGACGATGGTCCACGGGGCGTGCGGGGTGTCGGTGTAGAACAGCATCGCCTCCTTCGCCTCCGTGTACGCGTCCCACTTGTCGAGGCTCGCGAGGTCCGTCGGCGAGAGCTTCCACTGCTTGACCGGGTCGGTGCTGCGCGCGACGAACCGCGCGTGCTGCTCCTCGCGGCCCACCGAGAACCAGAACTTGACCAGGTGGATCCCGGACTGCACCAGCATCCGCTCGAATTCCGGTGCGGAGCGCGTGAATTCGCGGTACTCGTTCGGGGTGCAGTAGCCCATCACCCGTTCGACACCGGCCCGGTTGTACCAGGACCGGTCCATCAGCACGATCTCCCCACCCGCCGGCAGGTGTTCGACGTAGCGCTGGAAATACCACTGCGTGCGTTCCCGCTCGGTCGGCTTCTCGAGCGCCATCACCCGCGCCCCGCGGGGATTGAGATGTTCGGTGAACCGCTTGATCGCCCCGCCCTTGCCGGCCGCGTCGCGGCCCTCGAAGATGACGACGATCTTCTCGTTGTGCTCCTTGACCCAGGCCTGCAGCTTGAGCAGCTCGATCTGCAGCTTGCGTTTGCGGGCCTCGTACTGCCGCCGCGTCATTTTCGTGTCGTACGGATACCCGTTCCGCCACGGCTCGTCGACGTCGGCGAGCCGATTCTTGCGGCCGGACTTTCGCAGCAACTCGCCGATCTCGTCGATCTCCGGGGTGACGTCGACCTGACCGTCCGACGCGAGTTCGAACGGTTCGCCCTTCTCGTTCAACTCGTCCACTCCGTGAGGTTACCGCCGCCACCGGCACGGCGCGGTTCGATCGGGTGCGGGGATTCCGCCGCGTTCGCCCGATATCCGACCGACCTGTAGGCTTCGGGTATCGCGGGTCGACTCGCATCGAGCCTCCTGCCCGATGGGCCCCGATTGGAACATCTTTCCGGCCGATTCGCGGCCGATCTAGGAGCGTCCATGACGCGCACACGACTGCAACCGTTTCCTCAGCCCACCCGCACCCCGCGGCTGCTGCTGCGACCGGCGGGAGCGCCCGAGTCCTCCGTCGACGGCGCCTGGTTTCCCTGGACCAGCAACGTCACCGTCGAACTCCACGACCTGGTTGCGGCGCTCACCCCCAGGCTCGGCGCCGTCGCCCGCATCTCCTTCGAATGGAATGCCCTCAGCTCCGCCCAGCGCCGCATCGACGAGTTCGACGGCATCGCGGTCACCGGGCCGCTCCCCGACCAGCCGTCGAAGATGATGTACGTGTACGGGGAGAACGGGGCGCGGATGGTCCTGGCGATCATCGCACCCCACACGAATCCGGACCGGGCCTACGAGATCATGCGCTTCGTCGCCGACGGGCGCGGCGACTACCGCCGCGGCACCCGCTGACCTCCCCCTCCGCTCTGCAGAAAAGGACACCATGCACCACCACGACTATCCGATCTTCCTCCAACCGGGCGAGCCCACCGACCGGGACCGCACCACCGACGTCGATGCGCTGCCCCGCAGCCAGGGCCCGCACGACTATTCCGGTCTCTTCTCCTCCCCCAACTGACCGGCGTATCCCCCGCCCCGGCGGGGGAACATGATCGAATCCAGCGCAGGACCCCGGTGCAGGCGTCACACTGAAATCCGGAGAAATCCCCCGAACTCTGGAGACGCCATGCGCCGGCTGTCGATCCTTGCGATGACCACCTTCGTTCTGGCGGCCGCAGCCTGCGGCTCCGACAGCGGCACCGAGGACTCCGCGACGACCACCACGCGCGCCCCCGACGCGGCCCAGGCCGAGCAGTTCCAGGCCGCGCTCGACGACGTGCGCGACGACTTCAAGTTCCCCGGGGTGGTCGCGCGGGTGATCACCGCCGACTACGAATGGACCGGCAGCTCCGGGACGGCCGGGCCGGACTCGACCGAGCCACCGACCGCCGCCGACCACACCCGCATCGGCAGCATCACCAAGACGTTCACCGTCACCGCGATCCTCCAGCTGATGCAGGACGGCAAGCTCTCCCTCGACGATCCCATCGGCAAGTACGTGCCGGGCCTGCCCAACGGTGACACCGCCACCCTGCGCCAGCTCGCCGACATGACCAGCGGCATCCCCAGCTACACCTTCGACGAGAACTTCCAGAACCAGCTGTTCGGCGACCCGACCAAGCCCTGGACTCCGGAACAGCTGCTCGACATCGTGCGCGGCGACCCGCCGAACTTCGCACCCGGCGAGAAATGGGAGTACTCCAACTCCAATCTCATCGCCCTCGGACTCGTCGTCGAGCAGGTCAGCGGGCAGAGCCTGGGTGACTACATCACCGAGCGGATCACCGAGCCCATCGGCATGAGCGAGACCTCGTTCCCCGACAACGCCGACATCCCCTCCCCCCACCTCGACGGGATCACCGAACAGGGACAGCCGGAGGGGCAGACCACCGACGCCACCAACTGGGACCCGTCGTGGGCCTGGGCGGCCGGGGCGATGATCTCCACCCTCGACGACCTGCAGATCTGGGCGAAGGCCATCGGCACCGGCGAGGGACTCTACGACCAGCAGACCCAGGACGTGCGGATGTCGTCGTTCCTGTACGGGCTGCCGCCCAACACCGCGACCGCGGCGTACGGGCTCGGACTCGGGGACGCCGACGGCTGGCTCAGCCACACCGGTGAGCTGCCCGGCTTCAACACCTACTTCGGCTACAACCAGGACACGCGCGACATCATCCTCGTCGCGGTCAACAGCGACATCCCGAACGCCCAGAACCAGAACCCGGCGCCCGCCGTGGTGCAGAAACTGCAGGCCGCGCTCGCCGGATCCTGACCGCACGACGGCCGTGGCGGCCCTCACGTCGGCCCGGATCCGGCGTGATCGGTCGTTATGGTGGTTCAGGTGACTGCCCCACTCCTCGCTGCCATACCTGCCGACGCCGCCGCCCCCACCGACGGCATCGCCGGCTGGGCGCTGTCCCTGATGGACCGGCTCGGCGGCGTCGGCGCGGGGATCGCGATCGCGCTGGAGAACTTCTTCCCGCCGCTGCCCAGTGAGGTCATCCTGCCGCTCGCCGGGTTCGCCGCGAGCCTCGGCAGCTTCACCCTCTTCGGCGCCCTGTTCTGGACCACCCTCGGCTCGCTCGTCGGCGCTTTGGGGCTCTACGCGGCCGGACGCGGCATCGGCCCCGACCGGATCCGCCGGATCGTCGACCGGCTTCCCCTCGTCGACGTCGACGACCTCGACCGCACCACCGCCTGGTTCGAACGACACGGCGGCAAGGCCGTGTTCTTCGGCCGCATGGTCCCGCTGTTCCGCAGCCTGATCTCCATCCCCGCGGGCGTCACCCGCATGCCCGCGTGGCGATTCGTCCTCTTCACCACCGCGGGCAGCCTCATCTGGAACAGCATCTTCGTCTTCGCCGGCTACGGGCTGGGCGCGAACTGGTCCCGCGTCGAGCCGTACGCCTCCACGTTCCAGAACCTCGTGATCGGCGCCGTCGTGCTCGTCGCCGGGTACGCGGTGGTCAAGCGGGTGCGCAAGCGCCGCGCGCAGAGCGACGCGAACTAGCCGACCTTGCACCCGTTCCCGTCGGCTTGCACCCGTTCCGGTGCGACGAAACGGATGCAAGGACACGACAACGGGTGCAAGCTCGGGTTCAGAACATGACGCCGGCGAACGGCGCCGACGCCGTCGCGAACAGCTGCTCGACCACCGGCAACGCCTCCGAGTCGTGCACCCGCACCAAACCGGCGACCTCGAGCTGATGCCAGCGGGTCCCGCCGAGCAGCGTCGCGGCGAGCGCGGAGGCGTCCACCTCGAGCTGCGCCGGCTCGTCCACACGTTCCGCACCCGACGCCGAGATCCGGTAGGTGCCGGAGTTCTCCGGCAGACGCTCGTCGACCACCCCCAGTAGCACCTCACCGGAACCGGCGAACGTCCGGTCGCGCAACGCGGCGGGCACGTCCACGATCCGCAGCCACGCCTCGTCGCCGGCGCGGCGCAGCTGCACCGCCCGTGAATCCGTCAGCAACCACGGCAACGGGTCGTCCTGCGGCATCGCGACGAACACGAACGTGTCCACCAGGTCGAGGTTGAGCAGGAACCGCAGCAGACCGAGGTAGGCCGTGCGGGTCGGCGCGAAGAAGTCCTCGACGACGACCGTGCGCTCCCGGCTGCCGAACCAGGTGTCGGTGCCGATCGGGCGGTAGCGGGCGAAACCCGTCTCCGCTCCCGGCTCGCCGTGCACCGCGACGTACCGGGGTTCGCGGTCCCCGACGATCCGGTGCTCCTGCGACCGCCACCACGGCGGGATTCGGTCGATGCTCCCGGGCCGCGACGACGGATTGTCGTCGGCGATGCGCGAGAGCAGGTCCCACGCGTCGTGCGGGTCGACGAGCCGCACCGGACCGCCCTCCCCCACGGACGGACGCAGCGTCGCCCGTCGCACGTCCAGTTCGACGGTGTGCGTCGTGGTCGCGATGCCGTAGCCGAAACGGCCGTAGATCGTCGCCTCGGAGGCCCGCAGCGACGTCACCACTTCACCCCGGTCCTGGGCGTCGCTCAGCTGACGGCGCATCAGCGCCGACAGCACGCCCCGCCGGGTGTGCGTGGGCAGCACCCCGACGTGCGTGACGGCGGCGTGCGGGACGCGGCGCCCGCCCGGCAGGATCATCCCGCTCGACGCGGACTCCACGGTGCCCACCAACTCTCCGTCGACGAACGCGCCGAGGGTGCGGCCCTGCTCGCGCTGGGTCAGGATCTGGCCCGGCTGGAGCGGTTTCGGGGCGGGCATCCCTATCATCGCGGTACGGAACAGTTTCGCCGCCGACAGCAGCTCTGATTCGGTCTCGAGGACCCGGATCTCCGGCATTACCGCAGCATACGGGCCGCCGGTCCGGGACGGGTCCCGACGCGGACCGCTGACGGTGTCCGCCCTGCGGTCACGCCGACGCCGCGAGCAGGTCGTCGACCGACCGATGGACGTCCGGGCGGCGACCGTCGCCGACGTCGGGGTCCGGCAGGTGCTCGTCCGGGTCGATCAGCGTGACGTCGTGCCCGTCGAGTAGCAGCCGTCGCAGCACTTCGAGGATCATCCGCCGGCCCACCGGCAGCACCGAGTGCACGAACGTCAGGTCGAGCGCCACCCGCCGGGTGGTCACCGGCTCGTCCACCACGGCCCGCACCACGGTCTCGGCGTTGGTGAACTGGATGTCGCCCTGCAGTTCCAGCACGGTGACCGTCTCCGGTTCCTCGCCGAGGATCTCGCGGCGGCGCAGCACCGAATGCGCGACCATCGGGGCGTCCATCAGATGCAGATTCATGTCGTGCGACAGGCGCTCGAAGGCGACGACACCCCGCGCGCTGTTGCCGTGCCGGTCTAGTCGCGGCGAGAACACGGCGATGCCCAGCTGGCCGGGCAGGATCCCGATGATGCCGCCCGAGACCCCGCTCTTCGCGGGGATGCCGACGGTGGTCAGCCAGTCGCCGGCCGCGTCGTACATCCCGCACGTGGCCATCACCGACAGCACCTGACGCACCGTGGGCCGGGAGAACACCCGGGCACCCGTGCTCGGCTGCACGCCGCCGTTGGCGAGCGTGCCCGCCATCATCGCCAGATCGGTCACCGTCACCGACACCGAGCACTGACGCACATACCCGGCCACCACGTCCTCCGGGTCGTCGAAGAACACCTCGTAGCTGCGCAGCAGATTCGCGATCGCAATGTTCCGGTACGTCGTGGTCAGCTCGGAGGCGGCGACGCGCTCGTCGATGGAGAGGTCGCGGCCGGCCAGGTCGGAGAACAGCGACCGCACCTGTTCGCCCCGCGCGTGCGGCGACGCATCGTCGGACAGCAGCGCGTGGGCGGTGAGCGCGCCCGCATTGATCATCGGATTCAGCGGACGCCCCGAGTCGTGTTCGAGGGAGATCTCATTGAACGCCTCCCCCGACGGTTCCACATCGATCTTCTCGAGGACCGCATCGAAGCCCAGCCGGTCGAGCGCCATGCCGTACACGAACGGCTTCGAGATCGACTGGATCGAGAAGGCATGCTCGATGTCGCCGGCCGAATACACCGTCCCGTCCGCCGTCACGAGAGCCACCGCGAAACGATCCGGGTCGGCCGCGGCCAGCTCCGGAATGTAGTCGGCGACGGTCCCGCTCACATCGGCGGTGCACGTGTCGAGCACCTCGGTCAGGTAGTCCGGTATCGGAGAGCGCATGCCCCCATCCTTCCCGAACGTCGGGGTATCGGCGGCGGGTACCCACCCGCGCACCCGTCAGTCATCCGCCCCTACGATTGCCGCCGCGGACGACTGACGGCAACGCGGATCCCGCATGCGCCGATGTCGCAGTGCGGCTCACCTTTCCGCCGCCGGTTCGAGGTGATTCGGCACCGACAGGCCGATCCTCTCCGCCGGCGCGCTACAGTACCCGGGCCATTGGACATCATGGGGGGATTTCATGGCCGAGGAACTTCGTCTGGATCCGCAGACGATCGACGAGATCGTCGCGATCTGCGACACCATGCTCGAAACGCTCCGAGAAGCGGCGCAGCAGGCGAGCGAGCTCGCCGATGCGCCGAGTTTCGGGGGCTTCGCATCGGCTCAGGCTCTGCGTGCCGGATTCGTGCGCAAGGCCAGGGGCACACCTGCATCCCTCTACGAGCGGCTCGAACAGTTCCAGGCAGTGCTCACCGACATGAGGACGACGTTCGCCGCCGGCGCTGAGGGCTTCCTTGCCGCGGAATACGACTGGGCCGAACGCCTACGTACCGCGAACCAGGAGGAGCAGTGATCACACGCCGCACCACGGTCGCGGCCGCCGGCGCACTCAGCGTGCTGGTTACGCTCACCGGTTGCGCTGCACCTACACCAACCACGATCACCGCTGGCGAGACGCCGAGTTCGCCGGCCTCCCCGACAAGGACGCCGCGCCTGGTCGACGAATCCGACCGACCGCTCGTCGCCTTCGACCCGTGTCTCGACATCCCCGACGAGGTGCTGACCGCCGCCGGTTACGACCCGGCGACCGAAGACAACGCGGACTTCGCCGCCACCCATTTCACAATGCTCGGCTGCTCCTACAAGGGCACCCACCGCATACCCGGAGTGCTGGCCCGCTACGGGCTGTCCGTGCAATCCGCCAACTTCGACTTCGAGGAGGAACGGGAGAAGGCTGCCGGCAATGGCGATGACCTGGTGCTCACGGAACTCGCCGGCCGGAGAGCACTGTTGAAGACCAATACGTCCCTGCCGTATCGATGCGGCTTGAGCGTCGAAACGTCATACGGGGTGCTCATATTCGGCCGAATCCACTTCCGCGACAGCAGCGCTCCCTTACCGGAATCCCAGTGGTGCACCGGAATCGAAGACACCGTCGCGCGTATCGTCGCTGCACTCGACGAGTTCGAGTCACGCAACCGCTGAAAGGCCCTCACAGCCGCTCGGCCGTCAGTCATCCGCTCCTGCAATTGCACGAGCGGATGACTGCAGGACGCGCGGATAATGTTCTGCGCCTCATCCTTCCGCTGCCGGCAGCAGATGCCCCATCCGCCGTCGTTTGGCTTCGAGGTAACGCACGTTCGCCGGGGCCCTGCCGACGTGCAGCGGCACCCGCCCCGACACGACGATCCCGTTGGCCTCGAGGCCGGAGATCTTGGCCGGGTTGTTGGTGAGCAGCCGCACCGACCGCACGCCGAGGTCGTGCAGGATCGCGGCGGCACCGCCGTATTCGCGGCCGTCGGCGGGTTCGTCGAGTTCGAGGTTGGCCTGCACGGTGTCCAGGCCGCCGTCCTGCAGCCGGTAGGCGGCGAGCTTCTTCAGCAGGCCGATGCCACGGCCTTCGTGCCCGCGCAGGTACACCAGCACCCCGCCCTCGTGGGCGAGGCGTTCGAGGGCGGCGTCGAGCTGCGGGCCGCACTCGCAGCGCTGGGAGGCGAACGACTCGCCGGTCAGGCACTCCGAATGCACCCGCACCAGCGCGCCGTCATCCGGCTCACCGGCGAGCAACGCCAGATGCTCGGCGCCGGTGTGCCGGTCCTGGTAGCCGACGGCGCGGAAGGTGCCGAACCGGGTCGGCATCACGGTCTCGTCGGCGCGGATCACCCGCCCGGCCGGCACCGCGGCTGCGGGTAGCGGGTGCGCGGCGCGATAGGCGATCAGCTCCGCGACGGTGAGGACGGGCAGGTCGTTCCGGGCGCCGAGGTCCTCGATGCCGGGCATGCGCATCATGGACCCGTCGTCGGCGACGAGCTCGGCGATCACCCCGACCTGCGGCAGACCGGCGAGAGCGCACAGGTCGACGGCGGCCTCGGTGTGGCCGGGACGTTCGAGCACACCACCGGTCCGGGCGCGCAGCGGCAGGATGTGCCCGGGCCGGATCAGGTCCCGGGCGGTGGCGGTGGGGTCGGCGAGAACCCGCAGCGTGGTGGCGCGGTCGGCGGCGCTGATGCCGGTGCTCACCCCGCGCGCCGCGTCAACGGTGATCGTGTACGCGGTCTGCTTCGGGTCCTGGTTGTCGGTCACCATCGCCGGCAGCTCCAAGGCGTCGGCGCGGGCGCCGGTCATCGGCGCGCACAGCAGGCCCGAGGTGTGCCGCACGGTCCACGCGATCCACTCCGGACTGGCGTGGTGGGCGGCGAGGATCACGTCACCCTCGTTCTCGCGGTCGGCGTCGTCGGCGACGAGGACGGGCCGCCCCGCGCGCAGCGCGGCCAGCGCCGCCTCCATCCGGCTCACGACGCCACCAGCCTGCGGAAGGCGCTGCGGTGGAACACGATCGGCTCGGTGCCGGTGTCGTCGCAGAGCAGCTCGTGGACGCGCAACACTACAATGGCGTGGTCGCCCGCGGGGACCTGCTGCTCGATCGACACGTTCATCTGGACGCTACAGCCGGCGACGAACAGCGCTCCCCCGTCCCGGGTTTCGGTGTCGACGCCGGCGAACCGGTCGCCGTCCTTGGCCGCGAGCCCCCGGGCGGCACCGTCGGAGTTCAGGACGCTGATGCCGAGACGCGGCCGTGCCGCGAGCTTCGGCCAGGTGGCCGAGCTGTTCTGCACGCAGAACGCGACGAGCGGCGGGTCAAGCGAGACGGGAACGAAAGTGCTTGCGGCCATGCCGATCCGCTCACTGCCGGTGTCAGCGCAGATCGCGACGACACCCGAGGGGACGTGGGCGAAAGCGCGGCGCAGCGCGGCGCCGTCAAAGGTGGTCATCGTGCCTCCGTCCGGAGAGTGGAACGCAGGACCGGCGCCCAGCGCTCGGTGTAGTCCGCGATCCGGGTGTCGGTGGTGTAGGTGGAGTCGAGCAGGTACAGCCCCGGCGCCGGGGCGGTGGCGCCGAGTTCGACGAGCACCGGCTTGAGCAGCAGGTCGGGGGCCATGGCGTGGGCCGGGCCGGCGCCGAGCATGAGCGGCACGGCGGTGACGTCGCGCAGGCCGTCGCCAGTAGCGAACTGGTCGAGGAACAGCTTGAGGATGCCGGTGTAGGTGGCCTTGAAGGTGGGGCTGGCGAAGACCACGAGATCGGACGATGCGACGGTCTCGACCGCTTCCTTCACCGCGTCGTCGCCCCAGCCGAGCAGGCCCGGACCGAGGGTGATGACGTCGACCACGTGATCGGGGGCCCCTCCGGTGAGCGTGGTGGCCAGGAGGGTGGCGGCGTCGAGGGTGCGGGAGCCGGGCTTCGGGTTGCCGGCGACGACGGTGGTCTTCATGGCGGGTGTCCTTCGGTCGGGCGCTCAGCGCGCGGATCGGGAGGCGGTGCGGCGACGGACCGCACCGGAGAGGGCGACGGCGACGACGAGTGCGCCGCCGTAGAACAGTTGCTGGACGAAGCTGGCGACGCCGAGCATCTGCAGGCCGACGACCCCGGCGACGAGGAAGTACACCGCGACGAGGGTGCCGAAGGCGTTGAAGCGGCCAGGCACGATCGCGGTGGCGCCGAGGAACGCGGCGGCGAACGCCGGCAGCATGAACGACTGCCCGGACGACGGGTCGGCGCCGCCGAGCATGCCGGCGTAGACGATGCCGGCCAGGGCCGCGACGAGCGCGGAGGTGACGAGCGCGCCGCCGCGGATGCGGTCGACGTGCAGGCCGCTGAGCCGCGCGACCTGCGGGCCGCGCCCGATGAACAGCAGTCGGCGCCCGATCGGCGTGTACTGGAAGATCACCGCGGTGAGCAGGACGAGGGCGAGGGCGTAGTAGAACTGCAGCGACACCCCGAACAGGCGGGTGCCGATGGTCGCGTCGACGAGCGCGGCGTCGATGCCGGTGACCGAGGTGGAGTCGGAGATCCACTGCACCACGCCGAGGACGACGGTGCCGCTGCCGAGCGTCGCGATGAACGAGTCGATGTGCAGCCGGACGACGAGCACGGCGTTGACGATGCCGACGAACAGCGCGACGAGCACGGCGACAGCGATGGCCGGCGGCAGCGACCAGCCCTGCTGGACGTTGAGCACCGCGATGGTCATTGCGGCGAGGGACATGGTGGACACGGCCGAGAGGTCGAACTCGCCGGCGGTGAGCGGCACGATCAGCCCGAGGGCGAGGATGAGCAGCACGGCCTGCGAGCCGAGGATGTTCTGCAGGTTGTTCGCGGTCGGGTAGATCTCGGGGCGCAGCGCGCTGAACACGAGCACGACGGCGACGAGGGCCAGCACGAGCGCGTACTTCTCGACCAGCGGGCCGAGCGCGACGCGTGGCCGAGTCGAATCTGCAACGGGGGCGGGTGTTTTTGTGGTGGTGGTCTTGTCGAGGGTGACGGACATCAGGCTTTCACTTCCTCTCGGGTCAGGCCGAGGACGCTGTCCGAGATGTGGTGCTTGGAAAGTCGGTCGCCGGTGAGTTCGGCGACGATGTGGCCGCGGGAGAAGACGAGGACGCGGTCGCACAGCACCGACAGCTGCTCGTAGTCGGAGCTGGCGACGACGATGCCCGCTCCCCCGCGCGCCGTCTCGCGGAGCATCTCGAAGATGCGAGCGCGGGCACCGATGTCCACGCCCTGGGTGGGTTCGGCGAGCAGCACCAGCGCCGGGTCGGTCTGGAGCCACTTGCCGAGCAGGGCCTTCTGCTGGTTGCCGCCGGAGAGGGAACCGTAGACGGCCTGCGGGTCGCGGGGCCGCACGTCGCAGCGTTCGGCGAGGGACGCGGCGACGGCCCTGAGCGCGCCCGGTTTGACCAGGCCCGCGCCGAGGATCGGCAGGGTGACGTTCTCGGCGACGGTCAGCTCCGGCGCGCTGCCCTCCACCTTGCGGTCCGGCGGCACGTACACGACCTTGCGGTCGAGCGCGTCGATCGGGGTGATCGTCTGCAGCGCCACGGTGTCGGGGCCGAGCGCCAACCGTCCCCCGCGGGCCGGGCGCGCCCCATACAGGGCGGGCAGCACGTCGTCGTAGCCGGAGCCGGCGATGCCGGTGAGGCCGACGATCTCGCCGGGGCGCACGTCGAAGCCGATGCCGTCGACGGTCGCGGTCTCGAGTTCCTCGATCCGGGCGAGCGGGGGCGCGTCGTCGAAGTCGCGGACGGGCCCGGCGACGCGAGGGTCGGCGGAGTCGAGGCTGCGGCCGACGATGAGGCCGATCAGCGAGGCGGCGGTGAGATCGCGGGTGCGGTGGGTGCCCTGAGAGACGCCGTCGCGCAGGACGGTGACGCGGTCGGTGTGGTCGAGCACCTCGTCGAGGTCGTGCGAGACGAACAGGACCGCGGCCTTCTTGTCGGCGACGATCTCGCGGACAACGGAGAACAGCAGGTCGGTGCCCTCGCGGGGCAGGAATACGGTCGGCTCGTCGAGGACGAGGAGGGTGCGGCGGTCGCCGAGTTCCTCCACGGCGCGCAGGATCGCGACGAGCGCGCGGTCGGTCTCGCCGAGGCTCGACACCGGCGCGTCGGGGTCGACGTCGAGGCCGAAGCGGTCGAACAGCGCTCGGGCGGTGGACTTCTCGCGCCGCCAGGAGATCCACGGCCGCGAGCCGGCGACGACAGGTCCGACGCGCAGGTTCTCCACCACCGACAGGTCGGGCACGAGCGCGAGGTCCTGGTGGACGAAGCTGATGCCGAGGTCGCGGAATCCGCCGGCCGGGACGGGCAGGGGCACGTCGCGGCCGCGGACCTGCAGGGCGGCGCCGGGGTCGGGGGCGTGGAAGCCGGCGAGGACCTTGATGAGGGTGGACTTGCCGGAGCCGTTCTCGCCGAGCAGGCCGTGCACCTCGCCGGCGTGGATCGTCAGGCCGACGTCGTTCAGGACGGTGTGATTTCCGAAGGTCTTGGACAGGCCGACGATGTTGACGATGGGGTCAGGGCTGCTCACTGGACCCCCAGAGGGCCTCGTAGCCGGTGACGTAGGCGGTGCCGTAGCCCTTGTCGGGCTGCGGCGGGGTGCCGGTCTCGTCGATGTTGTCAGCGGTGATGAGCTTGAGCGGGGTCTGCTGGGCACCGTTCGGGACGGGGTCGTAGCCGAGGAGCAGGCGGCCGGCCTGGTCCATGGTGGCCCAGGCGAGCCACGGGATGGATTCGCCGACGTTCATGGTGACGATGCCGTCGTCCTGCTGGATCTTCAGCACGGCGGGGGTGCCGTTGACCGAGGAGATCTCGACCTGTCCGGTCTTGCCGGCGGCCTTGATGCCGGACTGGGCGTAGAGCGACATCGAGTCGTAGATGGGCAGGACGAAGTCGATGGTGGGGTCGGCGGAGAGGGCGGACTGCACCTCGGACTGGATCTTGGTGGCCCACTCGGCGACGGGCACGTTGACGACCTTGTATTCGCACCTGGGGCAGTACTGCGCGATCTCGTCCTCCATCGCCGCGACCTCGGCCTTGGCGGGCGGGACCTCGTTGGAGGTGATGATCAGGGCGTTGCCCTCGCCCTCGGTCCGGTCGATCATCCAGTCGACGGTGAGGCGGTTGGCCTCGGCGAGCGGGGCGTCGGTGGTGGCGTCGACGAGCCCCTCGAGGCCGGCGGGCAGCGACTCCCCGCGCAGGATGGTGTGGGTGAGCAGCACGGGAATATTTGCCGTCTCGGCCTTTTCGAGGGCCGGCTTGATGAGGGAGGCGTCGATGCCCTGGGAGAGGATGATCAGGTCGACCCTCTGGTTGACGGCCTGTTCGACGCCGGTGGCCCACTGGGCGGGCTGGCCCTGGTTGGTGTATTCGATCCAGGTGGCGCCGTAGCGTTCGGCGACCTTCTTCGATTCCTCGTCGACGGCGACGTTGTAGGGGTTCTCGCTGTTGGTGGGGATCGCGAAGATCGTCTTGCCGGCGATGTTCCGCATCGGGAAGGGCTCGGCCTCGAGCGTGAACTCCGGGTCGGCCGCGTACTTCGCGAGCTGGGCGCGGGCGTATTCGATGCCGGCCGCGACGTCGGCGTCGGAGACGTCGCCGCCGGAGCCGGAACTGCTGCATGCGGCGAGACCGAGGGCGGCCGTGAGAGTGAGCGCGGCGATCGCGGCGCGGCCGGGAAGGGTGGTGCGCATGAATTCTCCTGGAGGGGGAAGAGGAGGTTCGACAAGAGGCTGCGTTCGACGAGAGGCGGGGGCGCGACGTTGCGGAGCCGGCCGATGCGGTCGATGACTTCGAATGTATCGGGTGCCGTGTTGCGACCGGCAACACCGTTGGTTCGTTCGTGTTAACTGCCGTGCGGCTCCCCCACCCGTGCGCGTTTCTGGTAGCCAGCGCTACCGGAATCACGCACGGGCGAGGTAGGACTGGGCGCGGGTCAGCGGCCAGACCTCGGCCATCTTCTGCTGCATGTCGAAAAGGTTCGAGTGGTGGATTGCCGGATCCCGGTCGCCCACGGCGTCTTCCACGACGATGGGGATGTAGCCGTGCTGCATCGCGTCGAGGGTCGTCGCGCGCACGCAGCCGCTCGTGGACAGGCCCGCGATGAGGACGGTGTCCACCCCGAGCGACGTCAGGTACGAGTTCAGCGACGTGCCGAAGAACGCGCTCGCGTACTTCTTCGTCACGAGCAGCTCGGCGCACGTCGGCTCGAGGCCGTCGATGAGCTCCCCGTACGGACTGCCCTCGCAGAACGCGACGAGCGTGCCCGACTTCTTGAAGAACACCCCGGCGTCGGCACCGTCGGCGCGCAGCCGCACCTCGGTGATCACGACGGGGATGCCGGCAGCGCGGGCGTCGGCGAGCAGCGTGCGCATCGCCGCGACGTTCTCCTCCACCCCGGCGTAGAGCGGGCAGTCGGGGTCGATGTAGGCGCGGGCCGGGTCGACGACGATCAGTGCCGGGCGGGTGCCGGGCTGAAGTTCCTGCCCGAAGCCGGCGCGGGCGTAGTCGGCCGCCTGGGCGGTGCGGTCGGCGAGGGTCATGCGGATTCCTTCAGGGACGGGACGGGTTCGAGGGGGCGCACGGCGGCGAGCGCGGTGGCGTTCCGACGCGGGAAGGCAAGGCACACCGCGACGCCCGCGGCGGCGACGACGGCCAAGGCCAGGCCCACCGCGCGGACGTTGTCGACGAACCGCGCCAGCTCGGCGCTGCCGAGGGTGCCGAGGGTGCCGCCGTACGCGGCCTGCCGCGCGGGGGCGCTGAGACCGACGGTCGCGACGGCGAGCGCCAGCGCGGTGCTGAGCAGGTAACCGACGTTCTGCAGCGTCGAGCGCAGCCCGTTGGCGATCCCGCGACGTTCCGCGGGGGCGGTGAGCATCAACGCGCTGGTGCTCGGGGTCATGAACAGGCCGGTGCCGCAGCCGAGGACGAACAGGAACGGCGCCGTCGCCCCCAGCGATCCGCCGTCCGGCGAGAGCATCAGGGTGACGCCGAGCAGCCCGACGGCGTTGAGCGCCATGCCCGTGGCGGTCAGCGTGCGCGGGGTGAAGCGCAGCATCAGCGAGCCCGCGGCGGCGGCCGCGACGACGGTGCCCACCGCGACGGGCATCACCAGCAACCCAGCCGCGACGGCCGAGATCCCGCCCACCGCCTGCCCGTACAGCGACACGAGCAGCGTCACCGCGTAGGTGGCGACGGCGTTGACGAGCACCGCCACGAGGACGAGCGCGATGCCGCGGTTGCGGAACAGCGTCAGGTCCACCAGCGGATGGGCGCGACGGATCTGCACCGCCGCGAACACCGCGCCGAGCACCAGGCTCGCGGCGCCGCACGCCCACGGCAACCACGGCGACGACGTCACCCCCGGTGTCAGCGCCAGCACGACGGCGGTCAGCAGCGCGGTCGACAGCACGGCCCCCGCCAGGTCGAACGGCTCGCGCTCGATGCGCCGGCGGGTGCCACGCGGGATCACCATCAGCGACGACGCGATCGCGAGCACGCCCACCGGCAGCACGACGACGAACAGCCCGCGCCAGCCGAACGCGGCCGTCGCCGCACCGCCGATCACCGGCCCGACGACCTGCGCGACGGCCGCGACGGTCGCGTTCCAGCCGAGGGCACGGCCCAGGCTGTGCGGCGGGAAGGTGTCGGTGAGCAGCGCCGTGTTGTTGGTGACGACGGCCGCCGCCCCGACGCCCTGCAGCACCCGCCCCGCGATCAGCCACCCGGCGGTCGGCGCGAGCATGCACAGCCCGGTCGCGACCGTGAACACCGCCAGCCCCGCCAGATACAGCGGGCGCCGGCCGACGATGTCGGCGAGCCGGCCGAACACGAGGATCAGTGCGGTGGTGACGAGCATGTAGCCCAACAGGATCCACGTCGACTGCGCCGCCGAGGCACCCAGCTCGCGGGTGACGGTGGGCAGCGCGACGGTGAGGCCGCTGATGCTGAGGAACACCGCGACCACGCCGATACTGGTGGCCGCGAACACCCGCCACGGATGATGCCGTGCGGCAAGGCTATCCATCGGCGCGACGCTCGTGGACGTCGGTGACGGCCTGCAGCAGCTGCGTCAGGCGCAGGCACGTGTCGTCGGCCCACGGCCGGCCCACGATCTGCACGCCGACGGGGAGGCCGTCGACGAAGCCGGCCGGCGCCATCACTGCGGGCAGGCCGAGGTAGTCGAACAGGCCGGTGTTGCGGCCCACGATCGACTGCATCGGGTGGCGCACGCCGTCGATCTCGACGGTGACGTCCGACAGCCGCGCGGCCGTCGCCCCGATGCCCGGGGTGACGAACGCGTCGATCCCGGCGGTGTCGAACGCCTGCACCGTCGCGTGCTGGGCGCCGGCGCGGCGGCGCAGCGAACGCAGGTAGTCCACCGCCGAAGGCACCAGCCCGCGCGCGATGCGCACCTGGGTGCCGATGTCGTACCGCGCGAACCGCTCCAGCGCGCCCTCCTGGTTGGCGGCGAGCTCGCAGGTGAGCACGATGGTGACGTCGTCGTGCAGGCGGTGGGCGTCGGGGATGTCGACGGGCACCACGTCCGCGCCCAGGCCCCGCAGCGCGGCGACGGCCGCCTCCCACGCGGCCAGCACGCCCGCGTCGCACAGCTCGGTGAACCACGTGGTGGGGACGCCGAGCCGCACCCCGGCCAGCGACGGCGCGCCGGGAGTGCCGGGTTCGGCGAGGCCGGCCTGCACCTGCCGCGCCACCGCGTCCCGGGCCGCAGAAGGATCGAGGCCATCGGGTCCGGCGAGGACGTCGAGGGTGACGCGCAGGTCGGCGGCGGAGCGCGCCATGGGCCCGATGTGGTCGAGGGTCCACGACAGCGACGCGACACCGGTGCGCGGGACGAGCCCGTAGGTGGGCTTGATGCCGGTGAGGTTGCACAGGGCGCTGGGCACACGGATCGAGCCGCCGGTGTCGGTGCCGAGCGCGAGCGGGACGAGGCGCGCGGCGAGGGCGCCGGCCGAGCCGGTCGACGAGCCGCCGGTCCAGCGGCTGCGGTCCCACGGGTTGGTGACGGCGCCGTAGCGGGCGTTGTGCGGGGCGCCGCAGGCGAATTCGGTGGTCGCGGTGATCAGGACGGGGATGGCGCCGGCGGCGCGCAGCCGGGCGACGGCCGTCGCGTCGGTGCCGGCGACGCGGTCGCCGGTGGTGTGCGAGCCCGCGGTGACGGGCGCGCCGGCGACGTCGACGATGTCCTTGACGCCGAAGAAGACGCCCTCGAGCGGGCGGGCGGTGCCGTCGCACCAACGGTGGTCGGAGTCGGCGGCGGCCTCGTCGGCGCCGTCGACGACGGCGAGGATCGCCCCGCCCACGAGCGCCGGGTCGGCCCAGCGGGCGCGCAGCGCGGCGAGCACCGCGGTGGGCGTGGTGGTGCCGGCGGCATAGGCGGCGAGCAGGTCGAGCACGCCGAGGTCATGCAGCGCCGCGTCGGTGCGCGGGGTGTATTCCGGGGCCGGGACGGGCGGGACCGGGACGGGGCTCGCGGCGAGCAGGGCGACGGAATGGGCGGGTTCGGCTGCCAGTGCGTCGGGTGCGGGCGGCAGCGGCGCGAGTCGGGAGGTCTCGAGCAGGGGCGTCATGTCGGCGCGGGCCTGCAGTAGCAGGTCGTCGACGGTGGTGGCCGCGGCGGCGGTGAGGTCGGGATAGTCGGTGGTGGTCACCCGCTCACCTCCAACGGCAGGGCACTCGGCCGGGGTAGCGGCGCGGGCCGGACGGTGCCGGCGGTGAGGTCGGCGAGCAGGCGCAGCACGTCGGGGCGACGGTCACGGGCCAGCGGGAAGGCCGCGCGCACGGCCGGGACGGCGTCGAGGTCGAGGGTGAAGCGCAGCGTCTCCCCCGCCCGGTGCGCGGGTGCCCGCGCGACGATCTCGCCGTTCGGGGCGATGACGCACGAGAGGCCGAAGTAGTCGACGGTCACGCCGTCGAGGGTTTCCGGCCCGGCCCGGTTGGCGGCGACTATCCACATCTGCGATTCGAGGGCGCGGGTCTGCAGTTCGGCGAGGAACAGGTCCTCGCGGGTGCCGAGCGACGAGACGATCGCGAGCATCACCTCGGCGCCCAATGCGCGGGCGACGGCCCAGTATTCGGGGAAGGTGCGGTCGTAGCAGATGACGCAGCCGAATCGGGTGCCGAACAGGTCGGCGGTGGTCGGGGCCTGGCCGGGCGCGAAGTGGTACTTCTCGTCGATGTCGACGTCGCCGACCTTGCTCGCGGGCAGCGAGAGCTTGCGGTAGGCGGGCACTGCGCCGCCGTCGGGGGTGCGCCAGGTGACGACCTCACCGGCCGGGTCGACGAGGACGACGGAGTTGTGGGTGACGTCGGAGGCGGTGCGCTCGTACATGCCGAAGGCGAAGGCGCAGCCGAGCTCGCGGGCGAGGTCGCCGAACAGCGTGGTGGCCTCGCCGGGGACGGTCTGGGCCCAGGGGGTGCGGTCCACGTCGTGGCTGGTGCAGAAGTAGGGGGTGGTGATCAGTTCGGGCAGCACCACCAGGTCGGGGACGGCGCCGGTCGCGTCGGGTGCGGCGGCGGTGCGGACGAGGGCGGCGAGGCGGGCCAGGTTGCCGAGGAGGTCCTCGGTGAGTTGGCCGGCCTGGACGATCGCGACGTCGAGGGTGCGCGGATGCAAGAGGGAACCTCCGGGTGTGGGGTGGCGGGGGGGGGGGGGGGGGGGGGGGGG
>NZ_JAUIZP010000056.1:0-13706 GCF_041414735.1 Rhodococcus sp. GXMU-t2271
GGGAACCTCCGGGTGTGGGGTGGCGGGTGGGGGCGCGGATCGGTGCACGCGCCCCCACCCGCCGTTCGGGGTCAGGCGGCTTCGGCCTGAACGGTGGTGCGGCTCTTCATCAGCGGCTGGATGCGGGTGCCGAAGTTCTCGATGCCCTCGACGAAGTCGTCGAAGGTGAGCATGATGCCCTTGATGCCCTCGATCTCGGCGACCTCGTCGAGCATCTTCGCGACGGTCTCGTACGAGCCGACGAGGGTGCCCATGTTGAAGTTCACCGCGCCCTCGGGCAGGGAGATGGTCTTGGCGGTCGAGGCGTCGTCGGCGGTGGCGTCTGCGGCGGACTGGCCGGCCATGTAGCCGAGGGCGGCGAGGTCGGCGTTGTCGTGGTAGTCCTGCCACTTCGCCTGTGCCGCTTCGTCGGTCTCGTCGGCGATGATCATGAACAGCGTCAGGGCGCCGACGTCGCGGCCCGTCTTGTTCGCCGCCTCGACGAGGGTGGCGGTGGCATCGGAGATCGCGGTGGGTGTGTTGATGCCCGTGCCCATGATGAAGTTGTAGTCGGCCATCTCGGAGGCGAATTTCATGCCGCTCTTGGACTGTCCGGCCGCGACGATCGGCACGGCGCCGCCGGTGGGGCTCGGCGAGAGGACGCACTCGTCCATCGTGTAGTGCTCGCCCTTGAAGTTGCTGACGCCGTCGGCCCACAACTGCCGCATGACGGTCACGTACTCGGTGGCCTGCTGGTAGCGGTAGCCGAAGTACTCCTCGCCCGGCCACAGACCCATCTGCGTGTATTCGTTGGGCGCCCAACCGGTCACGATGTTGACGCCGAAGCGGCCGGGGGCGATCGAGTCGATGGTCGACGCCATGCGGGCCACCATGGCCGGCGGCAGGGTGAGGATCGGGGTGGAGGCGAACAGCTTGATCTTCTCGGTCACGGCCGCGAGGCCGGCCATGAGGGTGAACGACTCGAGGTTGTGATCCCAGAACTCGGTCTCGCCGCCGAAGCCCTTGAGCTTGATCATCGACAGGGCGAAGTCGAGGCCGTGCTTCTCGGCCTTCTGCACGATCGTCTTGTTGAGCTCGAACGACGGCATGTACTGCGGGGCGCTCTTGGAGATGAGCCAGCCGTTGTTGCCGATGGGGATGAAGACGCCGATTTCCATGTCGCTCCTGAAGCTGCGGGGATTCGAAGAAGCGGTGGGGCAACACTGCCCTGCTCGCTATGACTTCGAATGTATGCAGGGGTTATTGCCGGATCGGAGCTCACGGGTAACGGACTTGTTGCCCCGGTTAACGATCTTTGACGGACTGCGCACGTTCCAGGTGACCGACCGGGGCCGCACTCCCCCGCTGCACCCATTCCACGGCGAAGTTCCGGTGTACCGGCGCGCCCGCCGCGCCGTCGATCCGCGCGAGCAGCAATTCGGCGGCCGCCGAGGCCATGTCTTCGAGGGGCTGGCGCACCGTCGTAAGGTCGAACATCGACCAGCCCGACGCGTCGAGGTCGTTGTAGCCGACGATCGACACGTCGTCGGGCACGAGCAGACCCAGCCGCTTGGTGGCGTCGAGGGTGCCGTAGGCCATGTAGTCCGTCGCGCAGAACACCGCCGTCGGCCGGTCCGGCCGGCTCAGCAGCTCCATGCCGCCCTCGAAACCGGTCTTCGCATCCACCGCGCCGCGGTGGAGGAGCGTCTCGTCCAGCGGATAACCGTGCCTTTCGAGCCCCTCACGGAAGCCGCTCTCGCGCAGCTTCACGCTCGCGTTCTCCAGGGGGCCGGAGATCAGCCCGATGCGCCGATGCCCCATCTCGATCAGATGATCCGCGACGAGACGTCCCCCGCCGACGTTGTCCGACGTCACCCGATCCACCCGCCCGGCCTGGCTGCCGTCGACGTCGCGATTGAGAATCACCAGCGGGATCTTCCAGTCGATCATCTCCGACACGATCGGCGAGTCCAGCCGCGCAGAGATGAACACGACCCCGTCCACCAGCCCACCCCGCAGCGCCAGGATGTCCTTCTCCAGCGACCCCTCGGTCCGGTCGCTCATCAACAGCACCCGGTAGTCGTGCTGCGCGAACCGGTCCTGCAGCGTGTTCACCAGCGTCGGGTACGACGGATTCCGCAGGTCACCACTGACCACCGCGATCGACGACGACCGCCGCGTGATCAGACTCCGCGCCGTGATGTGCGGGACGTACCCCATCTCCTTCGCCAAGGCCTGGATGCGCTCGCGGGTCTCCTCGATGACACGCGGGTCACCCCGCAGGGCACGCGACACCGTCGACTGCGACACGCCTGCGGCGCGCGCGACGTCGTAGCTGGTGACCGACTTGTTGCCCACAAACGGATTCTAGGTATTCGACGGTCGTAACTGACGGGGCACCGGTGCTCACCGGCGCGACAGGCGACGCTCCGCAGGTCGTTCGCCTCGCGGTAGATGGGACTTGAACTGTCCTACCTTTGACCGACCTCGTCTACCCAGCCGGTGGTGCCGTGAGTCCAGGGGATGCCGTTACGGTGCCGCATCTCGAAGGCGGCAGCGACACATCGACAAGCCATGTCGTAGACGCTTACCCGGCGCCCGGATTGGGGAGTAGCGACAGCAGGTAGCTGAATACACCCTCCCCGCCCACATCAGCACCGACCCCATCCGGACCGAGCTCACCCTCGGCAAGGGGAGCGGGGCAACCGTAGAAGTCCGCGCTTACCGTCGTTGAGCAGTGCAGATTCACCAACTGCAACTAACGAAGCACCAGCTTGAAAGGGTACGCAACCTGGCTCAGTCCGGCGGGTGGAGCTCTGGCGCCTTCGTCAGCCGCCCGCCAGTCGGCCGGCAACCAAACATCCAGAAAACCTGCGACTAGCTGCATCCGTAACGAAACAGGCGGTGGAAGGAATAAGTCTATTGACCAGACGTTCGCTACCCCACCTGCTCGCGAGCATAGGTCGTCGTGTTCCGATGGATAGGTACCAGTGGTGGCCAGGGTGAGGAGAACAGCGTGTCGGGGTCAGGAGGTAACCCGGATACAGCAACGTGGTTGGACGTCTTTCCTTGGCTCGAGTCGACGGCTGATCCTTCCCTAGGACCGTGGTGGAACCAGCCCGCCTCCGGACCGAACGTTTCCAAGCGTCATCGACATATCGAGGCAGTTGCGGAAATCGCCATGTCTCAGCTCTCACGTTGGACGATCGCCCAGTTGTTTCCCACGGCTGGAGCAGGCGTTTCTTTGGACGCCCTGGGCTTTCCGCCACGAGGGTTGAACATGTTCACCAGGCGGGGGTACCGAACGGTCGAAGACATCGCGGGTCTGTCGGTCGAAGAGATCCTCGATTGGAAGAACTTCGGCGCTGCGACAGTTTCCACTGTGCTTCAAATCCTCGCAGATCAGGCCGTGGCGGACGCAGCGGCGCCGGAGAACGACGCCGAGGATGAGAATGTACTTCGCACAGCGCCTGCGCAAAGCGATGTTCAGGAATCCACCGAACTTGTCGTCGATGCATCAATCGTCGACGATCTCCGAGTAGTAGCAGAGTGGCTGGCTCTCGTAGGCCTTCCCGACACGCCGCTGTTCACCCAAACGCTCCCGATCGGGACACCTCAGAACGTTATACGAGCAAGAAAACGGCTGGAAGTAGTAACCAGCACGGGCGTTCTGGGCGCAGATCGGGCTCTGGACGCCGCCGGCATCCTGGATGAATCGATCCGGAAGCTCGACGATCGCGCTGTCGGGATTCTTCGCGATCGGATGTTCGCCGACTCACCACGCACTCTCGATACTATCGGGGCGACGCTGGGAGTGACGCGTGAGAGGGTTCGCCAGATCGAATCCAAGGCACGAAGTGCACTTCTTACCGAACTGAGTCACGCCGGCACTGGCCCCTTGGCGTCGTTGGCCGAAGCTGCGCAGCGCACCATTCACGACGTGTTGCCCCTGGCAGCGCTTCTCGAAGAGATTCCTTCGTTGAAGAACCTCGTCGATTCTGTCCAGCAACCCGCTTGGCGCGTACTCGACCGTCTCGATGATTCGTACGAGATCGAGGACGAATGGTGTGCCTCCCCCACAGTCGAGGCTGCCAGGACCGCAACCGCGACGCAGATCGAAGAGTTCGTCGACAGCTACGGAGTAGCACCGCTGGCATCGCTCGACTTCATAGACATCGAACCAGCGGAGCGCAAGCGGACGATCACTGCCGAATGGCTCAAGTACTGCGGTTACCTGATCGATGGTGACCACTTGTTCACGCGGATACAGTCGGTACAGGACTATGCGGCTTCGATCCTCTCAGTGGTGGGCTCGCCGCTCTCCGCCGATGACATCATCGCCAGATTCACCGTGGAACGCAGTGTCCGGTCCTTGCGAACCGCATTGGCAAAGGACGATCGATTCACTCGGGTCGACCGCGACCGATGGGGACTAACCGAATGGGGTCTGGACACGTACTCCGACATCCGGTCTCTGATCAGGGAGGAGTTGGCCAAGAACGGTGGACGCGTGGCGCTGGATCCACTTGTCGACAAGATCACGAGCAAGTACTCGGTCTCCCGCGGCAGTGTCGTCACGTACGCCTCTTCCGCCCCGTTCGAAACGAACGATGGGATGGTGCAGCTGGCCACAAGTCCTCGTGAAGTACGAAAGACACCGAACCAAACCCGCCGAATGTTCCGCCGCCCCGAAGGGTGGGCGGTGCGGGTAAAGGTCACCAAGGATCACCTCCGAGGAAGCGGATCGGTGGCACCCACCGCAGTCGCTGCGATCCTCGACTTGCAACCGGGACAAACCCTGCAACTCGAGTCGCCACTCGGGCAACAGATGATCGCCTGGACAGGGGTTCAGCCGAGTTTCGGCACGATCCGCCGCTTCTTGTTGGAGCGTGATACAGCCGCCGGGTCCGACGTATTCCTGATCATCAACGATGACAGAACGTTCGCCGTCGAGGAAGCACGCGAACCGATAGGCGAGCCCCTAGCGGACGCCCTCGCTCTTGTCGGCATGACGCCGCAGTCCACTCCCTCCGACAACTACAGGAGTCTCTGCGCCGCAATCGGTCTCCCGGAGTCGTCCGGAATCTCCTCACTCATCGGTGCGTATCGCGAGCGTGGTGACACAGACATCTCCGAGCTCTTGCTTGCCTCACGTAATTCGCTCGAGAGCGTTGAGACCGCTCTACCTGACCCCGAAGTCGAATCCGCGAACGTCGACGACATTCTGGATCTGCTGTGACGAGCCGAGTAACTTCTGGTCTTCGCTCGCTTGACCTCGACGACCGCTATCGCAGCGATCGTGAAGACGTCGTCGCCCGCTTCTACGTTCCGGCCTTCAGTGCGGCCACAACGTACAGCCGTGCCGTTGGGTACTTCACTTCGACGAGTCTCGCCCTCTATGCGCGCGGTATAGAGCGATTCGTGGCGCGCGGCGGTTCGATGCGACTCATCGCATCGCCGCATCTCGACGAAGGTGATATCGCAGATATCTCACATGGCTACTCAGTCCGAGACGTCATTACGCGCGCAACGATTCGTGAACTCGAAGGCATCGAGAATGATCGAGTTCTGGATGGGCTCGGACAGGTCGGTCGTCTTATAGCCGACGGCCATCTCGACATCAAGCTCGCATTCGTGGTCCGGGACGACAGAATCGGCATCTATCACGAGAAGATCGGTGTGTTCCGCGACGAGTACGGTGACCTCGTCGCGTTCACCGGCAGCAGCAATGAGACTCTGGGTGGTCTCGTGGCGAATTTCGAGTCCATCGAGGTGTACCGCGGTTGGACTGAGAGCGACGGTGCACGTGCACTTCGGCTCGAGTCAGATTTCGAAGACCTCTGGGCAGACCGAACATCGATGCTCAGTGTCGAACCGTTTCCCGATGTCGCTCGGGAGCGTCTCATCGAAATCGGACGTGAACGTCCGACGACGACCCTCCCGGATCGGGAGCATGTCCTCGAAGAACGCCCTCAAGTGGTGCCGAAGCCCAAACGACTCACTCTCCCGCCCGGGTTCCTTCCGCGCGATTATCAGCGTGCCGCTGTCGAGGCATGGTTACGCAATCGGGGCCGCGGTTTCCTAGCCATGGCTACCGGTACGGGAAAGACCAAGACCGCTCTTCTTGCTGCGACTGCCGTCGGGAATGCACTGCGCGACCGGGAGGAACCACTGGTCGTGCTGATCCTTGCTCCGCTGCAGCATCTCGTAGATCAGTGGGTTACCGACGTCGAGGCCTTCGGGATCACACCGATCCCTGTTTACGAATCCAGCAGCAAATGGGTTCCTCGCGTTGAGGACCAGATCGGACAGGCTCGGCTCGGCCAGCGACCGGTCGTCGTGCTGATCGCGACTAATGCCTCGTTCTCCGGGCCCAAGTTTCAGGAAATCCTGGGCCGGCTCACTCTACAACTGATGGTGATTGCTGACGAAGCGCACAATCTCGGGTCCACCCGGTACAACGCCGCCCTACCTGCCAATGCCACCTATCGCCTCGGCCTGTCCGCGACGCCCGAGCGGTGGCACGACGAGATCGGCACGAAAGCACTGTTCGACTATTTCGGTCCAATCGTTTTCGAGCTGGGTCTCGGCGAAGCCATCAATATGGGCGCGCTTTGCCGATACACCTACCATCCGCGCCTGGTTGAGCTCGACGACCAAGAGACCGAGCTCTACACCGAGCTGACAGCGAAGATAGCCCGGTTCATCGCTGCCGGTGACAGTCCGGACGACGCCGATCCGAACTCACCGCTCGGTTTCCTACTGCGTGAGCGTGCAGGCGTGACCGGCCACGCGGCCGGCAAGCTCGCAGCACTGCGCGTTGATCTGGAAGCTCACCGCCACTCGTGGTTTCAGCTCATCTACTGTGCGGAGGGACGACGCCCGACCCCACCGGGTCAAGACCGAGGTCCGAATCAGTTGGTAGAAGTCATGAGGATGGCGGGAAACGAGCTCGGAATATCTGCGCATCAATACATTTCACAAACCTCGCGTACCGACCGTAAGGTGCTGCTCCGTCGTTTTGGCTCCGGTGACGACCTCCAGGCACTGGTCGCGATGCGATGCCTCGACGAGGGAGTCGACATACCCGACTCCCAGGTCGGCTATCTCCTGGCCAGCAGTAGCAACCCTCGACAGTTCGTCCAGCGACGTGGACGCCTGCTTCGCCGTGCCGAGGGTAAGAACCGGGCAGAGATCTACGACTATCTCGCCGTACCCAAGGCAGGCGCACCGATCAATTTCGAAGTCGAGCGAGCGCTCCTCATTCGGGAGATCGAACGCGCGAACGAGTTCGGCAAGCTCTCCGAAAACTACGGGGAGACACTCGATGCATTGCGTCCGCTCCGCGACCAGTATCACTTGATGGACCTATAGCAGCCATGCTGGAAGGATCAACGATGACCGAAAACACGCGTACCGAGAAGGACGTGATCGGTGCGCTCTCCGACGACGAGCGGGCACTGCTCAAGCGGGTTCTGGAGATCGAGCGCGCCAAGTTGCATCTGAGCGCGTATGACGCGACCGATGACATCCTTGCAGCGGTGAAGGGAATCATTCCGTGAAGCTTAAGTCGATCGCACTCGAAAATTTTCGCCAGTTCGCAGGACGCCAAAGTTTCAGCCTCGACTCAGACGGTACTCGGCCGGTAACGCTCATATTCGGTGCAAACGGATCCGGCAAAACCACCCTCTTGAATGCATTCACATGGGCACTTTATGGTGGGCTGTCCGACGACGTGGAGCAGCAGGAACGCCTCATAACCGACGCTGTTTGGAGGTCGACCACGGTCGGAGAGTCCGTCGACGTGTCGGTCGAAGTCAGTTTTTCTCATGAGGATCGGAGCTATCGGCTCCTCCGTGCAGCCACGCTCCGCAAGGAATCCGATCACCAGCAACCGGCCGTCCCCAATGTGCAGCTCTGGGCGACGACCCCCGATGGGGCGTCGGAGGCGATCAGTGCGCCCCAGGAGATGATCAACACAATCCTGCCGCGAGGAGTCAGTCGCTTCTTCTTCTTCAACGGTGAGCGAATCGAGAACCTCGTCAAGAAGGAGGCCTACACGGAGGTTCGAAACGATATCAAGGTCCTTCTCGATCTCGAGCAGGTCGAGCGTGCCCTCGCCCACCTACCGAAGGTCGATCGTAAGCTCTCGGCAGACCTTCGCAAGTATGGCGGCGAGAGGGCAGGACGGATCCAAGAAGAGATCGACGAGCTCAACGATCGACAGGGCGACGTCACAGAACGTCGAGTTCTCCTCGAACGTGAAGTCGCGTCGCTGAGTGCAGAACACGAACGGGTACTCGAGCTGCTTCGGGAGAATGCCGATGCCGCTCCAATCCAGCAACGACGCGATCAGGTAGAACTAGAGCTCGCTGATGCTCGGCGTGCACACGAAGCAGCAGTGACCGACCGGGCGACTCTCATCGCAACTCGCGGGTTCCTAGCCTTCACAGACGCTCTCGCTTGGGATACAAAAGCGATGGCTGAAGACTTGTACCGGCGTGGGGCGCTTCCTGCTCCACTCAAGCGCGAATTTGTCGACGACCTCCTGGCGAAGAAGACCTGCATTTGCGGAGCCGAACTCACCGAGGGCTCCGCCTCGTGGAAACACGTCCAAGATTGGCGGCATCAGGCCGGTCTCCAGGCCGTTGAGACTGCATGGCAGAAACTCTCGGGCAATATCGACGAACTGGAGTCAACCCGAGCGTCGCTGCGCAGCGACTTGTCAGGGATCGCAAAGCGTATCGGTGATGAGCATGATCGAGTCGACCGACTGATCGCCGAAAAGTCCGAACTAGACGGAAAACTACGCGACAGTAGACATGAGGACGTACAGGGTCTCGAGAGCAAGCATCTCGAGCTACTCGACATGATGCGTGCCAAAGAACAGCAGATCGGCTCAGCGAAGGGCGAGATCGAGCGGCTTGCCAAAGACATCGAAGCAAAGACGCGCGAGCGATCGAAGGCCGAGGTCACGGATGAACTTGCGCTCAAGGCACGTGCCCGACTCGACCTCGTACAGTCAGTGAAAAAGGCGCTCATCGAGATTCTAGAGATTCGTGCAACAGATATGCGAAAGCGACTCGATAAGGAACTCAAAGAGGTTTTCGCCAGTATCACCCACCAGAGCCACGTGCCAACCCTGACAGAGAATTTCGAGTTAACGCTGCACAAGACGGTGAACGGAGTCGAGCTTCCGGTTCCCAAATCTACCGGAGAAAACCAGATCCTCAGTCTCAGCTTCGTTGCCGCTGTGTCGAAACTGGCTCGCGAGATCCGGACGGAGCGCCGCGCCGAGGAACAAACGAGCGTCGATGCCGGGACATACCCCATCGTCATGGACGCCGCATTCGGCTCGTTGGATGAGGACTATCAGGAAGCCGTTGCGCGCGCACTCGCCAAGATGGCACCTCAGCTCGTCGTCCTGGTGAGCAAGAGTCAGGGTATGGGCACGGTGATCACCGAATTGATGCCATACGTCAGCAACTTGGGAGTACTTGAGACTCATACAACGGCCGAAGGCGACATCGCCGACGACATCGAAATTAACGGCATGTCGTACCCGTACATCCGTTCGTCCGACACCGATCGCACTGAGTTGAAGGTAATCCTGTGACCGCTTATGCCGATGTTCGAGCTCGCCGCCCCCACCAACATGAAGGCCTCATGCGAGAGCTTCAACAAGAAGCCAAATTTCCGGCGTTCCGCGACATCTTGCTGTTCGCAGCGGCGGTAGGGTTTGCACAGGGACGACGCGTCCCTTTCACCGATGTTGCAGGAGATCCGATTAGGTACGACACCCTCGTGGGTCCATCTTTTGCTGACACTCTCGTTAGCATGATCGCTGCGAACGAGCTCGGAAATGACCCTGAGATTATGGACGACACCCGCCTTCAGGAACGGGTCGCGATGTTCGAAGAATATGCAAATGGTGGTCTGGAATACATACAGGAACTTGTTAACACGCGAAAGCAGCCCGCGGAAACGGTAGTCCTGGATTTAGTTACGTCCGCACTAACGGATGAACGGCGCCACACAGAGATGGCCGTCGAAGACCTACTTGGTGGAGTTACGTGGTGAATTGAATCAACCTCCGCTGGCCACCTCGTGACGAACGAGACGATCCGAGGAGGCACCCAGGGGACCGTTCCAGATCGACAGAGAACGGTCCCCTTGTAGGCGGAACCAGTCGTTACAGTGCATCTCAGGCGGTTAGGATCAACGATCAGCCATTCCTGCTCGGGGAGCAGGATAGTGGAGGCCTTCGAATTACTCTACCCACACGTCATCCTGAGATGAGCCTGAATCAGCTTGCCAGACCTCAATCCTCAGCGCCTTCCGCCAAAAGCTCCTCAAGGGTCGCGGCTGCTGATTGCGTTTCTTCCGAGTCGTCGACTTCAGAAAGAGATTCGGGGACCCCGTCCTCATCCTTATCGACCGAAAGGATTCCTGCAGGGTCGCCGGATTGACCGATTTTCTCAAACCACGGATCTAGCTCTTCCGCTGCGGTAAGAAACCATTTGTTCAACGCCGTTCGCATGTCCTTCTTAGCGAGTTCGCTGGCCTGCTCCTTCAAATCCAGTCCTGACAAAGTGGGGGCAGTCGACTTCAGTACTTTCAGACGTTCTTCCACGCAATACTCAAGATATAGCGCTCGAGCACGCTCAACAGTAGCCACGACCTTCGCGCGCTCCTGGAACCATCTTGAGAGAGCTGGCCAACCCTCGTTTGAAGAAATTATCTCAAGCCAAAAGTACCTAAAGTAAACCGATCTCGGGGTATCCATATTAGAGATGCGATTTATCGGGTTAGGGGAAGACTTAGCGAAAACTAGCCTTCGATCGTATTGCGTTCCTTGCGCATGCGAAGTCTCGAAATACGAATTACAAGCACGAACAATGTCTCGTGAGAAACTGGGCAGATCCGACGCAATCCAGTCAGGATTGAATTGTTTCCTCAGCTCCCACAGGGACCCCAGCGCTAGAACCAATCCCAACTGGCAGGCATGAGTGTTCATTACTTCAAACGCCTTCTTAGAGCGCTCAACCTTCATCTCGGCGGTCGAACTCAGATATTCACTGGAGCGCAACACATCGAAGTCTGACTTCTTTCGTTCAATAAGGTTCCATGCCTTGATTACGTCATCACTCTTACTACGCGTCGTGGCAGCTTTGTCTTGCCGTATTTCTTCCCGAAAGTGCTCGTAGCTGTCCTTGAGCGTCCAATACACTCCTACCCCACCAAAAAGCGCATCACGAGCAAGTGAAGCAAACGGCTCGATTGCGGTACTCCAGTCATTCTCCATTCTCACCAATGCACTGTTATGCGCTTTGTAGGGCGCGATACCCGAAAGCAAGTTGAGGATCGCAACTCCCCACGTACTGGAAAATTGTTCACTGAGCCGTTCAACATGCCCTAATGGAAAATTTTCGTTGCCGAGCTGACTGCGCCGATATGAAAAATCTCCATCTGAAATTTCCATCGGGAACAGGTTTTCAACCTCTAATTGCTCTCGCATGAAGGAGTCTTTTTCTGCCTTCTTCTCCACGCCTCCGAATTTCTGCGCAACATCTCGCAGGTACTTTGGGTGGCCAAAAACACAGCGTGTCACCGCCATTTTCAAGAGGTTTATATTCGTCAACACCGACCATCGCGCCGGGCGGCTGTTGTTGACATCCGGATTGTCGTATTCAACCGCATACAATGGCAGGAGGTCATCGTCGCGTCCCGCGCGCAATTCGTTCAAGAGACTTCGAGTAAGGACGTTCACTAGTTCCGCATCGGACAGTAGAATTATCCTCGACTCACTCGGAGGTCGCGCCTCCTTGTTTACGTCGACAAAGAGCTGACGGGCTGCTTCATGCGGCTGCGCCTCGGCACCAGTTTTATCTGGGAACCAACAGACGGTGACCGGAACCTCAATCTGACTCAGATCAAGGTCGCCGTTGGGATCGAATTCCCGTAGGTATCTCTCCACTTGCGACTCATAGAAGGACCGATACTTGGCGCCTTCGTTATCCTGCCACGTACGTGAAAGAGTTCGGTCGACAGCAAGCAATGCCATCGCTCGATGTTGTCCATCCAGTACAACAATTTGAGCGGCAGTGCTGTTCCATCTTAATTGCGCCAGATTGACGCTATGCGCTTTACCGTTTTGATCAACAAGCCTACGTACCTGAAATGCATCTCCCGCATCCTGTTGCGCCCAGAACATACCCCCGCTTTCGATAGTCTGGGGATCCTCCAGGTGGGGAAACTTCGACGGACGCTTGTTCCTGAAAGGCAGGAGAACAGCAACGATTGGAGGGAAAAACGCTGGACCGGTCGATCTTGGCTTTAGTAAGTACTTCACAAGATCTGTCGCAACTCTGTGGTCATCGAGGTCGCGCTGCAGCAGCTGATTGAAATTTAGATCCTCCGCAGCCATTACCTCACGAACGGGTCGCAAACTTTTCGTGAGTAGCCGCTCAGGCTCAAGCGAATCGTCACCAAGGCGGGCTTTAGTCATAATATACTGGACTCGTCCAGCTGATGTACTAAACGTACCCCAGGTCCCCTGGACGAGGTCCCGAAATTGGCTGACAGAATACGACGGTAGAACCATTACTGCCTCCCTAGAATTGGCGAGAATAAACGATGAAGAAGCCACTCTGCCGACCTGGCTGTCACGCGTAGGTCCGCGATCGAATTTTCCGATCCATACTTGGCCTCCAGATCGATGACCCATACTTCTAGATGCTCCATGGCGATCCCACGGGCCGCTGCGCGGAGTCCAAATGAATTCGCCTTCGAACGAAGCTCTTCGGCTCCTTCAGGATGGTCGGCCAACCAATCGATACCAGATGTGTATGTTGCGCGATGCTTCTTCAACCGACTTTGAAGATTTTCGGCGACACCGATATATAAAGGGGCGGAGAAAACAGGCGTAATGCCGCTAAGAAGTTCAGCGAGAATTTGACGACTGGATTCGGAGCTTATGGCCGCCTCAAGAGCGTCGCGGTCTTTTTCCAGAATTTCATTTAGAGGATCACCCTTAGCGGAGCTAACCACGGATCGCGGAACACCATGGTCCAATTCTAGAGACCCACTCCAGAGTCCACCGTAAGGGGCCGCACCCTTTAGATTTATGGGCAGGGGTTCGTAATACGAAGCGTAGTGACGAATCAGGTCCAAGAAACTTTCGATAGCAGCATCTTGTCCGTTTTCGGGTCTAGCCATCCAGTCATATTTGCCTGCTCGGAATTTTGCATACCATGCATATATCCCGGGGCCCTCTGGAACGCGATCAACTTCCGACATCCCGAACTTTTGAATCTCTGGACTATCGGCGCCTGAACTGTCCATTGGTCCGCCTCATGTTGGTCAACATCGTGCTGGGGGAGAATGTAACGTACGATCCCAGGCTGGTGCGCGCAGGGTATCTAGCCCCTCGCATACCGAACCGCCGGGCGTGCACCTACCCATGGGAGTACGCGGTGAGGCTGGGCATGAGCAGCGGGCGAGAGCCTACGACCTCGTTTTCCTCAGAGCCAGCACGCAACGCCCTAGTGGATCTAACTGTCACGACCTAATGCCAACATGCCATTCCGTGTAGGCATACTGCCGTGGTCGTTACCCCGATCGTGGTTGTGTGTGCCGGGTTGCTGGCAGGGACACCACGTTGACCAGCGGAACCCCCGTTACGTTGAGGTTTTCTCAGTAACGGCCTGCATGCTCGAACTGGGTGA
>NZ_JAUIZP010000057.1:0-119450 GCF_041414735.1 Rhodococcus sp. GXMU-t2271
CTCCCCTGGTCAGGGAGCGTGTCGCATGGACCACCTGAGTCAGCCCGGATCGACGCGATGTGACATTCGGTCGGTCAGTCGGTCAGTCGGGCAGGCAGTCGGGCAGGCAAACGGTCAGGCGGACTGTTGTTCGCGCTGGAGTTCGAGGGCGATGTCGATCAGCTGGTCCTCCTGGCCGCCGATGAGCTTGCGCTTGCCGGCCCGCACCAACAGTTCCGCAGCCGAGACCCCGTACCGCTCGGCCTGGCGCTCGGCGTGACGCAGGAAGCTCGAGTACACCCCCGCGTAGCCCATCATCAGGGCCTGACGGTCGAGGAGGCATTCGGCGGGCATCACCGGGCGCACGACGTCCTCCGCGGCGTCGGCGATCGCGAAGAAGTCGATGCCGGTCTTGATCCCCACCTTGTCGCACACCCCGACGAACGCTTCGACGGGCGTGTTGCCGGCTCCGGCCCCGAAGCGGCGTGCCGATCCGTCGATCTGCTTGGCGCCGGCCCGGACCGCCGCGATCGAGTTCGCCACGCCCAGGCCGAGATTCTCGTGGCCGTGGAAGCCGACCTGCGCGTCCGACCCCAGTTCGGCGACGAGCGCCTCGACCCGCTCGGTGACCTGTTCGAGGACGAGCGCGCCGGCGGAGTCCACGACGTACACGCACTGGCAGCCGGCGTCGGCCATGATGCGGGCCTGCTCGGCGAGCTTCTCCGGGGTGACGGTGTGCGCCATCATCAGGAAGCCCACGGTCTCGAGTCCGCGCTCGCGGGCCAGCCCGAAGTGCTGGACGGACACGTCGGCCTCGGTGCAGTGTGTGGCGATGCGGCAGATCGACGCGCCGTTGTCCTGCGCCTCGACGATGTCCTCCTTGATACCGACGCCGGGGAGCATGAGAAATGCGATCTTCGCGTGCTGCGCGGTGTCGACGGCGATCTTGATCAGTTCCTGCTCGGGCACCTTCGAGAACCCGTAGTTGAACGAGGAGCCGCCGAGGCCGTCGCCGTGGGTCACCTCGATGACGGGGACGCCCGAGAGGTCGAGGGCGGCGACGACGGCACGCACCTCCTCCCGGTCGAACTGGTGACGCTTGTGGTGGGAGCCGTCGCGCAGCGACGTGTCGGTCACGCGGATGTCCCACGACGGTTCGAAGAAGATGTCGTCGCGGCGGTCGGTAGCGGTCATCGGATTCACGCCTTCACGGAGGTGTTGGAAGGGAGGGAGTCCGCCGAGAGGAGTGCGCGGGCGATCTCCTCGCCCACCTTGGTGGCGGCCGCGGTCATGATGTCGAGGTTGCCGGCGTACGGCGGCAGGAAGTCGCCGGCGCCCTCGACCTCGACGAAGGTGGTGACGGTGGCGTGCCCGCCGGACACGACGGTCGGATCGTCGAACTGCGGTTCGTTGAGCAGCCGGTAGCCGGGCACGTACTGCTGCACGTCGGCGACGACGCGGTGGATGGATTCGGCGATGACGTCCCGGTCGGCGTCCTCGGGGATGGCACAGAAGATGGTGTCGCGCATGATCATCGGCGGGTCCGCGGGGTTGAGGATGATGATCGCCTTGCCTCTGCGCGCACCGCCGATGGTCTCGATGCCCCGGCTGGTGGTCTTGGTGAACTCGTCGATGTTGGCGCGGGTACCCGGCCCGGCGGACACCGACGCCACCGACGCCACGATCTCGGCGTAGGGCACGTCCACGACGCGGGAGACGGCGTGCACGATCGGGATGGTTGCCTGGCCGCCGCACGTGATCATGTTGACGTTGGGCACGTCCAGGTGCGCACCGAGGTTCGCGGGCGGCACGACGGCCGGTCCGACGGCCGCGGGGGTGAGATCGATCGCCCGGATGCCGGCCGCCTCGTACCTCGGTGCGGCCTCCCGGTGCACGTATGCCGACGTCGCCTCGAACACCAGGTCCGGCTTCTCCGGCTGCGCGAGCAACCAGTCGATCCCCTCGGCCGACGTCTCCAGGCCGAGCGTGCGGGCGCGGGCGAGTCCCTCGCTCGCCGGGTCGATACCGATCATCCAGCGCGGCTCGAGCACCTCCGAGCGTTGCAGCTTGTAGAGCAGGTCGGTGCTGATGTTGCCCGAGCCGACGATCGCGACACGTGCCTTGGCCATGGTTTCTCCTTGCAGTCGGGACCGGGTGGTCACGAGAACGTGAGCGAGACGGAGCCCAGTCCCGCGAATTCGGCGTGGAACTCGTCGCCGGGGCGCGCATCGACGGCCCGCGTGCACGAACCGGGCAGGACGATGTCGCCCGCCTTCAGCCGCACTCCGAAACTGTCGACCTTGCGAGCGAGCCACGCGACGGCGGTGACGGGATTGCCGAGCACCGCGTCGCTGCGTCCCTCGGCGATCCGCTCGCCGTTGCGGGTGAGCACCGCGTCGATGCCCTTGATGTCGATGTCGGACGGCGCGACCCGCTGCGTGCCGAGCACCCAGCCGGCGGACGAGGCGTTGTCGGCGATGGTGTCCGCGAGGCCGATCTTCCAGTCCTTGATCCGGCTGTCGATCAGTTCGACGGACGGCGCGAACGCGACGGTGGCATCGAGGACGTCGTTCTCGGTGCAGTCCGCCCCGGGCAGGTCCTTGCCGAGCACGAAGGCCACCTCGACCTCCACCCGCGGGAAGCAGTACCGCGAGGTGTCGACGGGCCGGTCCTCGAAGACCTGCATGTCGTCGAGCAGATGACCGTAGTCGGGCTCGTCCACACCCATCATCTGCTGCATGGCCAGCGACGACAGCCCGACCTTGTGGCCGACCACGCGAGCACCGGCCGCGAGGCGACGCCGGATGTTGATCAGCTGGATCTCGTAGGCGTCGACGACGTCGATGTCCGAGTACCGGGCCACGAGCGGGTCGATCGGGGTACGGTCGCGCTCGGCGGCCTCGAGCTCGTCCGCCAGCCGGGTGCGCAGTTGCGTCGGCAGCATTGCGGTTCCTTCCTGTTCACCGGCGACCGGCAGATTCTGCAACCTGTTTCCGTTCGACGCGTGGTGTGCGGGTGATCTTCCTGGCAGAAGGGATGGACTCACCGCGTCATCATTCTATAACGTGTTCTACATGATCAAGCAGGAATACGACATCGTCGTCGTCGGCAGCGGTGCCGGCGGAATGACCGCCGCGCTGACCGCCGCGCACCAGGGCGCGAGCGTCGTCCTGGTCGAGAAGGCACCGCACTACGGCGGTTCGAGTGCCCGCTCGGGCGGCGGCGTGTGGATTCCGAACAACGAGGTCCTCGAGGCGGCCGGCGTCACCGACACCCCGGATGCGGCCCGCACCTACCTGCACAGCATCATCGGCGACGTCGTGCCCGCCGACAAGATCGACACCTACATCGACCGCGGTCCAGAGATGCTGTCCTTCGTCCTGGAACACAGCGCCTTGGAACTGCAATGGGTGCCGGGCTACTCCGACTACTACCCCGAGGCCCCCGGCGGCCGGCTCGGTGGGCGGTCCGTCGAACCGAAACCGTTCGACGGCAAACGACTCGGCGACGATCTCGCCCTGCTCGAACCCGACTACGTCGAGGGCCCAACCAACTTCGTCATCACCCAGGCCGACTACAAGTGGCTCAACCTGCTCGTGCGCAATCCCCGCGGACCGGTTCGCGCCGCGAAGGTCGGCGTGCGGTACCTGTGGGCGCGGACACGCAGGAAGCACCTGCTGGTCCGTGGCCAGGCGCTCATGGCCGGACTCCGCACGGGTCTGCGCGACGCCGGAGTGCCGCTGCTGCTGAACACCGCCCTGACGGACCTCGTCGTCGAGGACGGGGTGGTAAGCGGTGTGCGGGTCGAGTCGGACGGACAGCAGCGCACCATCCGGGCGCGTCGCGGCGTGGTGATCGCCTCCGGCGGCTTCGAGCACAACGAGCAGATGCGGAGGCAGTACCAACGCGCCCCGATCGGCACCGAATGGACCGTCGGCGCCAAGGCCAACACCGGAGACGGCATCCGCGCAGGCCAGTCTCTCGGCGCCGCCGTCGATTTCATGGACGACGCCTGGTGGGGCCCGTCGTTTCCGCTCACCGGCGGCCCGTGGTTCGCCCTGTCCGAGCGCAGCCTGCCGGGCTCGATGATGGTCAATGCGGCGGGCCGGCGCTTCGTCAACGAATCCGCCCCGTACGTCGAGGCGGTGCACGCCATGTACGGCGGTCGCCACGGCCGGGGCGACGGACCGGGCGAGAACATTCCGTGCTGGATGATCCTCGACCAGCGCTACCGCAATCGCTACACCTTCGCCGGCATCACGCCCCGCAGCCCCTTCCCCAAGCGGTGGCTGAAGGCGGGTGTCGTCGTCCGCGCCGGCTCGATCACCGAGCTCGCCGAGAAGATCGGGGTGCCGGCAGACGCCCTCACCGCGACGGTGGAACGCTTCAACGGCTTCGCCCGGGCGGGCCGGGACGAGGACTTCGGACGCGGGGAATCGGGCTACGACCACTACTACGGCGACCCGCGCAACAAGCCCAACCCGAGTCTCGGCGCCATCGACAAGGCCCCCTTCTACGCGATCAAGGTGGTGCCCGGTGATCTCGGCACCAAAGGCGGCCTGCGCACCGACGCCGACGCCCGGGTCCTGCGCGAGGACGGGTCCGTGATCGAGGGACTCTACGCGGTCGGCAATGCCAGCGGCCCCGTCATGGGCCACACCTACGCCGGACCCGGCGCCACGATCGGCCCGGCCATGACCTTCGCCTACCTCGCGGTCCTCGATGCGCTCGCCCGGCCGGAGCAGCCGGCGGCGCCGCCGGTCTCCGAGACCGTCGAACAACACTGAACCGCACCCGGCCACGCCGCTCTCCGTCCGCCGAACAGAAAGGCTCACCCGTGCCCATCGATCCCGCCGTCGCGCTCGGCGCCGAACTGCCCGTCCAAGAATTCACCTGGAGCAGCAGCGACGTCCAGCTCTATCACCTCGGTCTCGGGGCCGGAGCCCGTCCCACCGACCTCGGTGAGCTGCGCTACCTACGCGACGACGACCCGCAGGTCCTGCCCACCTTCGCCACCGTCGCGGCGACGTTCCACGCGACCGAGCCACCGAAGGTGTCGTTCCCCGGTGTCGAGATCGACCTGGCGAAGGTGGTGCACGGCGGCCAGGAGGTGACGGTGCACGCTCCCATCCCGCCGGAAGGCAAGGGCCGCACAGTGACCCGGATCGCCGAGGTGTGGGACAAGGGCAAGGCCGCGGTCATCGTCCAGGAGTCGACGACCACGGATCCGGCCGGCACTCCGCTGTGGACGGCCCGCTCGTCCATCTTCGCCCGCGGCGAGGGCGGTTTCGGCGGCGAACGCGGACCGTCCGAGTCCGTCGAACTTCCGGACCGGGCACCCGATTTCGAGGTGGACGTCGCGACGCTGCCGCAGCAGGCCCTGCTGTACCGGCTGTGCGGCGACCGCAACCCGCTGCACTCGGACCCGGAGTTCGCGACAGCCGCCGGATTTCCCGCCCCGATCCTGCACGGACTGTGCACCTACGGGATCGTCTGCAAGACAATCACGGATGCGGCCCTCGCCGGGGATGCCGCGGCCGTGCGGGGATTCAAGGCTCGATTCGCCGGCGTCGTCTTCCCCGGCGAGACACTGAGGGTGCGCGCCTGGCGGACCGGCGGCCGCGTGCTCGCGGCAGCCGCGGTGGTCGAGCGTGACCTCGCGCCCGCCCTCACCGACGTCGTCCTCACCATCGCCTGACCCCGTCCTCCCTCAGCACCGTTCCGGCACGGGACGGTGAGAAAGCAGCGCATCCATGACGATTCGCACCGAACCTCTGCGCCTGTCCCGCCGCGGTTTCCTCGCAGCCGGCGCGGGCGCCCTCGCGGCCACCGCGCTCGGCGGCTGGACCCCGGTCCATGCCGTGCCGGCCGGCTCGTCCGGCGCCACGCTGCCCACCCCGGCCGCCTTCCCCGACGGCATCGCCCTGTACCAGCAGGCCTACCAGAACTGGTCCAAGGAGATCATGCTGGACGCGATCTGGACCTGCGCCCCGCGCAGTCCCGAGGACGTCGTCCGCCTCGCGAACTGGGCCCACGCCCACGGCTACACCATCCGGCCACGCGGTGCGATGCACGGGTGGACGCCGCTGACCATCGTCAACGGCGCACCGATCGATAAGGTGATCCTGGCGGACACGATGGTGCACCTGAACGGGGTGTCGGTGAATCCCGGATCGGCACCTGCCACCGTCACGGCCGGTGCGGGCGCGACGCTCGACGCGATCACCACGGCACTGCAGGCGAACGGCCTCGGCTGGGCCAATCTCCCCGCGCCCGGCGTGCTGTCCATCGCCGGCTCCCTGGCCGTCAACGCCCACGGCGCCGCGTTGCCCGCCGACGGTGAAGCGCGCGTGCCGGGGAACACCTTCGGCTCGCTGAGCAACCTCGTCACGGAACTGACCGTGGTGGCGTGGAACGGGAGCGAGTACGCGCTGCGCACCGTCACGCGCGCGAACGCCGACAGCACCGCACTGCTCACGCACCTGGGCCGCACGTTCGTCACCTCGGTCACCCTGCAGGCCGGGCCGAACACGCGGATGCGGTGCCAGAGCTACACCGACATCGACTGGCGCGAACTCTTCGCCCCCGCCGGCGCCGCCGGACGCACCTTCGAGAGCTTCGTCCGTGCTACCGGGCGTGCGGAGGCGATCTGGTACCCCTTCACCGACAAGCCGTGGATGAAGGTGTGGTCCCTCGCACCCGAACGGCCGGCCACGTCCCGCGAGGTGTTCGGCCCCTACAACTACCCGTTCTCGGACAACGTCCCCGAGCCGGTCACCGACGTGCTCGGGCAGATGACCGCCGGGAATCCGGCCGTCGCGCCGGCCTTCGGCCAGGTCTACTACAACACCACCGTCGCCGGCCTCGCCGCCACGAACTCGAGCGACATCTGGGGCTGGTCGAAGGATCTGCAGTTCTACATCAAGGCCACCACCCTGCGGCTCACGGAGGGTGGCGGCGCGGTCCTCACCAATCGAGCCAACATCGCGAACGTGATCCACGACTTCACGCAGTGGTTCCATCAGCGCATCGAGCGCTACCGGGCACTGGGGCAGTACCCGCTCAACGGCCCCGTCGAGATCCGATGCTGCGGCCTCGACCGGCCCGACGACGTGCAGGTCCCGTCCGCCGGGCCGCCGACCATCTCCGCGACCCGCCCGCGACCCGACCACCCCGAATGGGACACCGCGATCTGGCTCAACGTGCTCGGGGTGCCCGGGACACCCGGGATGTTCGCGTTCTACCGCGAGATGGAGCAGTGGATGCGCGGACACTACGACAACGACGACTCCACGTTCCGGCCCGAATGGTCCAAGGGCTGGGCGTTCGGTCCCGAGCTGCCCTACACGGACCAGCGGGTCGTCGAGCAGGTCCTGCCCGACACCTACCGCGAGGGCGTGCCCGCGGACGAGAACTGGGACTCCGCACGAGCGGTGTACAACCGCCTCGACCCGCACCGGATCTTCAGCAACAGCTTCATCGACCGGCTGCTGCCCTGACGAGAAGCCGGCCGGTATCCGCGCCCACCGGTGCTACCCGCGCGCGTCCTCACGCGCGCGGGTAGCACCGGACCGCGCGAGCATCGCGACGACGGGTCTCCTGCCGAAGCGGCCCCACAGCTGTCCCAGCCGCACCCACAGCTGCCAGTACGCCACACCCACGACGAGTGACGCCGCGAACGCGAACCACGGGTCGATGTCCCGCAGCTGCGGATAGACCGTGAAGTGGGTCAGGTAGATGTAGAGCGACGAGGCGGCGAGCACCTCGGCCGGCCGCACCAGCAGCGCGGGCCACCACATTCGTGGCACCCAGATCAACAGGAGCAGCCCGCCGATCACGAGCGCGGTGCGCTCGGGTTCGGCGTGGAAGAACCCCGGCACGGTCGCGACCGCCACCGCGGACACCACCAGTCGTTGCCACCCCGCGTCGGCCCGGGCTGCCGCCCAGCCCAACGGAAAGAGCCAGAACACCACGTACGAGGCGAGGATCTGACTGGTCGGCATGTCCGGCCCGAGCACCTCGTACCGGGTCAGCAGCCCCAGACCCACCAGTCCGAGCGGGAACGCGAACGGGAATCGTCGCTCGCGTCGGTCGAACCACGGCACGGCGAGCAGCAGAGCCACCGCGACCAGCGCGTACACCAGTGCCTCGACGAACCAGTACCGCCACTCCCTCGTCCAAGCGGGCGGCCCGAAGACCCCGTTGAGCAGCAGCACACTCGACCAGCGGTACTCGCCGGTGATCACGTGCACCGCCCCGATCCACGCGACGGCGGGCGCGGCGATCCGCGCGACACTGAGGAGGGTGGTGCGCAGCCGTTCGACACGGGGCTTGGGCAGCTGGAACCGCGCGTAGTTGTAGCCCGCGGATGCGAGCAGCACGTGTGCTCCCCCGACAAGGGCGAACAGGTGCAGGTGCGAGCCGACGATGAGCACGATCGCCACGGCACGGATGAGCACGTTGGTCTCGACGGTCCGCCAGCCTTGCGGTGTCCGGCGCGACGACGGGCTCAGCTCGCGCAGCGGCGTCGTCGGCCAGTCCGCGGGCAGGTGGCCGAGCAGCCGCTCGAGCCGCACCGACATGCGCACGTACGACAGCGAGTCGCCCCCGAGGCCGACGAACGTGCTGTCGTCGGTGACGTCGTCGCTGCGGAGTACATCCGCGTAGAGCTCCCGTAGCTGCCGTAGGTCGGCGGTCCGCGATGCAGGCGCCGGCCGCGGCGGTTCCGGGGTGGCGCCGAGGGCGGCGACAGCGCGGTAGTCCGGTTTGCCGTTCGGGGTGCGGGGCATCTCGGCCACGACACACACCCGCACCGCGGACTCGGGCAGCCCGCTCGCGCGCGCCGCGACCGCCCGCACGTGCGCGGCGTCGGCGGACTCGACGGCGACGATCAGTTCGTCGTCGCCGCCGGCGCAGCACGCGACGAGTTCGTGGCGCGCGAGGACGGATTCGATGCGTTGCAGATCGATGCGAAGACCGAACAGCTTCGCGAAGCGCGATCGGCGGCCGACGATCCGGTACAACCCGGCGTCGGTGCGGACGGCGAGATCACCGGTGCGCAGTTCGTCGACGGTGCGCCCGAGGGCCAGATCCTCCGGGTCGGTGGCATAGCCGAGCATGACGTTGGGCCCGGTGTAGACGAGTTCGCCGGCACCGTCGCCGGCTTCGGGCACGGGGTCGATGCGGAAGGCGCCGCCGGGGACGGGGACGCCGATCGTGTCGGGGTGCTCCGCGGCGAGGTGCGGAGGCAGGTAGGCCATGCGGGCGGTGGCCTCGGTCTGCCCGTACATCACGAAGAATTGCCACCCGCGGCGGTGGCCGAGGCCGACGTAGCGGCGGACGCGGTCGGGATCGAGACGACCGCCGGCCTGGGTGACGTAGCGCAGATGGGGCAGGTCCATGTCCGCGAACCCGGCGCGGTCGAGCAGATCGAAGGTGTAGGGCACGCCGGCGAGTGCGCTGACCCGGTGCCGGTGCACGAGGTCCCAGAATCCGGGGTCGGTGACGGACCGGTCGGTGAGCACGATGCCGGCGCCCCGCAACAGGTAGCTGTGCAGCACCGACAGGCCGTAGCAGTAGTGCATCGGCAGCGTGGTGATCGTGCGGTCGGTGTCGCGGATGTCGAGGTAGTCGGCAATGGCCTCGGCGTTGGCCTGCACATTGTGCTGCGACAGGCGGACGAGCTTGGGCGAGCCGGTCGAGCCGGAGGTGCTGAGCAGCAGCGCCAGGTCGGGGTGCAGGTCGTGGCTGGTGTCCTCGGCGCGTTCGTTCAGGCGGCCGTCCTCGACGACGACGTCGGGACGGTACGCCTCGATCGTCGCGGCGAGGGCATCGGGCCGGTCGCCGGGCACGAGCAGCACGGGATGGCCGGCGGACAGCGCCGCCAGGTAGGCGACAATCGCGTCGACGGTGTTGGCGCCGACGACGAGCACGAGACGCCGGGTCGTGCCGAGGCGGTCGGCGACGTCGGCGACCCGCTCGGCCAGGTCGCAATAGGTGATCTCGGCGCCGTCGCAGACGAGTGCGGTCCGTTCGCCGTGCTCGGCGAGGTGTCGGACGAACGGAACCGTCGGACAGTCGACGAGCTCGGTGGAACGTGGTGACACCGCGGCAGTCTATAAGGTTTGGCTGTCCTGAATCCAGGCTCGGGGTCTTCTCGCGGCAGGGCGAGGTGGCCGAGCCCGAGCGTCGGCGCGCTTCCGGGGCTTCGAGATGGGCGGCGGCACCGGAGGGGCACAGTCCGCTCGTGCCTAGGATTGGCCCATGGGAGCGGCCGCGGGTGAACGGTATTTTCTCGAGTCTCTGGATCGGGGGCTCGCGGTACTCGAGTGCTTCGACGAACAGCACCGCGAGCGCACTCTCAGTGAAGTGGCCCGAGCTGTCGGGATCACTCGATCGACCGCGCGACGAATCCTGTTGACCCTCGTCGATCGCGGGTTCCTCCGCCAGGAAGGCCGTCGCTTCATGTTGACCCCGCGGGTCCTACGTTTCGGCTTCTCCTACCTGTCCGGGCTGGCCCTTCCGCAGCTGGCCGAACCGCACCTGGCGAAACTCGCCGCCGAGCTCGAGGAGACCGTCTCGGTCACCGTGCTCGACGGAGCGGACGCACTGTACGTCGCGCGAGTCCGTTCGCCGCGGATCGTGCGCATCGCGATCTCGGTCGGCATGCGCTTCCCCGCGTACGCGACCTCGCACGGCCGGGTCCTACTGGCCGGACTCACCGACGAGGAGCTCGACCGCTACCTCGAGACGACGGAACTGCGGGCGTTCACCGACCGGACCCTGGTGGACCCGGACCGGCTGCGCGCCGAGATCCGGGCCACGGCCGAGCGGGGGTGGGCACTGTCCGAGGACGAACTGGAAGTGGGGATTCGCGGCGTCGCCGTGCCCATCCGGGACCGAACCGGCCGGATCGTCGCCGCGCTCAACTCCTCCCTGCAGAACACTGCGCATTCCGGCGACGACGTCGAGTCACGAGTGGTCCCCCGATTGCAGGACGCGGCCCGGCTGATCGGCGCCGATCTCGCGATCAGCGGACCTTGAGCCGTGCGCGGTACCGGTGCCTCCCCTCCCCGGCCGGGCCGCACCCCGCTCGACGAGGCGGATACACCCGATCACAGCCGCTGTGGTTCGAAAGTTACCTTTCAGCAGGCTGATTCCCCATTCTCGACCGTCGGATCCCGAGCTGCGAGCAGAGGGAGAGAACTGTCCGCCGACCCACTGCCGGCTGCTCCACGCGGAGACACCGCCAGTGGCCCTCGCTCGCCGTCGTCTCCGGCCGATCCGCGCTTCAGTGCATCGTCACGGCACCGGATGTCCGTGACGCCGGAGCGGTCCGGCCGGCGTCGCGATGGTCGTGTCCGAGCCGCCACGCGATGAGCCCCGAGATCACGCATCCGCCCGCGAGGTAGAACGCCACGAGATGCCACGACCCGCCGGAGACGGTGACCAGGGCAGCCGCAATGAACGGGGTGAAACCACCCCCGACCGCGCTGGCGACCTGGTAGCCGACCCCGGCGCCACTGTAGCGGTACTCCGCGCCGAACATCTCGGTGAACAACGGTTGCTGCACGCTGACGACCATGTCGTGGGCGATGTTGACCAACAGCACTGCGAAGACGACCGTTCCGATCATCGAGCCGCCCTCGAGCATCGCGAAGAACGGGAACGCACAGACGGCACCGAGCGCGGAACCGAGCATGTACACCCGGCGACGTCCGTACCGGTCGGACAACCATGCGAACGCCGGGATGGTCACCATTCCGAGGGCACCGACGAGCAGACCGACGTTGAGCATGAAGCTACGTTCCATGCCGAGTTCGTTGGTGGAGTAGCTCAGTGCGAACGTCGTGACGATGTACATCGAGAACAGCTCGACGAAGCGCAAACCGATGATCTGCAGAAACGCCTTCGGATGCTTGGTCAGTGCTTCCAGGAGAGGGATGCGCTTGCGGCTGCGTTCGCCGAGCTCCGCTTCGATCTCCTCGACCGTCTCGGTGAACTCCTGGCTCTCCTCCACGCTCGAGCGGACCCACAGGCCGAAGGCGACGAGCACGATGCTGGCGACGAACGGGACCCGCCACCCCCACTGGGCGAACGCCTCGTCGGTCGTGACGCTGCTCATCAGCATGACGAATCCGGTGGCCAGAATCAGGCCGACCGAATAGCCGACCTGAACCCCGCTGCTGTAGAGAGCCTTCTTCTTCGGCGGAGCACTCTCCACCGCCATCAGAGCGGCACCACCCCATTCACCACCGACCGCGAATCCTTGCACGGCCCGGAGCGCGACGAGCAGGACCGGCGCCCACCACCCGATCGACGCGAAGGTCGGCAGCAGACCGATCAGGGCGGTGGCGCTTCCCATGATCACGATGGTGAGCACCAGCATCCGCTTGCGGCCGAGGCGGTCACCGAAGTGACCGAAGACCACTCCGCCGAGTGGCCGGAAGAGGAAGCCGACACCGAAAGTCGCGAACGCGGCGAGGGTGCCGATGGCCGGGCTGACGTTCGGGAAGAACTCCTTGTTGAAGACGAGCGCGGCCACCAGGCCGTAAAGGATGAAGTCGTACCAGTCGATGACAGCGCCGACGAAACTGCCGAACGCGGCGCGGCGCGCCTGGCGCTCGTCGGTGCCGGTGGGACGGTCGTGCATAGCCGATCCTCTATCCGTGTGTTCGTATTGCGAACGCATGTCCGCTGAGTGGATACATGTGACGGTAGGCACTCGCCGGGAGTGCCGTCAAGACGAGAGAGGAGCGGCAGCCCGGCCCGAGCCGACGACAGCCCGCACCACAGCGACGAAGGTCGTCGGAACACAACGGTGTAATTCTTTCCGGCGCAGGACTATTCCGATTCGTTACCCTGCGGCCCGGCACGGGAGACCGGATAATTCCCTCCATGCCCGCCTCTCGCTCCGCGGTCCCCGCCCCGATGCTCGCCACCACGGGCCGGCCGCCGATCGGCACCGGATGGGCGGTGGAGATGAAGTGGGACGGTGCACGCACGGTGACGATGTGCGACGGCGAGCGGTGCCGGCTCTACAGCCGCAACGGCAGAGACGTCTCCGGGATCTACCCGGAACTGACGATCGCGCTGTCGGCGCTGGCGCGCGGCCGTCCGATGGTCGTCGACGGGGAGATCGTCGCGCCCGACCCGCGGACCGGGGCGCCGTCGTTCCCCCGGCTGCAGAGCCGCATCCACGTGGCGAAACCGACGGGCGCGCTGATCCGGACCACACCCGTGGAGTTCTACGCGTTCGACCTGCTCGCGCTCGACGGCGCACCGACGACCGGGCTGCCGTACCTCGAACGCCGCCGCCGGCTGATCGACCTGTCGATGTCCGGTCCTCTCGTCCGCACCCCACCGCACTGGGTCGGCACCGACACGAAGATCCTGCTCGACCTCGCCCGCGACCACGGTCTCGAAGGCATCGTCTGCAAGCGGACCGACTCGACCTACCAGCCGGGGCGCCGGTCCCCGGCATGGATCAAGACGGCGCTGCGCAAGAACACCGAGGTCGTCCTCGCCGGGTGGCTGCCGGGCACCGGGCCGCACCGCGTCACCTTCGGATCCCTGGTCCTCGGCGCTCACGACAACGACGGTCGTCTCGTCCACATCGGCAACCTCGGCACGGGCTTCACCACTGCCGGGCGACGGGCGCTGTGGGAGCGGCTCGACGAACTCGAGCGGCCCACCTATCCGTTCGACGTCACGCCGCCGGCGCCCGTAGTCCGGGCCGCCCGGTGGGCCGAACCCGTGCTGGTCGGCGACGTCGAGTACCGGGAGTTCACCGGCGACAGTCTCCGGCACCCCAGCTGGAAGGGGTTGCGGCCCGACAGGGAACCGGGCGAGATTCTGATTCCACCGCTGACGTAGCGGTGCCCGATCTCCCGGACTCGGGCCCCGCACCGTCACGGCGGCCGATGAAGGCCTCAGGTCACGGGAGTGGCACGCCGGCCTCGTCGATCGCCAGCCACAGCCCGCCGAATTCCTCGACCCGGTGACACAGCACCTGCCCGGGGTCCTCGTCGGCATAGAAGTACAGCGGATGCCCGGCGTACGTGACCTGGATGGTCCCGTCGGTGCGCGCCGTGGTTCCCAGCAGCCCCTGGTCGGCGTCGCCGGCCGCGACGGGGGCGCCGACGGTGAGCACCGGCGGCCACGCCACGGCGCAGTCGCCGTAGCAGTCGGGGACCGTGCCCACCTCCCGGTCGAAGATGTAGATCGCCTGGTCCGTCCGGTCGAAGAGCATTTCGCCGAGGGGTCCGTTCGCCGTGGTGACCACCGTCGACTCTCCGGTCGTGGTCACGGCCGGTTCCGACGCCGGCACGGCATCGTAGGGACCCTCGTCCGACGTCCCGCAGGCCGCGGCGCCGAACACAGCGAGCAGGAGGACCGCGCCCCGCACGTCCGCACGGCCACGGATCCGCGCCGACCTCATCGGTGCTCGGGATTCTCGAACGACGGATGGCAACCGGCATCCCACAGCGAGCGTTGATTGCCACCCACGGGGAATCCACCGGCCTGCACGAGCAGCGCGGCGGTGTGCATGAGGTTGTAGGTCATGAACGTGGTGTTGCGGTTGGTGAAGTCGTTCTCCGGACCGCCCGACCCCGGATCGAGGTACGACGGGCCCGGACCGGCCTCCCCGATCCAGCCGGCGTCGGCCTGCGGCGGGATCACGTATCCGAGGTGCTGGAGGCTGTAGAGGATGTTCATCGCGCAGTGCTTGACGCCGTCCTCGTTGCCGGTGATCAGGCAACCGCCCGCGCGTCCGTAGTACGCGTACTGGCCGTGCTCGTTGAGCAGCGACGAACAGCCGTAGAGACGTTCGACGACCTTCTTGGTGACCGACGAGTTGTCACCCAGCCAGATGGGCCCGGCGACGACGAGGATGTGCGCGGCGAGGATCCGCTCGAACAACTGCGGCCATTCGTCGCTCGGCCACCCGTGCTCCGTCATGTCGGGGTACACACCCGTCGCGATGTCGTGGTCGACGGCCCGGATCTGGTCCACCGTGACGCCTTCCCGTTCCATCAGCGCCACACTGCGATCGATCAGACCCTGCGTATTGCTGGTCTCGGGCGACCGTTTGAGGGTGCAGTTGACGAACATGGCGCGCAGTCCCTCGAACCGGCGCGATCCATCCGCGCCCTGCAACCCCTCGAACACCGGTTCGGTCATGGGTCCTCCCACACGAGATTCGCACACCCACGATAAGCCGGGGCAACGTCGCACGGAAGCGGTTCCGTGTCCGGCCGGCTGCGGGCGCCCTCCGGTAACGTGCGGAACATCTGGCCCAGGGAGAGGGACCGGCACCGGTGACGGACGAACTCGGCGCAACCTCCTACCGCGACCGGATCGCGGCCGCGCTGACCACGTACGCCTGCGGCGACGCGTTCGGCGTCCCCTGGGAGGGCGCGGCCGCGGCGGACATCGACCTCGGGACGGCGGCAACCCTGCCCGTCCGGCCCGGCTGGCCCCGGGGTGCGACGTCGGACGACACGGCGCTCACCCTCCTCGTGGCCGAGGTGCTGACAACGGCCGCGAACGAGGATCCGGGCTCGATGTTCCTGCGTCTGCTCAGCGAGCGCGCCGAGACCGTCCCGGGCCTGGGGCCTCCACACTGGCCGCAATCCGGACCTTCCGCGAATCGGGCCGGCGTCCCGAGGCCGATGGCGACACGAACGGTGCTGCGATGCGGGCTCTTCCGGCCGGTTGGGCGGTTCCGGTCGACGACCCGGATCGCCGGCGCGCACTCACCCTGAATCTGTCCCGGGTGACGCATCCGTCACCGGACGCGCAGTGCGCGGCAGCGGTGATCTCGGCGTGCGCCTCGTGGTCGCTGGAAGGCGCGGACGCGCAGCGGTTGCTCGAGGCAGCTCGCGACGAGGCGCGCATCGAGACCGGGGAATTCGGTGGTAGCCGTCTTCTCGAGGACCTCCTCGCCGCGGTCGCGGCGGACCGCTGGAGTGCCGCACCGTCGGGTGTCTCGCTCGAACCGTACGACACCGTCGCCGCCGTGCTGCACTGCATCGTCACGGTGCGGTCGCCGGTCGACGCCATGCTCGCCGCCGTCGCGCTCGGCGGGGACACCGACACGGTCGCCGCCCTCGTGGGCGGTCTGCTCGGTGCCCGATTCCCGTCCGCAGAGGCAGCGCTCACGCAGATCCCCTGGTCGTCCGCGGTCCTGCTGCCGGACGCGGCCGTCGTCACCGGATTCGCGGCCGGTCTCGCCTCGGCGCGTGCCGCCGTCCGGTAGACCCGCCGGTCACAGGGCGTGATCTCGGTACGGCGTCACCGGCCGGGAGGCGAAGGCGTCGCGACGTTCATATCGGTGTCGTCCGTGACGGTCGACAGGAACGGATGTGGCGTCTGTACCGGAGACCGTGGAACTCGGACTCGGCTGCCGGCCTCGGCTGCCGGCACAGAACCGGCGGAGCAGTCGCCGGGGTGCGGCGCCGAGAGCGTCAAGCCGCCTGGGCGACCTCGGCCGGGGCACTTGCCGCCACCGGGATCGATGTCCGCGATTCCGCCTGCGTAACGGTCGGGGCCGCGCCGCAGTGCCCGGTCGCCCTGCACAACAGGTGTGTGGCCGCACAGAAGATCCCACCGAGTACTGCCCACAGCAGCGAACCGAACATCCACATCCCCACCACTGCCACCGCCAGTATCAGCATGCCGTCCAGCACGAAAGCCATCATGGGATGCGCGACCAGCGGTTCGTCGTTGCCCTGCCGTTCCGTCTCCATACGCCCGTCTCCTTTCCTGCCGACTCCGTATCCGATACCCCGCTCGGACGGAATCCACACCCCGGGTGCACGAACCCGGGAGACGCGCAACGAACGCGATACGCGTTCGACTGGCGACATCGTTTTGTGATGCGATACAAATCAGTGCATAATGTGAGAGCGATCACATTGTGGTACGGCAGGGGGTACATCAGTGATCCATACATTCGAAGGTCGGCACAGGTTACCGACCAATAACGACGATGCCGGCGAGTCCTGCTCGCGTCTGCGGCACACGTCCGGCACGGCGGGCGTCGCCTGCGCGGTAGCGGCAGCCATGACGGTGGCCGTCACCGGTTCGGCGCTGCTCGGACTCGCGATCGCGGTATCCGTTCTGGTGGCTGTCGCCATCGCCGCCGTCATGATCTGACGTCACGGGGACCGCACTCGGTGGGGGCGTCGAGGACTCGGCACAGCCGGATCGCGTTCTTCCTCGCGACGACACGTCGGTCCGAACCGAGAACGTCCCGCCCTCGGCGAGGGCGGGACGTTTCCAGGCCGGCTCAGCGCTGGTCGCGGACGGTGTGTGCGGCGTCGCGTGCGTCGCCTTGCACCGCGCGGGCAGCGTCGGTACCTTCCTCGGCGACGGTCGTCGCGGCGTCCCGAGCCGTGTCGGCGACGGCGCGTGCCGCCTCCTGTGCGGGCTGCGTGAGCCGCTGAGCGGTTTCCTTGGCAGCGCCGGTGGCCTCCTGCAATGCCGGCTCCGCTGTCTCCTTCAGCGCGACGGCGGCCTGCTGCTCGGACCGGCTGGCGGGCACCAGCGCGGCGGCCACGAGGCCGGCGCCGAACGCGATCAGCCCGACCGCCAAGGGATTGCCCTGCGCCTGCTGCTGCGCGGTGGCGGGCACGCCGCGTGCCGCGTCGGTCGCCGACGACACGGCCGAACGGCCGGTGTCCGACAACTGCGACGTCGCGTCCTGCGCCGTGCCCATGACCCTGTCCCGCATCCGGGACAGCGAGCCGCCGATCCCGCCGACCTTGCGCCGGGCGATCGTCGAGGGCCGCGCCCGATCGGCGAGAGTGTCGACGTCGGCGCTGAGGCTGCGTCGCGTACGGTCTATTTCGGCGCGGATCCGATCCGGATCATCGGTGTTCGTCATCGCTTCTCCTGAGGATGAGGGGCAAGTGCTCCGGGCACCTGGGAAAGGGTTTCGGTGGTGCGGGGAAGTCCCTTGGCGCGAGCCATCTCCGAGCGTCCCAGCACGGCCAGCAGCGTCGCGACCACCGCCCATACGACGGTCACGACGAGCGCCGACCAGCCGCGGCCGATCGCGTTGCCCAGCGCCCACCATGCGGCGATGGACAGGAACAGCAGCACGAAGTGCGCCGCCACCGCGGCGCCGGCAAGCATGCCGGCGCCCTTGCGGGCACGGGTCGCGGTCTGGGTCGCCTCGGCCTTCGCCAGTGCCAGCTCCTGCCGCATCAGAGTGGACAGGTCACCGCTGACATCGGCGAGCAACTCGCCCAGGGAGCGCTGGTCGCCAGCTCGATTGTGGTCTGTGGGAGGAAGAGTCACGGCCGCACCTCACCACCGGGATACGGCGGTGCGTATCCGCCGGGCGGCGGGGTGCCTGTCCCCGGCGCCGAGTAGCCGCCGGGCATCGGCGCGCCCGTCGCGGGTCCCGCAGGATACGTTCCGGGCACCGACGTGCCGGGTCCCTGTGCCGGGTACGCGTATCCGGCGGGCCCGCCGGCGCCGGGATCGGCGGCGGTGAAGCCGGGGTGCGCGACCCCTGGAGGCTGTGGCACCGCAGAATGGGGCGCCGGCGAGTACGAAGCGGAGGAATCCCTTGTCGCGGAATCAGATCCGGAGTCCGCGTCCTTCAGTCCGCGACCGAGCCGGCCCAGGACGAATCCCGCTCCCGCAGCGAGGGCGATGAAGGCCCCCGGCCGGCGCCGAGCGAAACCGCTGACCTCGTGCAGGACTCCACCCGGCTCTCGCTGCTCGAGCCAGGAGGCGACGGTGTCCGCTCGATCGGCCGCCTGACGGACGAGGTCGCCGGCCATGCCGGGTTGCTCCGAGTCACGCGCCATCGAGCCGAACTGTGCTCCGAGCGTGCGCAACCCCTCGGCGACCTTCTTCTGCTGTCGAGCGGCCTGGTCGGTCAGCTCGTCCCGGGTGCGCCGCAGCACGTCCTGGGCCTGCGCAGTCGCTTCGTTCTTCACACGGGCGGCCTGATCGCCGGCCGTTCCGGCCACATCCCGGCCTGCGTCCGCGGCTCGACCGGCGACCCGGCCGGCCTGTTCCTGTGCGACCTGCGCCGACGAGGCATCGTCCGGTTCGCCGCGTGACGTCCGATACTCGTCGAGACGGTGCCGGGGCTCCGGTATCGGCCCGTCCGGGGAGGTGAAGGGTTGCTCGGTGAGCGGGTCGGTGCTCCGTCCACCCGGGTCCGGGTATCCGCTGTACGTCATCAGTGTTGTCCTTCCGAGGGAATCCGGAATTACGGCCGGCACTTCTGCACGGTCCTGCATGTGCCGGGCCGTCCCGCCGTGTCACCGGCGGTCGCCGATGGTCGTCGATCTCCACCAGCCGTACGCCCCCCGCTTACCCGGGTCCGGAAGAGGCAAACGTGCCGCATATCCGGCATTACCGACGGTTCGGGCAGTCCCGGCAGCCCACCGGAAGCACCCACCCCGGCGCCCGCATCAGCCGGTGATCACCAACAGCCAATCTACGGCGCCACCGGAGTTCGATCCCGGCGTGGACACGTTTCCGTCCCGGTCCACCTGCGCCGGCAACGAGGGCGCCGCGGCATCGGCGGGATCGATCCAGGCGTAGCGCGCTCCCTGCGGGATCAGGGAGAGCGCGAGCCGAATCGTCCGCTCCGTCGGCACATAGACGACGGCGAGGGAGCCGTCCGGCGTACGTGCAGCGGTGACGTAGTCGTTGTCCAGGACGTCCACCATCTCGTCGTCCGTCGAGCGGGTCCCGCGCCCGTCGAGGACGAACGGCTCGTCGACGTCCGGCACCAACTGCCACCACGCCCACGACGCCCACAGGTCCCGGATGGCTCGGAGTTGCGTGACGGCGGGGGTATCGAGGCGCGCTTCCCACCCGTCCCGGAACTCCCAGTCGTCGGAGCCACGGAATTCCCCCGGGGAGCCGGATGTCAACGCCCAGAGGGCTTGGCGGCGAAGCGTCTCGTCGGTCGTCGGGGCGGTCTCGGGCTGGTTGTTCTCGCCCTCGTAGTTGCCCTCGGCGAACACGGCAGGACGTGGATCCCGGATGCCTGCCGGTCGCTCGTACCCGTCCAGCACCGCCTCGTAGGTCGGCAGGTAGGTGTAGACGAAGTTCCAGTCCACCAGTGGTTCCCAGAACGGGTTGTCCGTGGAGAGCGACTTCTGGGGCCCGAGTTGTATCGCTGTGCGATCATCCGGCCGTAGACCTCCGCCTGTTCGGGGGTTGCCGAAGCGAACACGCTGGAGAGGTTCCACCCGTCGATCGGGTACAGGAACAACGTGTTTCCGTACCGGCAAGCGATTCGGGCGTACTCGTCGACGCGTTCCCAGTACGGCTCGTTCCATGCGGTGATGTCGCCGTCGACGAACGGCTCGATGCCGTCGAAGGTGGCTCCGTTCTCGTTCGGCCCGCCGTTGTCGGGGACGGCGATCGCGGAGATGATGGCGGCGTCGAATCCGTGCGCCGCTCGATTCGCGAAGTACAGCTCGGCCTGCTCGGGCGACCAGTCCGCCATGCCGGACCACGGCGAGTCCCCGCGGATCGAAATCGGGTCACCGTGCTGATCCTCGAAGTAGCGGCCGTTGCGACCGACGGAGGAGACGTAGCGGTGTCCGGCGCTCTCGGCGACGTCGCACGCGGCGGCCGCCGGGACGGTCGCGGGCGGCGACGAGGGCATCTGCGGTCCGCCGCCGTCCGTGCAACCGGCGACACAGAGCAGGACCGGAAGGGCCAGAGCAGAGTGTCTGTTCACGCTTCTCCCACCCGGCTGCGCTCCCCGGAGAAGTGCGCGCCTGCCGAGATTTCAGCCGATCCAGCGGCCCCGGTGTCGTATGGTTCGACTCCGGATGCGCTCAGCCGAGTCTATGCCCTCGTGCCCCGGCCCGCCTGAGCCTTCCGTGCCCAGGATGCCGACCGGTCCGGCCCGGTCCCCGCGCCGTGAACCGAGTGCCCGTTCCGCCGCGAACGCCGCCGGGTCCGGCTTACCGTGAGCGTGCGGCGGCATGTTCGCGCCCGGACGATCACCGGCCGCACGGAGAGGGGCACGATGAACGATCTCCTCCGGCAGGTCGCCGAACTGCGCACGGATCTGCAGGACCTGGACCGGCGGGTGCGTTCCCTCGCCGACGCGTTCGACCTGGTGGAGCCGGCGCCGGACGACGACACCGGCGAAGCCAACCTGCGGGAGGTCATCGACAGCCTCAGCGACGCCCACCTGGATCTGAGTACGGCGGACAAGCACCTCGAAGCTGCCGCGTCGCACGCGGCACGCCTCCGCGGCTGACCTCGTCGACCGCCGCAACGGACATCGTCGCGGTAGGCTCGGGCTCGCCACTGTTCGACCACGACGGCCGGTCCCACACCGGCGCCGCAGGAGGCAATTACATGAACGGTGCCGTCGGCAGCGACCCACGGATCGCCCACCACCCCGCCGTCAGGGGTGCGCCCGACACCGGGCATCTGCCGCAACGGCCCCGCGTGGTGGTCGTCGGCGCCGGCATCGCAGGACTGACAGCCGCCACCGCGCTCGCCGAGCGCGGCGTGGAAGTCGAGGTACTCGAACGCGAGGCGTACCTGGGCGGGCGGGTCGGCGGGTGGCGTGAGCGTCTCGACGACGGCACCGGGCTCGCCATGAATCGCGGGTTCCACGCCTTCTTCCGGCAGTACTACAACCTGCGCCGGTTGTTGCGACGGACCGACCCCGATCTGCAGCGGCTGACGGCGGTCGACGACTATCCGCTCGTCGACGGCGCGGGCCGGCGCGACACCTTTCGCGGAATTCCCAACACCCCACCGTGGAACGCTCTGGTGTTCGCACTGCGCAGCCCCACGTTCCGGCTGCAGGATCTGGTGCGCATCGACGTGCGGGCCGCGGCTCCGCTCGCGACCGTGTCCGTGCCGGAGATCTACGACCGGCTCGACGGCGTCGACGCCCAGACGTTCCTGCAGCGCATCCGCTTTCCGGAGGCAGCCAATCACCTGGCGTTCGAGGTGTTCTCGCGCAGCTTCTTCGCTCCCCCGGCCGGAATGTCTGCCGCCGAGCTGGCCACGATGTTCCACATCTACTTCCTCGGCTCCGCGGAGGGCCTGCTGTTCGACGTCGCCACCGGCAATTTCGACACCGCCCTGTGGGGACCGCTGGGCCGGTATCTCGAGGGCCACGGCGCGCGCATCCGGACCGCCACCGCGGTGACCGGCATCGAACCCGGCGGCACCCGCACCTTCCGCATCCACGACGACACCGGCGGCAGCACCGACGCCGACGGCATCGTCCTCGCCCTCGACGTGGCCGGATTGCGCTCCCTCGTCGACGCCTCGCCCGACCTCGGCGATTCCGGATGGCGCTCGCAGGTGCAGCACTTGCGGTCCGCTCCCCCGTTCCTGGTGCAGCGGCTCTGGCTGGACCGTCCCGTCGCCACGGACCGCCCGGCATTCCTCGGCACCGGCGGCCTGCGCCCGCTCGACAACATCAGCGTGCTCGAGCGCTACGAGGAGGAGGCCCGCGCCTGGGCCGCACGCACGGGCGGTTCGGTCGTGGAGCTGCACGCATACGCCGCCACGGGCGACGGAGTCGGCCAATCGCGTTCGCCCGAGGATGTGCAGGCGCAGGTGCTCGCGCGCCTGCACGCGATCTATCCGGAGACGGCCGCCGCCCGCGTCGTCGAGGAACGCACGCTGTGGCGCCAGGACTGCCCCCTGTTCGGGGTGGGCGATTTCGCGCAGCGGCCGACCGTCCGCACCCCACACGAGCGGCTGATGCTCGCCGGCGACGGCATCCGGATCGACCTGCCGGTCGCCCTCATGGAACGTGCGGCCACCACGGGGTGGGAGGCCGCCAATTCCCTTCTCGCCCAATGGAACATCGCCGGCCACGACCTGTACACGGTTCCCACCCGGGGCCGCTCGACGGTCCTGCGCCGGCTCGCCGCCCTGGAAAGGCGTCCCGCATGAGCGTGCTCGATCCGCTGTACCGTCGCTGGCCCGCCACGTGGCCCGTCCAGCCCATGGATCCGGACCGCTGGGCCGCGCAGGCGCCCACCTACCGGGGCGCCCGGCCCGAACTGATCAACGCCATCCTCGACCGCTCGCAGCGCCGGCCCTCCGGCAACTGGTACGTCGTGGCCGCCAGTCGGGACATCGGTACGGAACGTCCCTTCGGCATCACCGTCGCCGATGTCGAGCTCGTCGCCTGGCGCGACGGCGATCAGGTGATCGTCGGACCCGGCGCGTGCCCTCACCTCGGCGCGCCGATGTCGCTGGCGGCAGTGGACTGCGGTGCGCTGATCTGCCGTTGGCACGGTCTGCGCATCGACGCTGCGGGCGCGTACGGCTGGAAACCCTTCCCCAGTCACGACGACGGGGTGCTCGTATGGGTCCGGCTCGACCACGTCGGCGGCGAGACACCGACCGAACTTCCCGTCGTCCCCGAACGTCCGACCGCCGAGTCCCGCATCGCAGCCGTCGCCACCCTCGTCGGGGTGTGCGAGCCCGACGACATCGTCGCCAACCGCCTCGACCCGTGGCACGGCGCCTGGTTCCATCCGTACTCGTTCGCCCGACTCGAGGTGGTCGAGGCACCCTCCACCCACGGCAGCCCTGACGGAGAGGACCGATTCCTCGTCGACGTCACCTTCCGGGTCGCCGGCCGGATCGGGGTTCCGGTCCGTGCCGAGTTCACCAGCCCCGAACCGCGCACCGTCGTCATGCGCATCGTCTCGGGCGAAGGCGTCGGCAGCGTGGTCGAGACCCACGCGACCCCGCGGGGCACCGGCCCGGACGGACGTCCCCGCACCGCGATCGTCGAGGCCGTCGTCGCAGATTCCCCGCGCCCCGGGTTCGGCATCGCCACCCGGCGCGTCGCCGCCGCCCTCCGCCCCCTCATGCAGCGCACGGCCACCCGGCTGTGGCGCGACGACCTGGACTACGCCGAGCGCCGCTATCAGCTCCGTGCCGCGACCTCGCCGGGCCACGTCCCCGGCCGGTAGCTGCCGCCGCGTCGGTGATCCGCCGCACCGCGCCCACGTCGGCTCGGATTCGGGTCCGAGGACCCTGGTCCGCGCCGCGGCTCGCGCGCACAGTCGAGGCATGCTCGACACCGCTCTCGACATCTTCCGGGTGCGCCAGTACTTCGATGTTCTCGCCCGCGGCCGGGACGTGGTCGAAGGCGTGCGCACCGACACCGGATTCCTCGTCGACGTCGCGCGGGCAGCCCTGCAGCGCCCGTCGGGCACGCTGGACCGGGAACTGCATCCGTTTCCCCCGTTCGAGCCCTTCCGGGTCCGGATCCGGGAGGGCGATCGGATCGCGCTGGCCGCGACCGGGGGCAGCGGGGCGCTCGCATCGCTGGTCGGAGTGGCCCGCGCCCTGGAGGAAGGCGGGATCCGGCCGTCGGTCGTCTCGGTGTGCTCCGGTTCCGCGCTGTTCGGCTTCCCGATCGCAGCGGGGGTCCCCGCCGACGAGGTCGCGGCATTCACCCTCGCGCTCGACCCCGCGGACTATGTCGACGTCGACTGGCGACGGCTCCTCACCGTCGCACCGACCGTGGGCCGCGGCTTCGCCGGCATCCTGCGCGGCGATGCGCTCGAGGCCACGTACCGGCGTCTGCTCGGCGACATGACGCTCGCCGCGATGCCCGTGCCCGCCTACGCGCCGATCTGGAACATCGAGCAGAACCGCCTCGAGTACCTCGGGCCGCGAACGTATCCCGACCTGCCGGTGGCGCGGGCCGTGCACATGGCGGTCGCGTTGCCTCTGTTCGTCGCCCCCGTGGAGCTCGGAGGGTTCCACTGGTGCGACGGCGGGATCGTCGACATCTTCCCCGTCCACCCGCTGCTCGACCTCGAACAGCCGTGCGAGGTGACCCTCGGCGTGAACGGCTTCTATCCGCCCGGCTTCGAAGGCGAGGACGCCACCGGGTGGGCCGAACATCGCGCGAGCATCCTCTACATCGCCTCTCAGGTCCGTACGTCCCAGCAGGTCGAGCTGGCACGGGAGAACCTGGCGCGGCTGCGCGCGGCCTCCGACGTCACGATGGTCGAGCCGGTTCCGTACGCGAAGGTGCGGGGCGTCGGCTTCTACCGGCAGTTCCTCGGCACCCGGGACTGGGCGGAGTTCATGCGGGCCGGACGTGCCGCCGCCCGGCGTGCCCTGGCGGCATGACTCGTCGGCAACCGAACTTGTCGGACCCCTCCGGCACTGTGTACAGCGTGCCCGTACGGGTACCACTCGACCGAACGGCTCGGGAGATTCCACGGGAGGTTCGACATGGCGAACGTAACGATGTTCCGTCGGGTGATCGCGCCGACCGCGGTGGCGTTCCCCTCCTCCGCGCTCGCGGACGCCCTGGTCGCTGCGGCGGCCGACGTGCCGCTGCACGGGTCGGTGGCCGGCACGGTGGCGAGCAGCGTGGACGACGCGGTGCGGGTGCTCACCGCCGACGAGGGCGGGTTGTTCCCGTCGCAGGCGGCCGCCCTCGTCTACGAGTGCTTCATCGGGGCGATACACGGACTCGACACGATCGACACCGCGGTGGCCCTCGGCGCCGTCTTCACCGCCTACCTGGACCGGCTCACCGCCGGCGGGCGCGTTCCGACGGACGTCGCGGCAGCCTGACCGGCCGGCGCAACGGCCCGCGACGTGCAGGTCCGCGTTCCCGGGCCCCGCCGTGACCGCCGGTCACCGGTAGACTGAAGGTCGACCCTGCCGTGCACGGCAACCCTGGTATGACGAGAAGCAGGCTCGGTAGATCGTGAGTGAAGGACGGAGTGGGCACGCGGTTGCGCCCGGCCGGGCCGAGACCCGGACCCCGGCATCATCGTTGCGCCGACTGAAGCAGCGGTGGCTCCGCTGGCGTCGGCGCATCGAAAGGCGTCCCTCGCTGAACCTGACATACCGCATCACCGTCGGGACTTTCGGAACACTGGTGTTCCTGGCCGGCATCGTGGCCATCCCCTACCCCGGCCCGGGCTGGCTCATCGTCTTCGCCGGCCTCGGGATCCTGGCCTCGGAGTTCGCCTGGGCACACCGTCTGCTGCACTTCGCGCGGGGCCGCTACGACCGGTTCATGCACTGGTTCGGGCAGCAGTCGCTGGTCGTGCGGGGCGCGGGGGCGCTCACGACCGGCGCGATCGTAATCATGACCCTGTGGCTGCTCGGCACCCTCAGCCTGGCCGGCGGCTGGGTGGGGGTCGACTACTCGTGGCTCGAGAGCCCGCTCTGACCGGTTGCCGGACCGTCACAGCATCCGGACCGTGTCGCCCGGATGCAGGCGTTCGACCCGGCCCCGGCACTCGATCTCGATCGGCCGCTGGATGCCCGCCTCCGCACTGACCTCGACCTGACGTCCGGAGATCCGCACCTGCAGGTGGTGCCCCCGATAGAAGATCGGGAATGCGAGCACTCCGAGTTCCTCCGGCCACTGCGGGCCGAAGACCAGGCGGTCACCGCGCACCTCGAGACCGGAGAAGCAACGCTGCAGCAGGTCGACGCTGCCGGCCATGGCCGCGAGATGGATCCCCTCCGACGTGGTGCCACCCTGGATGTCGGCGATGTCGGAGGCCAGCACGCGGTCGAAGAATTCCATGGCCTGACCGCGGTGGGCCCGCGCCAGCACCCACGAGTGGACGACCGCGCTCAGCGTCGATCCGTGTGACGTCCGTGCCATGTAGTAGTCGATCGTCCGCGGGATGGTCTCACCCGTCAGCTCGTAGCCGAGCCGCTCGAACAACTCCCGCAGTTCGTCCGCCGACAGCAGGTAGAACAGCATGAGCACGTCGGCCTGCTTGGAGGCGCGGTAGCGGTTGACGTCGTCACCCTCGGCCTCGAGGAGCCGGTCCAGACGCTGGATGTCGCCGTGCCGGCGCCGGTATCCCTCCCAGTCGAGTTCGGCGAGGTCCCCGTAGCCTTCGAACTGGCTGATGACCTGATCGTGGAAGGGCACGAACATGCGGCGGCTGACATCCTCCCAGCGCGCCGTCTCGCGAGCGGTCAGGCCGAGGGTGTCGACCAGTTCGGTGCGCATCCGCAGCGGGATGATCTCCAGCGCATCGAGAGCCCGCAGGATCACCCACACCGCCATGACGTTGGTGTAGGCGTTGTTGTCGATCCCGTCGAACGGCGCGTCCGGGTAACCGGAATGGAACTCGTCGGGGCCGATGACGCCCCGGATGACGTATCGATCGCGAGCGTGGTCGTAGGTGGCGATGTCGACGAAGAACCGGGCGATCTCCACCAGCATCTCGGCACCGTAGTCCGCGAGGAACCCGAGGTCCCCTGTCACCTGGTAGTACTGCCACACGTTGTGTGCGACCGCGACCCCGATGTGATGCTGGCGCCAGCTGGCGTCGGGATTCCACCGGCCCGACTTCGGGTTGAGGTGTACCTGCTGGCTCTCCTCACGCCCGTCGCTGCCCGACTGCCACGGGTACATCGCACCGACGTGCCCCGCCTCCCGCGCCGCGCGGCGGGCCTCGTCCAGCCGGCGGTACCGGTAGCGCAGAAGGGAGCGGGTCAGTCCCGGCAACCGCAGGTTCAGCACCGGCAGCACGAACAGCTCGTCCCAGAAGATGTGCCCGCGATACGCCTCACCGTGCAGGCCCCGCGCCGGAACACCGACGTCGAGCTCGGCGGTGTTCGGCGACAGTGTCTGCAACATCTGCAGCAGGTGCAACCGCACGATGCGCAGGCCTTCACCGTCGCCACCCAGGAAGATGTCCACCCGGTCCCACAGGTGCACCCAGGCGAGCACATGTCCCTCGAGTGTTTCCTCGAAGCGCCCCGTGCGGGCCAGCCTGCGTGCCGCCTCCTCCGACGGCTCGGACATCGCAAGGTCACGCCCGGTGAACAGGGTCGCCATCTTCTCCAGGGTCACGGGCTGGCGAGCCGCCACGTCGAGCGCGATGACGTGTCCGACCCGTCCGCCCGAATCGAGAAGGGTGTACTCGGCAGGCACGCGTTCGCCGTCGCGCCACAGGGTGCTGCGGGCAGCCACGGCGACGGGAATCCGGGACTGGTTGGTCAGCACCGTCATACACACCGAGTCCTCGGACAGCCGGGCGGTGTGCAGCAGCCGCAGGTGGTTGCCGTCCAGGTGGCGGTAGCGTTCGACGAGGGTGTTGCGGACCGCGCCGTCGATTTCCGACCGGATCTCGAGCCGTCCCGTCCAGTCCTCCGGGACGATCGTCGTCTCGAGGCCGCACACGTGCGGCTGGTGCATCGCGACGAACCGTCGCTGCACGACCGTCGTGGTGCGGCCCGCAGCGTCGCGGAAACGCAACCGTCGGGTGAGCACGGCCCGGCGCAGATCGAGGTACTGGCAGTACTCCCGCACGTCGACAGCGTCGATGTCGAACCACTGTCCGCCGTCGATGCGGAAGGTGACCGGCAGCCAGTTCGGCAGGTTCACCATGCTCTCGTTGTCGATGGTGCGACCCGCCACCTCGTCCGTCAGGCGGTTGAAGATCCCGGCGGCGTACGTGCCGGGATAGTGCACGGCACCGGCCCGGGATTCGGGGGCGCAGCCACGGGTGGCGAAGTACCCGTTGCCGACGGTGCACACGGCCTCGCGCAGCTTCTCGGCCGGCGGATCGTAACCCTCGAAGTACAACGTCCAGGCGTCGTGGCGCGGACCGACCTCCTGGTTCTCGCCCCAGAGTTCGGCGAACTGCTGCAGCAGCCGGCGGACCTGTTCGGGACCGTCCAGCGAGAACTGCGCTGCCGACCGGCGGTCACCGTCCTCGGTGTGGCGCACCACGATTCCGAGTCCGGTGCCGGCAAGCGCGTCGAACGCGTCCTCGTCGGAGATGTCGTCACCGATGTAGACCGGGATCGGGTTGTCGTCGTCGCGCACGTGCTCGAGCACCCATTCGAGGGCTCGGCCCTTGTCCCAGTCGACATCGGGGCGGAGTTCGACGACCTTGCGGCCGGTCGTGACACGAAGTCGGTCCTCGGCGGCGATCTCGCGTACCGCGGCGACGAGCCCGTCGGCCCGGTCCGGGGGGACGTTGCGGTAGTGCACGGCCACGGTGAACCGCTTGTGCTCGATCACGACACCCGGCACGTCGTCGAGCCGTTCCTGCAGCGCGACGGCGGCCCGTTCGAGGCTGGGCACGGCGGCCATCGCCGCATCGTGCTGCCGGTGCTGCCCGTCGGGTCCGGTCAGTTCGAAGCCATGACTTCCCGCGTACCACACACCCGGCAGTCCGACCCGAGTCTGCACATCGGCGAGGTCCCGTCCGGAGACGACGGCCACGGTGCATTCGCTCGCGAGGGCGGACAGCACCGCCGACACGCCGTCGACCAGCGCGGCAGCCGCGGGATCGTTCACGATCTCGGAGAGCGTGCCGTCGAAGTCGAGGAAGACGGCCGGCCGGCGTTTGCCGAGGAGTGCAGTCAGCTGCTGGAACGACGCCAGACCATCCGGAATCTGGGACATCCGGCGGTCACCGGTGCGCACCACCAGCTCGGCAAGGTCCTCGACCACCACGTCGGCGCCCCGGCGCTGCAGTTCCTCGCGATGGTGGACGCGGTCCACGCCGACGACGAGCCCGAATCCCCCGCGTCGGCCCGCAGCTACGCCCGCCTCCGCGTCCTCGACGACGACGGACCGGGCCGGCCGGACTCCGAGCCGGTGTGCGGCCTCGAGCATGGCTGCCGGGTCGGGCTTGCCAGGCAGCCCCAGTTCGTCGGAGACCACGCCGTCGACCCGGACGCCGAACAGATCGGCGAGCCCGGCGGATTCGAGCACGAGCGCGCAGTTGCGGCTCGAGGTGACGACCGCGGTGTCGAGTCCGGCCTCCTGCACCCGGCGCACGAGCTCGACACTGGACTCGAACACCGGGACACCGTCGCGATGGATGCGCTCCCGGAACATCTCGTCCTTGCGGGCACCGAGGCCGCACACGGTCTCCACCTCCGGGCCGTCGTCGGGATTCCCCCACGGCAACGTGATCCCGCGCGAGGCCAGGAAGTCCGCGACGCCGTCGACACGCGGCTTGCCGTCGACGAATTTGCGGTAGTCCTCGTCGGTGAACTCGCGGTGGTTCTCACCGTCGTGGTCGGGACGCTGTGCGAGATACCGGTCGAACAGTTGCGCCCAGGCCGCGGCGTGTACCGCTGCGGTGTCGGTGACCACTCCGTCGAGGTCGAAGATCACCGCATCGTAGCGACGCGGGTCGATCACCGGCCCGCTCATCGGTCTCTCCCGGTCGCTTCGTCCATGTCGGCCTGCTTCCCTGTCCTGGCTCGGCAGGCCCACTATCCCACGCGGACCGGCCTCGCTCCGGCTCCTTGGGACATCCGGCGCCGACCGGGGACCTGAGTCTCCGGTCCAAGGTCCCTCAGCGGCTGACGGCCTTCTGGTAGCGACGGATCGCGAAGGGCACGAACACGATCAGCATGGCGGCCGTCCACAGCAGCGACGCGAGGATCGGGTTCTGCAACGGCCACGCATCCGAGACGGGCATCATCGGATTGGTGTTGCCGAACAGCTCCCGCACAGCCTGCGTCAGCGCCGACACCGGGTTCCATTCCGCGATCGTCTGCAGCACCGGTGGCAGCGAGGAGATGTCGACGAAGGTGTTGGCGACGAACGACAGCGGGAAGATCACCATGAAACTCGCGTTGTTGAACACCTCCGGGGTGCGGATCCACATCCCCACCACCGCCATCACCCAGGACAACGCGTAGGCGAACAGCAACAGCAACGCGTATCCGGCGACGGCCTCCCCGAACGACGAGTGGATCCGCCACCCGACGAGCAGGCCCGTCAGCGACATGACCACCAGGCTGAGCACGTTGATGAGTACGTCGGTGGAGGTGCGGCCCACCAGCACCGCCGACGGTGCCATGGGCAGCGAGCGGAACCGGTCGATGATGCCCTTCTGCAGGTCTTCGACCATGCCGAGACCGGTCCAGGTGGCGCCGAAGATCACCGTCTGGGTGAAGATGCCGGCGATGAGGAACTCGCGGTAGGACATCCCCGGAACCTGGATCGCGCTGCCGAACACGTAAGCGAACAGCAACACGAACATGATCGGCGAGAGCATCGTGAAGACGATCAGGTCGGGCACCCGCTTGATCTTGATGACATTGCGCTTGGCGATGGTGACGCCGTCCGACACCATCATCTGAGCCGCGTTCATCCCACCGCCTCCTCGATCTTCTCGTCCGCCTCGTGCCCGGTCAGGGCGAGGAACACGTCGTCCAGCGTCGGTTTGCGCAGTGCCACATCGGTGACCCGGACCCCGGCCACGGAGAGCCGGCCGAGCGCCGTGGCCAGCGCTTCGGTGCCGCTGCCGGTCGAGCCGGTGTCGCTGACCGGCACGGTGACGCGACCGGAGCCCGTGTCGACCTGGATCTCGCCGACGGCGAGATCGTCGAGTTCGCGGCGTACCACCGGGATCGTCGCGGCGTCGGCGATTCCCAGCTCGATGCGTTCCCCACCGACGAGGCTCTTGAGTTCGTCGGCGGTGCCGCGGGCGATCACGACGCCCCGGTCGATGACTGCGATCCGGTCCGCGAGCCGCTCCGCCTCCTCCATGTACTGCGTGGTGAGCAGCAGCGTCGTTCCCTGGGCGACGAGGTGGTCGATGACCTCCCACAGCTGGAGCCGGGCCCGCGGATCCAGACCCGTGGTGGGTTCGTCCAGGAACAGCACCGGTGGTCGTGCCACGAGCGCACCGGCGAGGTCGAGGCGGCGGCGCATGCCGCCGGAGTAACCCTTGACCGGACGGTCCCCGGCTTCGATCAGGTCGAATTGCTCGAGCAGTTCACGGGCTCGTTCACGGCTGCGTTTGATGCCCAGATGGTAGAGGCGCCCGACCATTTCGAGATTCTCGAAGCCGGTCAGGTATTCGTCGACCGCGGCATACTGGCCCGAGGCGCCGATGCGCGAACGCAGAGCGCGCGCATCGGCGACGACGTCGAGTCCCGCTACGGTGGCCCGGCCCTCGTCCGGCACGAGCAGGGTGGTGAGCACCCGCACCGTGGTCGTCTTGCCGGCACCGTTGGGCCCGAGCAGCGCCGTCACCGTCCCTTCCGGGACTCGCAGATCGATTCCGTCGAGGGCTGTGACCTGTCCGTACCTCTTGATCAACCCCTCGGCGACTATGGCGTCGGCCATGAGTCCTCCCCGTCGTCGGATGTGCGCCCCAGTGTGCTACAGACCTCCGACAGGTTTCGAGCGGTTTTCCCGGTCCGTCAGATTCCGGCCAGCAAACGTTCCTGGTAGCGCCGCATTCCGGCGAGCCAGCGGTCGTAGTCGGCCCCCTTCATCCGGTACATGTCGAGGACCTCGGGGTGCGGCAGGATCAGGAACTGCTCGGCCTCGACACCCGCGAGTACCACTTCCGCGACGTCGGCCGGTTCGAGGACCGCGCCCGCGGAGGTGACGGCCCGTGTGGCCGCCGCGCCCAGGCTGTCGCCGGCGGTCTCACCCTCGTGCAGCAACTGGGTGTTCACCCCCATGGGGCACACACAACTGACACCAATTCCCCTGCCGCCGTAAGTGACCGACAACCACTCGGCGAATCCGACGGCGGCGTGCTTGGTGGCCGAGTAGGTCGCCGACCCGATCTGGGTGAGCAGTCCCGCGGCGGAGGCGGTGCTCACGAAGTAGCCCTCCCCACGCTCAAGCCACCGCGGCACCATCAGCTGCGCGGCACGCACGTGCGCGCGCAGATTCACATCGAGCGCCCGATCCCAGGCGGCTTCGTCGGCTTCGAGTCCCGCTCCGCCCGCGATCCCGGCATTGGCGAAGTACAGCGCCACGGGACCGAGGTCGGTCTCGGCGCGATCGACGATCTCGCGGATGCGGTCGGGATCGGAGACGTCGGCACCGACGCCCACGGCCAGACCGGCATCCTCCGGATCGAGTTCGCGGGCCACCCGGCGCGCGGCGTCGCCGTCGAGGTCGGCGACGAGCACCCGTGCTCCCGCGGCTACAAGCCGGGCAGCAAGTGCCGCGCCGATTCCGTTCCCGGCTCCGGTGACAACGGCAACCTTGTCTTCGACGTGCACGGGGCGTTCCTCTCGTCGCGGGATGGTCCCCCCTGTTTAGTTGAATCAGACTTCAAGTTCAAGTAGTTGCGGCGGCTCGCTCCGGAATCCGCAGGGCGTTCGCCCACAGTCGCGTCAATGTGGACACCAGCACGTCGAAATCCACACCGTCGCCGTCGCCCAGTGCGAGCGTCGAGTAGGCCAGGCGGCTGACCATGCCCGACAGCGCACGCGAGGCGAGCATCGGATCGATCTCCGGATCGGCGATGCCCCGCTTCTGCAGGTCCGCGATGCTGCGCGCATTGCGGCGGATGAAGGTCTCACCGCGCCGGCGCCGCAACTCCCGGAACCGCGGATCGATGCTGGCAACCTGCTCGAGCAGCACCATCAGACGGGCGTTGCGCCGGTACGCCTCGAGGTACGCCCGGTTGCTGGCCTCGAGCACCGCGTAGGGATCGTCGGTCCCGGCGACCCGGCCCATCCCCGGGTGCAGCATGTCCTCCTGCGCCTCCTGGAGGACGGCTGCGAACACCTCCTCCTTGTTGTTGAAGTAGGTGTAGAAGGACCCCGTCGAGCACTTGGCCTCACGCGTGATGTCGGTGAGCTTGCTGTCGAGGAATCCGGACCGTTCGAAGACGACCCGCGCCGCTGCGATCAGCTCGGCACGGCGGCGCGCCCCGCGCTGGGTGACCGGCGGGTCGTGCAGCAGGTCCGCCGGCGCCATGGACGGCGCCGGGCCGTCCCAGTCGGCGTCGCGGCCCGCGTCGCCGCGGCCTGAGTGTGAGGCGGAATTCATGTCCTACTTATACCGTCCCGCTCGATTCCCGGCCGTGATGTCCCGCTGGATCCTTCCGGGTCCGGGCAGGAGTCACCGCCCTCAGCCCCGCGTCAGCACCAGTCCCGACGTCGGCACCCCGGTGCCCGCGGTGACCAGTACGTTCTCCACGTCGGGGACCTGATTGACGGAGGTGCCGCGGAGCTGACGCACCCCCTCGGCGATGCCGTTCATCCCGTGGATGTACGCCTCACCGAGCTGGCCGCCGTGGGTGTTGAGCGGCAGCCGGCCGCCGAGCTCGATCGCGCCGTCGGCGACGAAGTCCTTCGCCTCGCCGGGCGCGCAGAAGCCGAGTTCCTCGAGCTGCATGAGCACGTACGGGGTGAAGTGGTCGTAGAGCACGGCCGTCTGCACGTCCTGCGGGCTCAGGCCGGACTGTTCCCACAACTGGCGGCCGACGACACCCATCTCGGGCAGCCCCGTCAGCCCGTCCCGGTAGTAGCTGGCCATGATGTACTGGTCCGGTCCGCTGCCCTGCGCGGCGGCCGCCACCACGGCCGGCGGCTGCGGCAGGTCCCGGGCCCGTTCGGTGGTGGTGACGACGAGTGCGACACCACCGTCGGACTCCTGACAGCAGTCGAGCAGGTGCAGCGGTTCCGCGATCCACCGCGAATTCTGGTGATCCTCGAGGGTGATCGGCTTGCTGTGGAAGAAGGCCTGCGGGTTCGTCGCGGCGTGCCTGCGCGCGGCGACGGCGACCTTCCCGAAGTCCGCACTGGTGGTGCCGGTGACGTGCATGTAGCGCCGGGCCGCCATCGCCACGAACGACGCCGGAGTACTCAGACCGTGCGGATAGGAGAAGGCGTAGTCGGTGCCGGAGGAATTGACCTGTCTGGACAGCGCGGTGTCGACCTGGCCGTACCGCGCACCGGAGCGTTCGTTGAACGCCCGGTACACCACCACGACCTCCGCGACCCCCGTGGCGACGGCCATGGCCGCCTGCTGCACGGTGGCACAGGCCGCGCCGCCGCCGTAGTGGACGCGGGAGAAGAATTTCAGGCTCGGGATGCCCACCGCACGGGCGACGGCGATCTCGGTGTTGGTGTCCATCGTGAAGGAGGTCAGGCCGTCGACGTCGGCAGGGCGCAGTCCGGCGTCGGCCAGCGCCGCCCGCACCGCCTCCGCGGCCAGGCGCAGTTCGCTGCGGCCGGAGTCCTTGGAGAAGTCGGTGGCACCGATGCCGACGACGGCAGCACGACGGGACAGTTCGCTCATGCGGAGGCTCCGATCACGAGGACGGCCTTCGCGGTGACGTGATCGCCCAGACCGTTCTTTCCGACGACGTCGACGGTGAGGCGACCGTCGTCCTCGACGGCAGCGACGGTTCCGGTCAGCGTGAGCGAGTCGTACGCGTACCAGGGCACCCCCAGCCGCAACGAGATCGATTTCAGTACCGCGCGCGGGCCCGCCCAGTCGGTGATGTACCGCTGCACCAGTCCGGTGTCGGTGAGGATGTTGACGAAGATGTCCTTCGATCCGCGCTGCTGTGCCTTGTCGCGGTCGTGGTGCACATCTTGGAAGTCCCTGGTGGCCAACGCAGTCGAGACGACGAATGTCGGGTCGGCCCGGATCGTCAACGGCGGCAGGGTTTGTCCGACCGTTGCCACGTTCATTCGCGCTCCTCGCTCGGCTGCCAGGCGTACAGGGTCCAGGGGGCACCGCCGGTGTCGTCGTCGCCCGGGAAATCGAGAAAGACCGCCTCGACGGGCATCCCGACGCGCACGTCGCCGGGGTCCACGCCACGCAGTTCGCCGAGCATCCGGACGCCCTCGGCGAGTTCGACGAGGGCGACGACGAACGGTACCGTCCGGCCCGGCACCTTCGGCGCGTGGTGCACCACGTAGCTGAATACGGTGCCCCGGCCGGACGCGACGACGTAATCCGTCGTCTCGTCCTTGTCGAGCCACAGGGCCGGCACGGGTGGGTGTTGCAGCGTGCCGTCGGGGCGCCGCTGGATCCGTAGTTCATGCGCGGCGACACCGTCCCAGAAGAACCGGGTGTCCTGCGACGCGGACGGCCGCAGCATGCGACCGGGGTCGAGATCCTCCGGAACCGTGGGGGCCGAATGTGACATCGGTTCGATCGAACCGACGGAATGTGACATTCGGTCGGTAGCGCGGGAGGGGGGCGCGAATTTCAGGATGCGAAAGAGCATTTCGGCGACCACCTCGTCGCCGACCTTCCATACGCTGCGGGTGGTGAAGAACCAGCCCTCGCCGAGGCCGGTCTTCTTCGGTCCGGCGAGATCCTCGAGGGTGGACTCGATCGTCACTTCCTCCCCGTGGCGCAGATAGCGGTGGTAGACCTGATCGCAGTTCGTGGCGACGACCGACGTGTAGCCCGCCTCGTCGAGCATCTCCGTCATCCGGCGGAGCGGATCGTCCTCCTCGCGCTTGGCGCCGAGGCCCCGCATGGTCCACACCTGTGCCATCGCCGGTGGCGCGACGGCGCCGTCGTGGCCGGCCGCGATCGCGGCGGCGTCGTCCGTGTAGATCGGGTTCTCGTCGCCGATCGCCTCGAGCCAGTTGCGAATCAGCGGCAGGTTCACCGGGTCCCGGCCCGCGCGGGGTTTGGAGGGGCCGTCCGCGCGGATGCGTTCGGCGGCCGCGCGGATCTCGTCGTGGGGATCCGGCACGCCGGTGCTCATCGACACGTCCTCCTTCACCGCGGAACCCTGGGCATGGCCAGGCCCGCCGTCGCGATCAGCTCGCGCATCACCTCGTTGACACCGCCGCCGAAGGTGATCACCAGGTTCCGCTTGACCTGCATGTCGAGCCAGCGCAGCAGGTCTGCAGTCGCCGGGTCGCCCGGGTCCCCGAATCGGCCGACGATCTCCTCCGCGAGCCGGCCCGCGCGCTGGATACGTTCGGTGGCGAACACTTTGGTGGCCGACGCGTCCGCGATGTCGACTGCCTCGGATCGGCTCGCGGCGACCTGCCAGTTGAGCAGTTCGTTGAGCCGGAACGTCGCATGGATCTCGCCGAGCGCGCGCCGCACGTCGGGCTCGCCGAGCAGGTCCCGGGAACGGGCCCAGGCGGACAACCGATCGTAGAGTCCGCCCACGCGGCCGGCGGGGCCGAGCATGACGCGTTCGTGGTTGAGCTGGGTGGTGATCAGTCGCCAGCCCTTGTTCTCCTCGCCGACGAGCATCTCGGCCGGGACGCGCACGTCGCTGTAGTAGGTGGCGTTGACGTGATGCGCACCGTCGCAGGTGATGATGGGCGTCCAGCCGAAGCCGGGATCCTTGGTGTCCACGATGAGGATCGAGATACCGCGATGCCGCGAGTCGGCGCTGCCGGTGCGTACCGCGAGCCAGATGTAGTCGGCGTCGTGGCCGCCGGTGGTGAAGATCTTCTGGCCGTTCACCACGTAGTGGTCGCCGTCGCGCACGGCCGTGGTGCGCAGCGCCGCGAGATCGGTTCCGGCGTCGGGCTCGGAGTAGCCGATCGCGAAGTGCACCTCCCCGGCGAGGATGGCGGGCAGGAACTTCCGCTTCTGTTCCTCGGTCCCGTAGACCTGCAGGGTCGGTCCGACGGTCTGCAGGGTCACGCTGGGCAGCGGCACGTCGGCGCGCACGGCCTCGTTGACGAAGATCTGCTGCTCGACCTCACCGAAGCCGCGGCCGCCGAATTCGACGGGCCAGCCGACACCGAGCCAGCCGTCCTTGCCCATCCGGCGCACGACCTCCCGGTAGGTGGGTCCGTGACGCTCGGTGCGCATGACCGCGGCTTCCTCGGGCGAGATCAGGTCGGCGAAGTACCGTCGCAGTTCCGCCTGCAGCGCGCGCTGCTCGTCGGTCAGATCGATGAACACCGGGCCCCCACGAGGTCTAGTCGGTACGAGGCGCCGCCGAGCAGGCGCGCCAAGTCCTTTGCGGTCGAGGAATAGCGGTGCAGCGGGTACGTCTCGTCCACACCGAGACCGCCGTGCAAGTGGTGCAGCACGCCCATCGCGGGCGGCAGCTCCGTTGCGATCCAGTACGCGGCGACGTCGAGGTCGTCGTCCGCGGCGGTGCTGCGGGCGTCCTGCGCGACGCGCCAGGCCGCGGCGAGTGCCGCGACGTGCAGGGTGCGGGAGGTGACGTAGACGTCGGCGATCTGCTGGGCCACCGCCTGGAACGTCGCGAGCGGCCTGCCGAACTGATGCCGGGTACTCACGTGCTGTGCGGTGAGTCGCGTTGCCCCCGAGAGCAGTCCGTCCGCATAGGCGCCCACCGCGGCGAGTGCCAGACGGTACAGGACGGCAACGTCGGCGGCCGGGTCGGCGCCGTCGCCGAGGCGCAGGCCCGGCGCGGAGTCGAGCCGCACCGAGAACTCGGGGGAACGGGCCGACGACGGGCTCTCGGTGAGGGTGACGCCCGGCGTCGTGGGTTCGACGGCGATCACGCCGGCGGCGGTGGGCACCAGGATCCGTCGCGCCGTCGCCGCGTACGGGACGCCGACGAAGTGCCCGGTGACGGTGTGGCGGGCACCGTCGGGCACCGCCGAGGCGGCGGGGGACGCCGGGAAGGCGCGGCCGGCCTCGGCGAGCGCGGCGGTGAGGACGGCGCCGGCACCGATGCCCGCGAGCAGTTCGTCCTGCTGCGCCTCGGTGGCGAGAGTCCGGACGGGCAGCACGCCGAAGCCCAGGGTCGCCAGGGCAGGAACGGGTGCGGCGCCACGCCCGATCTCGGTGAGCAGAGCGGTGACCTCGGCGACGCCGAGATCGTCACCGCCGAGCCGCGCGGGCAGGGCGAGGGAGAGCAGGTCGGCATCGGCGAGGGCACGCCACAGTTCGTCCGGGCCCAGGTCGCGGGCCAGCAGGCCCACCGCGACCTCGGCCACGGCCTCCTGCGTGTCGTCACGAGCGAAGTCCACGAATCCACCTTCGATTAGAACGTGTTCTAGTTGTATCACCTCGGCGCGGCACGTGGAAGTACCGGTCAGCCGCGCGGCAGACCCAGCAGGCGCTCCGCCGCGAGGGTGAGCAGGATCTGCTCGGTGCCCCCGGCGATCGTCAGGCAACGCGTGTTGAGGAACTCGCGCGTCAGCGGCCCCTCGACCCAGCCGGCCTCGCCGGCGAGATCCATCGCGAGTTCCGCGGTGTCCTGACGCTGCCGCACGCCGATCAGCTTGCGCACGCTCGACGCCGGACCGGGATCCTGACCGTCGAGCTGCGCAAGGGTGGTCCGCAGCTCGAGGAGCGAACCGGCTGTGGCCTCGGCGACGAGCCCGCCGATCCGGTCCTCGGCCACCGGGTCGCCGGGCGCCACCAGGTCCAGCAGTTGCTCGACCGCCTTCCCGAGCGAGGACCCGCCGCTCATCGCGACCCGTTCGTTGGCGAGCGTGGTGCGCGCGAGCCGCCACCCGCCGCCGAGCGGACCGACGACGCACTCGTCGGGAACGAACACGCCGTCGAGGAACACCTCGTTGAAGAGTGCGTCGCCGGTGATCTCCCGGAGCGGCGAGACGGTGATGCCTGCGGACTTCATGTCGACGAGGAAGTAGGTGATGCCCTTGTGTTTCGGGGCCTCACGATCGGTGCGGGCCAGGCAGATCGCCCAGTCCGCCTCCTGCGCGAGCGACGTCCACACCTTCTGCCCCTGCAGGCGCCAGCCACCGTCGACTCGTTCCGCGGTGGTGCGCAGCGACGCCAGGTCGGATCCTGCGCCGGGCTCGGAGAACAGCTGGCACCAGACGATCTCCCCGCGCAGGGTCGGTGCGGCGAAACGTTCGATCTGCTCGGCGGTTCCGTGCTCGAGGATGGTGGGCACAGCCCACCACCCGATGACCAGGTCGGGCCGCTCCACCCCGGCGGCCGCGAGTTCCTCCTCGATGAGGATCTGCTGCGCGGCGTGTGCGCCCCGTCCGTACGGCGGCGGCCAGTGCGGGGCCAGGAGCCCGGCCTCGGCGAGCGCGGCCCGCCGTTGCGGTCCGGGCCGATCGAGATGCTGTGCGATCTCGGCGCGGATACGCGCGCGTTCGTCGTCGAAGGCACTCAGATCGACGGTGAGGTGCCGACGCGCCCCCGAGCGGGCGAGACCGGCGACCCGGGCCCGCCAGGCGGCGGAGCCGCCGAGCAGCTGACGGGTGGCGACGGCGCGGCGCAGGTACAGGTGGGCGTCGTGCTCCCACGTGAAGCCGATGCCGCCGAGCACCTGGATGGCATCCTTGGCGTTCTGCACGGCGGCGTCGAGAGCCACGGCAGCGGCGACGGCCGCGGCCAGTGGCAGTTCGTGCGGCGCCGCGTCGGCCGCCACGGCGGCGTCCCAGGCCGTCGCCCGGATCTTCTCGGTGCGGCACAGCATCTCGGCGCACAGGTGCTTGACCGCCTGGAAGGAGCCGATGGGTCTTCCGAACTGTTCGCGGATCCCGGCGTACTCCACGGCCGTGGTCAGGGCCCACCCGGCGACCCCGGACAGTTCGACCGCGGCGAGGGTGGCGGCGAGGTCGCGGACCAGACCGGCCGGAACGGAGACGACGCGGTCGGACGTGACGGCGACGCGGGTGAGCCGCACTCGTGCGAGGGCCCGGGACTTGTCGAGGGTGTCGAGCGGTTCGAGGCTCAGCCCGGGGGCGTCCGCATCGAGCAGCGCCCAGCGTTCGGTTCCGTCGTCGGCGCCGATACGGGCGAGGACCGCGACCCCGGGCTCGCCGCCGATCACCGGTCCCGCATCGCCGTCGAGGTCGTACCCGCCCTCCCGCGCGGTGGCGGTGAGCGCACCGTCCAGTGCGACCGCGGAAGGCAGGGCGCCCTCGGCGAGCAGCTCCGCCCACTTGACGCCGTCGGAGCCGGCGGCCCGGCCGAAGACGAGGGCGGCCAGGGCGGTGGGCAGCACCGGCCCGGTCGCGAGGTGGTACGCAGCCTCTTCGAGCATCGTCCCCAGGTCGACGACGGTGGCGTCGGCGCCGCCCGCCGCCTCGGGCACGGCGACGGCGAAGATCCCCAGTTCGGCGAGCGACGCCCACCCCGGCTGCCACATTCCGGCCGGGTGGTCACGTAGGTTCTGGATCGGCGGCATGGCGCGCGCCCAGGATCGTACCGAGGCCTGGGCGGCCAGCTGTTCGTCGGTGGTGGCGATGCTCACAGCGGGTTTCCGCCTTTCGGGAATGACACAATGCCTAGAACGTGTTCTAATATGACAGCCGGTTCAGAGTCAAGGCAGAGGAAGACATCTCGATGACGACATCGTCGCGCTCGCGTTCCACCGGCAGCGGAACTCTTACCGCCCTCACCGAGGACGATCTCAGTTCCAACGCCCAGAAGGAACGCCGCAAGCGGATACTCGACGCCACCCTGGCGCTCGCGTCCAAGGGCGGGTACGAGGCCGTGCAGATGCGCTCCGTCGCCGAGAAGGCCGACGTGGCAGTCGGCACCCTGTACCGGTACTTCCCGTCGAAAGTGCATCTGCTCGTCTCCGCCCTCGGTCGCGAGTTCGCACGCATCGAAGGCAAGGGCAAGATCCCGCCCGGTCACACACCGCTCGAGCGGATGCAGCTCATCCTGAGTCTGATCACGAAGGCCATGCAGCGCGACCCGCTGCTCACCGAGGCCATGACCCGGGCGTTCATGTTCGCCGACGCCTCTGCCGCTGCCGAGGTCGATCAGGTCGGCCTGCTCATGGACCGGCTGTTCGCCCGCGCGATGAACGAGGGCGAGCCCACCGAGGAGGAGCTCGCGATCGCCCGCGTCATCAGCGACGTGTGGCTGTCGAACCTCGTGGCGTGGCTGACGCGGCGTTCGTCCGCGACCGACGTCGCGCGGCGGCTGGAGCTGACCGTCGAGCTGCTGCTCGGCGACGGATCCCACCGTCCCGCCTCGATTCCGGTCCAGGAAGGCTGACCTGCGCCGCGAGACGCAGAATGTAACAGGAAACACGTCCCGAACCGGACATGGGAGACGACGCCGGCGGCCCGATCACCTACCTTTGAGTGAGTGAGCGCCCAAGACCTCCCGATCGACCTGCGCCGTGCCCTCGTCGCGCTGGCGCGGACCCCGCGACTCCTCGTGGCCTCCGACTACGACGGAACCGTCGCGCCGATCGTCTCGGACCCGGACAAGGCGTTCCCGAACGCCGAGTCGGTCCGCGCCCTGCGCGCGCTCGCCGGGCTGCCGTCCACGGCTGCAGCCGTGATCTCCGGCCGGGCCCTGAAGGATCTCGCCGCCCTCTCCCGCCTGCCCGCCGAGGTGCAGCTCGTCGGCAGCCACGGCTCGGAGTTCGACATCGGCTTCGTCCACGCCATCGACAGCGATGCCAGGCAGCTGCTGCGCGACATCGTCGCCGAGCTCGAGGTGATCGCCGCCCGCTACGACGGCGTGCACGTCGAGTCCAAGCCGGCGAGTGCCGCGCTGCACGTGCGCAACGCCGATCCGGGGGACGCCGAGCAGGCACTGTCGCTGGTCCGCGGTGATCTCGCCCGGCATCCGGGTGTGCAGGTCACCGAGGGCAAGGCCGTCATCGAACTGGCGGTCGTGCCCACCGACAAGGGCCACGCACTGGACATCATCCGCCATCAGGAGTCGGCGAGCGCCGCGGTCTTCTTCGGCGACGACGTGACGGACGAGAAGGCCTTCGCGTCCCTCCACGGCCCGGACGTGGGGGTCAAGGTCGGCGACGGCGAGACCGCCGCGCAGTACCGGATCGGCACGGTCGAGGACGTCGCGGCCGCGCTCGCGTTCCTGCTCGAGCAGCGCCGCACCTGGCTCTCGGGGGCGGCGGCCTGCCCGATCGAGCGGCTGACGATGCTGGCGAGCCCGCGCGCGAAGGCCCTGCTGACCCCGGACGGCACCGTGACGTGGCTGTGCCATCCCGAGCCGGACTCCGCGGCGGTGTTCGCGCACCTGCTCGGCGGCGAACCCGCCGGGCACTTCACCATCGGGCCGAGCCGTGAGGCCCTGCCCCTGAGCCAGCGCTACATCGACGGCACCATGACCGTGGTGACCCGCTGGGCGAGTCTCGCGGTGATCGACTACCTGCCGCACGACGTCGAACCGGGGCGCACCGACCTGACCCGGGTCATCTCCGGCAAGGCCCGGGCGGTGGTGACGTTCGCCCCGCGCCCCGAGTTCGGACAGGGCCAGGTCGGGCTCGAGCCCGTGGCGGACGGCCTGCGGATACTGGGCTTCAACGAGCCGTACGTGCTGCGCTCCCCCGGCGTCGAGTGGAACATCACCACCGACGGTGCCCATCAGACCGCCCACGCCGTCGTCGACCCGTCGGACGGCGACATCATCCTCGAATTCCGTTGTGGCACAGATGATATCGGACCGCATCCGGTCGCCGAGGTGCAGCGGCGCGCCTCCGCGGAGGAGTACTGGTGGAAGTGGGCGGCGGGTCTGGACCTGCCGCCGCTCAAACGGGACCTGATGAAGCGGTCGGCACTGACCCTGCGCGGTCTCGTGCACGCACCCACGGGATCCATCATGGCGGCCGCGACCACGTCGCTGCCCGAGGAGATCGGCGGCGTCCGCAACTGGGACTACCGCTACTGCTGGCTGCGCGATGCCGCGCTGACCGCGCACGCGCTGGTGAGCGTCGGATCGCTCGCCGAGGCGGACGCCTATCTGGACTGGGTGCACCGAGTGCTCGAGACCGTTCCGGGCCCCGAGCGCCTGCACCCGCTGTACACGCTGGCGGGCGGTGCCCTGCCACCCGAGGCGGTCATCGACACGCTGCCCGGCTACGCGGGCTCCCGGCCCGTCCGGGTCGGCAACGCCGCGAGTCAGCAGGTCCAGCTCGACGTGTTCGGTCCGATCGTGGATCTGATCTCGGCGCTGGCGCACCGCCGTGAGGAGCGTGGCGTCCCGCACGATCAGGCGCTCACCGACCGGGACTGGGAACTGGTGTGCGCCATGGTCACTGCCGTGGAGTGTCGCTGGTTCGAGCCCGACCACGGCATCTGGGAGATCCGCGACAACCCGCGCCACCACGTCTACTCGAAGGTCATGGGCTGGCTGACCGTGGACCGCGCGCTGACGCTGGCCGAGAACTTCGGGCGCCCCGCCGGCGCCGGCTGGGTCGGGCTGCGCACCGAGATCGCGGAGGAGGTGCTGGAGAAGGGCTGGAACGACGACGTGAGCTCCTACACCGCGGCCTACGACGGCACCGATCTCGACGCGGCGACACTGTTCATCGGCCTGTCCGGACTCATCGACCCCGACGACCCGCGATTCCACGCGACGGTCGTCGCGACGGAGGCGGAACTGCGCAGCGGTTCGACGGTGTACCGCTACCTGCACGACGACGGCCTCCCGGGCACCGAGGGCGGCTTCCACCTGTGCGCGGCGTGGCTGGTGGAGGCATATCTCCTCGTCGGTGCCCGTCCGCAGGCGGAGGCGCTGTTCGCGCAGCTCGTCGACGCGGCAGGGCCCACCGGCCTGCTCAGCGAGGAGTACGACCCCGTGGCAGAGCGGTCACTCGGCAACCACCCCCAGGCGTACAGCCACCTCGGGCTGTTGCGGTGCGCGCAGCTGCTGGCGGCACCTGCGGAGACGGACCGGACGCTGTCGGCCGTCGATCACTCGGCGTAGATCGACGTCTCGTCGTGCACGCCGGTGGTCTGGCCGATGAGCAGTTCCGTCGGGAGCGTCTCCACCGTCGCGACCCCGGAATGTGACGGTGCGGCCATGAGCAGGGCGCCGGTGCGTCTGCCCTTCTCCTCCTGAGGCTGGCGCACGGTGGTCACGCCTTCGCGCAGGGCCTCGCCGATCCCGTCGAAGCCGGTGATCGACAACTGTCCGGGTACCTCGAGACCGGCACTGCGCGCCCACGCCAGCGCGCCGAGCGCGAGCACGTCGGTCGTGCACATCAGGGCGGTGATCGCCGGGTCCGCCGCCAGCGCCTGCGCGGCACCGGAGGCGCCGTCCTCCGCGGTGTGCGCATAGCGTTCGACGACGGTGAGGCTCGCGGGGTCGATCCCCGCCGTCCGCAGGGCTTCCTGCACGCCGAGGATCCGCTCGTGCTGGACATGGAAGCGGTCGGACTCGAACCGGGCGGTATCGACGACGCCGTCGCGGCGGTCACGGCCGAGACGCATGCACAGCACCCCGATCCGGTGGTGGCCCAGACCGATGAGGTGCTCGGCGAGCCCGCGCATCGCACCGCGGTCGTCGATGCCGACCAGCGGCGCGCTCGCGATGCCGCGGGGCTGGTCGCACACCACCAGGGGCAGGTTCCGTTCGAGGACCGCGGCGAGATACGGATCGTCGGACGGCACCGAGTAGACGACGAAGCCGTCGACCGCGGCACCGTGCACGACCTGCGCCGCCTCCTCCTCGTCGCGGTCCGGTCCGGCGGGAATGAGCAGCAGGCCCTCACCGGCGGCCTCGCAGGACTCGGACAGGCCGGACAGGAAACTCATCGCGGCCGGATCCCGGAACGAGTAACTCAGCGCTTCGGTGAGCAGCACGCCCACCGCCCCGGCCCGGCGGGTACGCAGCGACCGGGCCATCGGGTCCGGGCCGGCGTAGCCCCGGCGCTTGGCGACCTCGAGGATCTGCTCGCGAAGCTCGGCGGACAGCTGGTCCGGCCGGTTGTAGGCGTTGGAGACGGTGGTGCGGGAGATCTTCAGCTCGGCAGCAATCGACGCCAGGGTGGCCTGGGGACGCGGCTGACGAGACCTGGGCATGAACGGACGGTATCCGGTCGGCGCCGCGGCGACGAATCGGGCCGGATGGGCGCACACCCGGACATCCGCTAAAGTGGAACGGTAACGGTTTCCAATAAGGAGAACCGCGCCCCTCCCGGCCGTCCGGCCGAACGTGATCACAGGAGATGGAACAGTGCGACTGCCTCGCCGAATGCGCGCCGCCACCGCGACCGTGGGCCTGACCTGCGCCGCCGCGCTCACCCTCGCCGCGTGCGGCAGCGACTCGGGCGACGGGGCCACCGGATCCGGCGAGATCCGCGTCGTCGCCTCCACCAACGTGTGGGGTTCGGTCGCGCAGGCCGTCGCCGGCGACCGCATCGAGGTGCAGTCCCTGATCACCGAACCGTCCGCCGACCCGCACTCGTACGAAGCCAGCCCCGCCGACGCGGCCGCGATCAGCGACGCCTCGCTCGTCGTCTACAACGGCGGCGGCTACGACCAGTTCGTCGACGACATCCTCGACTCCACCGGAGCCGGCGCCGCTACGGTCGACGCCATGGCCCTGTTCGAGTCCGGTACCGGCAGCGATCTCGACGACGGCCACGACCACTCGGCGGGCAGCGCACCCGAGGACGAAACCCATGCGTCCGAAGAACACGAGGGCGAGACCCATGCGGCCGAGGAAGGCGACGCGCACGCCGGGCACGACCACAGCGGCGTCAACGAGCACGTCTGGTACGACCTGGCCGCCGCCGACGCCGTCGCCCATGCCGTCGCCGACCGGCTCGCCGAGCTGGATCCGGCCGGGGCCGACACCTACCGCGCCAATGCCGACGCGTTCCACTCGCAGCTGCACGAGGTCACCGACGTGACCGCCGCGATCGCCGCCGCCCACGCGAACACCCCCGTCGCGCAGACCGAATCCATCGGCCACTACCTCGTCACGTCCGCGAAGCTCGAGGACCGCACCCCCGCCGACTTCACGAACGCGATCGAGAACGGCACCGACCCGTCGCCCGCCGCGATCGCCGCGACCCGCCAGTTGCTCCTCGACAAGCAGGTCGACGTCCTGATCCACAACCCCCAGACCGAGGACAAGGTCAGCCGCGACATGCGGGCGACCGCGGACTCCGCGGGCATCCCCGTCGTCGAAGTCACCGAGACCCTGCCCGAGGGTGTGGACTACATTCAGTGGCAGAAGCAGACGGCCGAGGCGCTCTCCGCCGCCCTCGACGCCGCCCGCTGACCCTTCGAGCAGGGCAAGGACATCACTTCCGTGACCACACCGGCCGACGTCACCCCGGACGGCACCGCCACGGCACCGGGCGCGCCTGCGACGGCCCCCGGCCTCAGCGCCGCCGTCGAACTCCGCAACGCGGGCATGGCCTTCGGCGACCGTGTCCTGTGGCGGGATCTCGATCTCACCGTCGAGCCCGGCGAGTTCGTCGCGGTGCTCGGCCCCAACGGCGCGGGCAAGTCCACGCTGCTGAAGGTCCTGCTCGGCCAGCTCCCGCTCAGCGGCGGCACCGCCACGATCGCCGGCGTGCCCGCCCGCACGGGCAACTCGCACGTCGGCTACGTGCCGCAACAGAAGTCGCTCGACGAGGGTGTGCCGCTGCGCGGACGCGACCTCGTCGGGCTCGGCGTCGACGGCCACCGCTGGGGCACCGGCCTGCGCTACTGGAAGGCCCGCCGGGGCGCCGTCGACGCCGCGATCCGGCAGGTCGGCGCCGAGGCCTACGCGAACGCCCCGATCGGCTCCCTCTCCGGCGGCGAGCAGCAACGGCTGCGCATCGCCCAAGCCCTCGTCGGCGACCCCCGGGTCATGCTCTGCGACGAACCGCTGCTCAGCCTGGACCTGGCCAACCAGCACCTCGTGTCGTCCCTCATCGACCGTCGCCGCCGCGAACACGGCACCGCCGTGCTGTTCGTCACCCACGAGATCAACCCGATCCTGCCGCTGGTGGACCGCGTGCTCTATCTCGTCGACGGACAGTTCCGCATCGGCACCCCGGCCGAGGTGATGACCTCCGAGGTGCTCTCCGAGCTGTACCGGACCGACGTCGAAGTCCTCGAGATCCGCGGCCGTCTCGTCGTCGTCGGCACCGGCGACGCCATCGACGCACTCGGCAGTGCCGGCGGACTGCGCCCCGGGGAGGGCGTCCACCACGACCATCACGAGGATCAGCATTGAGCAGCAAGTTCACCGACGCGATGGGCCGGATGTTCGACGTGCAGGCCACCGTCGACCTGCTCCAGTACGACTTCGTGCAGCAGGCGCTGCTCGCCGGCGCGATCCTCGGCCTGCTCGCGGGCGTGATCGGGCCGCTGGTGATCAGCCGTCAGATGGCGTTCTCCGTGCACGGCACCTCCGAACTCTCCCTCACCGGTGCCGCCGCGGCCCTGATCGTCGGGGTCTCCGTCGGGCTCGGGGCCGTGGTCGGTGCCGTGGTGGCGGCCGTCCTCTTCGGCGTTCTCGGCGCCCGCGCCCGCGAACGCGACTCGGTCATCGGCGTCGTCATGGCGTTCGGGCTCGGGCTGGCCGTGCTCCTGCTCTGGGCCTACGACGGCCGCACCGGCGCCGCGTTCTCCCTCCTCACCGGCCAGATCGTCGCGCCGGGCGGCACCGGCATCGCGTTGCTCGCCGCCTGCGCCGTCGGCGTCATCGGCACCATGCTGGTCATCTACCGGCCGCTGCTGTTCGCCAGCACCGACCCCGAGGTCGCCGCGGCACGCGGAGTGCCGGTGCGGGCGCTGTCCATCGTCTTCGCCGTTCTGGTCGGAATCACCGCCGCCCTCGGCGTGCAGATCGTCGGGGCGCTACTGGTGATGGCGCTGCTCATCACCCCGGCCGCCGCTGCGGCCCGCGTGGCGAGCGGCCCGCTGGCTGCGACGATGCTGGCCGTACTCTTCGCGGAGGTCTCCGCGGTCGGCGGCATCCTGCTCGCCCTCGCACCCGGGGTGCCGGTCTCGGCGTTCATCACCGCCATCGCATTCGTCATCTACCTGGCGTGCCGCGGGATCGGCGCGGCCCGGGCCCGGCGCGGCATCGGACGCGGGGAGGTCGCGCCGGCCCCGGCGACGGCCGCCGCCGTCACCACCTGAGTCCCGGGGTCCGGGGCCGTCCCGTACGCGGTGACTAACCTGCTGGCATGGCGACAGCGGAGCAGACGAGCGGACGAGACCGGGCACCCGGGCGCTGGGAGTTCTGGGTGGACCGCGGCGGCACCTTCACCGACGTGGTCGCCCGGCGGCCCGACGGCACCCTGGTGACCCACAAGCTGCTGTCGGAGAACCCGTCCCGCTACCGGGACGCGGCCGTGGCCGGGATCCGGGAGCTGCTCGGGGTACCGGCCGGCGAACCCGTCACCCCCGGCCTCGTCGAGCAGGTGCGCATGGGCACCACCGTCGCGACGAATGCGTTGCTCGAGCGCACGGGCGACCGGACCGCCCTGGTGATCACCTCAGGTTTTCGAGACGCGTTGCGCATCGGCTACCAGAACCGGCCGCGGATCTTCGACCGCAACATCGTGCTGCCCGAGCTGCTGTACGAGCGGGTGATCGAGGTCGACGAACGGATCGGAGCCGACGGCACGGTGCTGCGGGCCCCGGATCTGGACCGGCTCGAGCGCGATCTGAGGCAGGTGCGCGACGACGGGATCGACTCCGTCGCCGTAGTGTGCATGCACAGCCACCTGTATCCGCAGCACGAGCATGCCGTCGGCGACCTCGCCGAGCGTCTCGGCTTCGGCCAGATCTCCCTGTCCGCGGAGGCGAGCCCGCTGATGAAGCTCGTCCCGCGCGGCGACACCACCGTCGTCGACGCGTACCTGTCCCCCGTGCTCCGCCACTACGTCGACCGCGTGGCCGGCCAACTGCCGGGTGTCCGGCTGATGTTCATGCAGTCCAACGGCGGGCTCACCGAGGCGATGCACTTCCGCGGCAAGGACGCGATCCTCTCCGGTCCGGCCGGAGGCATCGTCGGCATGAGCCGGATGTCGGCCCTGGCCGGGTTCGGCAAGGTGATCGGGTTCGACATGGGTGGCACGTCGACGGACGTGTCGCACTTCGCGGGCGAATACGAGCGCGTCTTCCACACCGTCGTCGCCGGGGTGCGGTTGCGGGCCCCCATGATGGACATCCACACCGTCGCCGCCGGTGGCGGATCGATTCTGCACTTCGACGGCAGCCGGTACCGGGTGGGGCCCGACTCCGCCGGCGCCGACCCCGGTCCGGCCTGCTATCGGGGCGGCGGCCCGCTCACCGTCACCGATGCCAACGTCATGCTCGGGCGCGTGCAGCCCGCCCACTTCCCGCACGTGTTCGGCCCCGGCGGCGACGAACCGCTGGACGAGCAGACGGTGCGGGCGCGGTTCACCGCCCTGGCGGCCGAGATCCGGGAGGCGACCGGCGACGACCGCAGCCCCGAGGAGGTCGCCGCGGGCTTCCTGCAGATCGCGGTCGCGAACATGGCCAACGCCGTCAAGCACATCTCGGTGCAGAAGGGCCACGACGTCACCGAGTACGCCCTGACGACCTTCGGCGGGGCCGGCGGACAGCACGCCTGCGCGGTCGCCGACTCGCTCGGCATCCGGACCGTCCTCGTGCCGCCCCTGGCCGGTGTCCTGTCCGCGCTGGGCATGGGTCTCGCGGACACCACCGCGATGCGTGAGCAGTCCGTCGTCGTCGAACTGAACGACGAGGCGATGCCCCGGCTGCGCGACGTCGCCGCCGAACTCGAAGCTGCGGCGCGTACGGAACTGCTCGACGAGGACGTGCCCACCGAGCGCATCGACGTGACCGCCCGGGCACACCTGCGCTACGACGGCACCGACACCTCCGTGCCCGTCGCGCTCGCCGACCCGGCGACGATGACCGCGGAGTTCGAGGCCGTGCACCGGCGCACCTACTCGTTCCTCATGGACCGGCCGCTGATCGTCGACGCCGTCGCGGTCGAGGCCGTCGGGGCCACGCGCCGGCCCGATCTGTCCGGGCTCGGTCGCACCGACAGCGGCGCGACCGGGTCCACCCGCCCGCCCCGCGACACCGTCCGGATGTTCGTCGACGGGTCGTGGCGCGAGGCACCGCTGTACCGTCGTGAGCACCTGGCCCCCGGCGACTCCGTGGCCGGCCCGGCCATCGTCGCGGAGGACAACTCGACCACCGTCGTCGAGGCCGGCTGGGAGGCGGCGATGTCGGAACAGGGCCATCTCGTGCTGGCGCGGGTGCGCGCCCACGACGACGCGGCGGTGGGCACCCATGCCGATCCGGTGATGCTCGAGATCTTCAACAACCTGTTCATGTCGATCGCCGAGCAGATGGGCACGACTCTCGAGTCCACCGCGCAGTCCGTGAACATCAAGGAACGCCTGGACTTCTCGTGCGCGTTGTTCGATCCGGACGGAAACCTGATCGCGAATGCGCCGCACATCCCCGTCCATCTCGGCTCGATGGGGACGAGCGTGCAGGAAGTGGTGCGCCGCCGGCACGGGTCGATGAAGTCCGGTGACGTGTACGCGGTCAACGACCCGTACCACGGCGGTACCCACCTGCCGGACGTCACGGTGATCACGCCGGTGTTCGACGGGTCCGGCGAGCACATCCTCTTCTTCGTCGCCTCCCGCGGGCACCACGCCGAAATAGGCGGAACGACACCGGGTTCCATGCCCGCCGCCAGCCGCGACATCCGCGAGGAGGGTGTGCTGTTCGACAACTGGCTGCTCGTCGAGAACGGGGCCTTCCGGGAAACCGAGACGCGGGCGCTGCTCAGCGGTGGCCCATACCCGTCCCGGAACCCCGACACCAACCTGGCGGATCTGCGCGCCCAGGTCGCGGCCAATGCTCGCGGCGTGGTCGAGGTGGGCCGGATGATCGACCACTTCGGTCTCGACGTCGTCGAGGCCTACATGCGGCACGTGCAGGACAACGCCGAGGAGGAAGTGCGCCGTGTCGTCGACCGTCTCCACGACGGCGAGTACCGCTACGAGATGGACTCCGGTGCGGTGATCGCGGTCCGGATCACCGTCGACCGGCAGGCACGTTCGGCGACGATCGACTTCACCGGTACGTCACCACAACTCGCGTCGAACTTCAATGCGCCCTCCTCGGTCGCGCGGGCCGCGACACTGTACGTCTTCCGCACGCTGGTCGCCGACGACATCCCCCTCAACGACGGCTGTCTGCGTCCGCTGCGCATCGTCGTACCCGACGGGTCGATGCTCGCCCCCGAATTCCCCGCCGCGGTCGTCGCGGGCAACGTCGAGACGTCGCAGGCAGTCACCGGCGCGCTCTACGCGGCGCTGCGGGTGCAGGCCGAGGGTGCCGGGACCATGAACAACGTCACCTTCGGCAACGAGCGGTACCAGTACTACGAGACGCTCGGCTCCGGGTCGGGCGCGGGCGAGGGGTTCGACGGGACATCGGTGGTGCAGACCCACATGACCAATTCGCGACTCACCGATCCGGAGGTACTGGAGTGGCGCCTGCCGGTGTTGCTGGAAGCGTTCACGATTCGGCACGGCAGCGGCGGCGACGGCAGGTGGCGCGGCGGTGACGGCGCCGTGCGGCGGCTCCGGTTCCTCGAGCCGATGACCGTCAGCACGCTGTCCGGGCACCGGCGCGTGCCGCCGTACGGGATGGCCGGCGGCGAGCCGGGAGCCCTGGGCGGCAACCGCGTCGAGCGCGCCGACGGCACCGTCACCCGCATGGCCGGCTGCGACTCCGTCGAGGTCGGGGTCGATGACGTGCTCGTGGTCGAGACTCCGGGTGGAGGCGGCTACGGACGGTAGGGCGAACGGGACTCCGCGTCAGGATCCAGTTCCCGCAGGACGGGCAGCGCGAAGCACACCGCCGCGACACCGACCATCGGCAGGGCCAGCGCGAAGAACGTCGTGCGCACCCCCGTCGAGTCGATCAGGGGCCCGGCGACCAGGATCCCGGCCGGGCCCGCCGCGTACGCGGTCGAGGTCATCACGCCGACGACACGGCCCCGCATGTGCTCCGGGCTGCGGGTCTGCATGGCCCAGTTCACGATCGGCCCCACCGGGCCGTACGCCAGGCCGATGAGGATGCCCAGCAGCACGAGGACCCACAGCGACGGCAGGAACGCCATGCCGATGGTCGCCGCACCCAGCACCGTGACCGCGACGAGCATCAGGGTGCGGCGCCGCAGACGCGACGCGAAGGCACCGTAGGCCAGGGCTCCCACCAGCCCACCGACACTCACCGACATCATCACCCAGCCGAGCCGGGCCGGTGCGTCCATGCCGGTGAAGTAGGTCGGAAGCAGCACCGACTCGATCGGGAGGAACAATGCCACGATGACCATGTCGACCAGTGCGAGCGTGCGCAGCAACCGGTCTCGCCACACGAACTGCATCCCCTCGAGCGTGCCGGCCCACAGCGACGCCGGCCGGGTGGACCGGTCGGGCCGGCCGGCGTGCTCGAGCCGGAGGAAGGTGAGGGTGACGAGGGAGAGCACGAAGCACGCCGACGTCACCCACAGGGTGTTCACGGGGCCGACGGCTGCGATGAGGACGCCGCCGATACCCGGGCCGATCAGGTAGGCAAGGTTGTAGTTCGCCTCGTAGAGACTGTTGGCGCGGTCCAGTGACCACCCGGCGGCGCGGGTCGCCGCCGGCAGCATCGATTCGCGCGCCGAGATGCCCGCCGGGTCGAAGACGGCGCCGAGGGCCGCGAGCACGGCCAGCAGGGGCACCGAGAGTCCGACGGTCGCGGCGAGGACCGGGACGGCCGCGACCGACAGCGCCGAGAGCGCATCGGAGACCAGTGCGGTGCGCCGTCGCCCGAAACGGTCGACCACGGTCCCGGTGAGCAGGCTCGCCAGCAGCAGCGGCACGGTGCCTGCGCCGGCGACGATCGCCGCGTCGGTGGCCCGGCCCGTCTGTTCGAGCACCAGCCACGGCAGTGCGACGACCACGATGCCGTTGCCGGTGGCGGACAGCAGGGTGGCAACGCCGAGCAGGGTCAGTGGCGCGAAGCGGCGGGTGGTCAGGTCGAGGGTGGTCACGTCGATCGGCATTCACTCGGAGGCGGGGGTGCCGCGACGCTAGCAGGCGCACGGGACCCGGCACGAGTGATTTTCGGCCGGGGACGCCGTCCCTGACGGGCCGCGAGGTGCGCCGCGGCATCGGGGTCCGATGCCGCGGCGCACGAGGCGACCGGCGGGTCCGTCGCCCGGCTGCCGCTACCGGAGCACCTCGGCGGATACTCGGCGCGACCTCATCCCCATCGCGGTGGCGGCACTCGCGAGCGCGACCACTGCGATCGCCCACCATGCGTACGTGAACACCGCCAACGTCTCGGCGTCGGCCGAACCGAACTCGCCGAGAATGGCGACCAGCATGGACACGCCCAGCACGTACCCCATCTGACGGCTGGTGTTGACCACCGCACTGCCCGTGGACACTCGTGCGGGCGGCAGATCGACCGTGGCCTTGGCCAGGAGATTGGGCAGCGAGAAGCCGACGCCCACACCGACGAGGAGCCAACCCGGCAGCACCTGCGTGGCGTAGTGCACTTCTTCGGTGGCGCTGACGGCCAGCACGATCACACCGACGCCGACGAGCACGTTGCCGATCGCGACGAGGGTGGACGGCGCGAGACGATTCGACAGGCGCTGGCTCACCGCCGCGAAGATCGGCACCATCAGCGGACTGGGTGCCACCGCCAGACCCGTGACCAGGGCGCTGTAGTGCGCACCCGTCTGCAATCGGAGGATCACGCTCAGCAGTACCGCGCCGAAGGCCGTGCAGAACAGCAGGGCGGTGACGTTCGACCAGAAGAAGGACCGCACCCGCAGCAGCGCGGGATCCACGACCGGCGCCGGGTGCCGTCGCATCCGGACGGCCACTGCGGCGAGCCCGACGACGGCGACCGCGAAGGCGGTCAGGGTGCCGGTTCCCGACCAGCCCCACTCCTGCCCCTTCACCAGCGCGAGGGCGAGCGAGCCGAGGGCCACCGCGAGCACCGTCGCGCCGAGGAGGTCGGGAATCCGCGTCACGGTGGCGTCCTTCGTCTCGGGCAGCAGCGCGACGGCCCCCACCACCGCCGCGATGCCGACCGGCACGTTGATCAGGAACACCCACTGCCAGGACACCTTCACGAGCGCCCCGCCGATCACCGGCCCGACCGCTGCGGCCAGGGAGGTCGACGTGGCCCAGATCTTCACCGCCGTGGCGCGCCGCTCGGGCGGCAGTGCCGTCAGCAGCAGACCCAGGCTCGTGGGGGTCAGGGCCGCCGCACCGACCGCCTGCAGGACCCGGAATCCGACGAGCCACCACAGTGTCGGACCGAACGCGCACGCCAGGCTCGCGACCGTGAACACCACGAGCCCCACGACGAACCCTGCCCTGCGACCGTATCGGTCGGCCAGGCGGCCGGCCGGAATAAGAAGGGCCGCATACACAATGGTGTACGCATTCAGGACCCAGCTCAGGTCCGCCAGGGACGATCCGGGATACCCCTCCCCGATCGCGGCGAAGGCGACACTGACGACGAACACGTCGAGCATCGCCATGAACGCCGCCGAACACAGTACGAGCAACATGAGATTGGATCGGTCCCGAACCGGGGCGTCGCCCGTCTGCTCGCCGACCATCGTCCGACTTGATTCGACCATGGTCCGACTCTAAACGGCTGACTATGGTCTACACAAGTCTGGTTCGGTCGGCTGACGAAACATTCTGTCCAGCAGTGCCTTCGCGTCGACGAGACGCTCCTGTGGACCTGAACGGCGCGAGCGACCCCCGCAGCGATGTGCGCCGAAGGGTGAGAGCGTCGCGCACATAGTTCCTGGTCTGCCAGGGATCCCGATCTCCGTGACGCGGAAACCGATCGACCGACCGGCGGATGTAGCCCGACGACAGATCCAGGAAGGGACGCGCCGCCAACGTCTCCTCCCGGCGCGGCACCACCGGCACCTGTCCGTTGCGGTCGATATGGCGCAGCACCCTGCACATCACGCGCGCGTTGAGATCCGCGCGCAACGTCCACGACGCATTCGCATATCCGATCCCCGCCGCGAAATTCGGCACCCCGGTCACCATCGTGCCCTGCCAGAGGAACTCGTCGGACATCGTCACCGGCCGGCCGTCCACGACGAAGTCGATGCCGCCGAACACCTGCATCTGCAATCCGGTTGCGGTGACGACGATATCGGCTTCGAGGACGCGCCCCGACCGCAGCCGGATCCCCGCCGGGAGGAACCGGTCGACGTGGTCGGTGACCATCGTGACCGTGCCGTGCCGGATCGCGGTGAACAGATCCTCGTCCACGACGGCACACAGCCTCTGATCCCACGGCGCATAGGTGGGAGTGAAGTGCTCGGCGACGGCGTCCCGATCCTGCAGGGAGCGGGTGACCAGACCGGTCAGCAGCGACCGCGCGGCCCGCGGATACCGGCGACAGAACCAGTACAGCGAGCCGGTGAAGGCGATGTTCTTCGCACGCATCAACCGATGGGCTGCGAGCGGCGGCAGCACCGCCCGCGCCCAGTCCGCAGCGACGTCCCGGCGCGGAATCGGGAACACCCACGTGGGTGAGCGCTGCAGCATCGTGACGTGCTCCGCGTGCTCCGCCATCGACGGCGCCAAGGTGATGGCCGTGGCTCCGCTCCCGATGATCACGACGCGTCGGCCCGTGTAGTCCAGTTCCTCTGGCCAGAACTGCGGATGGACCACCGTTCCGGTGAACGACTCGATGCCCTCGAATTCGGGGGTGTATGCGCGTTCGTAGTCGTAGTACCCGGCACAGGCGTAGAGGAACGCACACGTCACGGTGCTGCGGGCCACCTCGTCCGGGCCGACCCGCTGTTCGACGGTGAGACTCCACCGCGAGCGGGCCGAATCCCACGACGCCTCGACGACACGGCTGTTGTACCGGATCCTGCCGTCGAGGCCGCCCTCCGCCGCGGCCTCCTCGAGATAGTGCAGAATCGCCTGCCGGCCGGCGATCGCGTCCGCGCCGCGCCACGGCTTGAACGGGTAACTCAGGGTGAACATGTCGGAGTCGGATCGGACACCCGGATAGGTGAACAGACTCCAGGTGCCACCGAGACACGGGCGTGCCTCGAAGACGGCGAACGTCTTGTCCGGAAGTTCCCGTCCGAGACGACAGGCGGCGCCGATACCGGACAGTCCGGCCCCCACGATGACGACATCGAAGTGCTCGGTCATTTCCGGTTCCGATCCGCTGCGGCGGTGAACGGATTGGTCACGGCCAGTACCCGCTGATACCCCGCTCCGGTCACCCGCTGAAACATGTCGAGCCCCTTCGCCTCCCAGCCGATCACCACGCGCGCCCTGCGGCGTCGCACCCCGGTGACGATGGCCCGGGCCGCCATCTCCGGTGAATGGAACGCCAGCCGCCGATCGAAGATCTCCGCGACCGCCGCCGCGTCGATCCCCCGAGCCGTCGTCGCGTTGCGTGCCACCGCAGTCCTGATCCCACCCGGATGCACGCACGTGACCCGGACCGGAAGCCGTTCGGCGATCATCTCCTGGCGCAGCGCCTCGGTGAACCCTCGAACGGCGAACTTCGCCGAGTTGTACGCGCTCTGCCCGCCCAGCGAGAGCAAGCCGAACAGGCTCGAGATGTTGACGACGTGACCGTCGCCCGACGCGACGAGGTGCGGCAGGAACGCCTTCGTCCCGTGTACGACGCCCCAGTAGTCCACCGCCAGGACGCGTTCCATGTCGGCGAAGTCCGACTCCAGGACACTGCCGAAATAGGCGATGCCCGCGTTGTTGTACACCTGGTGCACGATGCCGAACTCCGCAACCACCTCCTCGGCGTACCGCGAGACGGCGTCTCGATCGGACACGTCGAGAAGTGCCGTCGACACGTGGGCACCGAGGGATTCACATCGGCGCGCAGTCTCGGCCAGATTGCTGCCGTCGATGTCGGAGAGCGCGAGTCGCGCACCCCGACCGGCCAGGTTCTCGGCGAGTGCGCGGCCGATTCCGGACCCGGCACCGGTGACCACACACGTCTTTCCCGTGAACACGGTCGGGCTCACAGCGTCACCGCCTTCGTGGTGCGTCGCCGGGCCACTACGCGAGCTCCCCGCGACGGAACGGTCGTGATGTTGCGTGCCTTCTGCTTCTCCGGATGCCGGCCGGGCGGGCTGAGATCGTAGGCGCGCAGCACCTCCCGCAGGACGACCGTCATCTCCATGGCCGCGAACGCGGCACCCGGACACCGGCGTGCACCGCCGCCGAACGGAATCCAGGTGTTCGGCGCGGGTTGGACGCCCAGGAACCGCTCCGGCCGGAACTCGCCCGGTGATTCGTGATGCTCGGGGTCGGCGTGGACGATGCCGATCGCGGGGAGCACGGTGATGCCCGCGGGCAGCCGGTATCCGCCCAGGTCGACAGGTGCGGTGAGCTGCCGGGCCACATCCTGGATCACCGGCTTGATGCGCAGCGCCTCCCTGGCCACCGCGCCGAGATACTCGTCGTCCCACGTGTCCGCCGCCTTCTGCGCGGCCGCCAGCACGCCGGGGTTGCGGACCAGTTCGTGGAAGGCCCACGCCAGCCCCGTGGCCGTGGTGTCGTGCCCGGCCAGGAGAATGGAGATGAGCTGATCACGCAGTTCTGCATCGCCGAGCCCACCGTCTGCGTCCTCCACCGCGGCCTGCACCAGCCGGGAGAGCACGTCGGTCCGGTCGTGCAGGTCGCCTGCGACCCGGCGTTCGGAGATCTCGGCGTAGACGATCTCGTCGAATCTGCGCTGATGCTTCCAATGCGTGCTCCAGGGCCGGATCCGCGCAAGCTTCGGGCTGTGCAGTCCCATCAACGTGATCGGGTCGATCTCCGTGATGTGCCGGATCGAGGGTCGCAACTCGGCGAGGCGGTCGGGCGCGGTGACACCCAGCACGACGGTGAGGATGACCTCCAGCATGAGGTCCTGCAGCCGCCCCAATGTGGCGAAGGGGCGGCCCACGGGCCATTGCGCGACCTCGTGCCGGACCAGCGTGGTCACGTCGTCGCGGTAGCCCTGCAGTGCCCGAGCGCTGAACGCGGGCGTGAGCAGCCGCCGGACCCGCCTGTGCCGGTCCTCGTCGGTGACCAGCACGGCGTGCTCGCCCATGACCGGACGCATGATGGCGTTGCCCTCGCCGGCATGGTAGATCTCGGGGCTGCCGGCGAAGACCGTCCGGATGTCCTCCTGCCGTCCGAGCACCACCATGGGCCGGTACGGCGCGGTGGGCTTGATCAGGAAGGTGTCACCGTAGCGCCGCGTGAGCACGGGATAGATACGATGCCGCGCCAGCGTGAACAGCAGGGTCTGGACCACGGCGGGCAACCTCGGGCCGGGCGGCAGCGATGTCGGAGGATGCGCGGTTTCGGATCGGGACAGGGTCATCGTGGTTCCTCGAGTGAGACGGTGCCGGCCCCGGACCGGGACTCGGCGGGTCGCGCGCCGGGTTGCTCTTCGGCAGCGCGGTCGGAGCGACCGACGGCGCGGCGCAGGATGGGTGGGGCCATGACGGACGTGACGACGGCGACCAGGACCAGGGCCGTGTACGCCTCGGTGCCGAGCACCCCCAGGCTCAGGCCGACGGTGGCGATGATCACCTCCACCACACCGCGTGCGTTCATCCCGGCCCCCAGAGCGACACATTCCGCGCGGTCGAGACCGCTGAGTCTGCCGCCGACGAACGCACCGGCGAACTTCCCGGCGACGGCCACGACGAGGAGCCCGGCCGTCGCCAGCAGGACACCGGGCCGGAGCAGACCGGACAGGTCCATCCGGAGCCCTGCGGTGGCGAAGAACAGCGGGGCGAGGACCGACATGACAACCGCATGCAAGGGTGCGAGGACCGGCGCCCGCACGCCGCCGGAGCCGACGAGGACACCGGCGACGAATGCACCCAGGATCGGCTCCAGTCCCATGGCGTGCGTGGCCGCCGCACCGCCGAGGACGAGGATCACCGCCGTGCTCACCATCGCAGTCGAATCGCGTGACGCCTCGGCGTGGCGCACCGCGCGGCGCACGAGCATCCTGCCGACCGTCGCGGCGAAGAGCACGACACCGACAAGACATCCGACCGGCTCCAGCACGTCCGATGCCCCCAGTTCCCCGGCCGTCACCAACGCGGACACCAGCGAGAGCAGGAACCAGGCGATGACGTCGTCGATCACCGCTGCGGACAGGACGAGTTGCCCGATCTTGCCGTCGGTCAGCCCGAGTTCCATGAGCACCTTGGCGATGACCGGGACTGCGGTCACGCAGATCGCCACCCCGACGAACATCGCGAAGACGGCCGGGCTCGTGCCCTCCGGACGCATGGGGGGCGGCGCGATCGCACCGATGCCGACACCGAGTGCGAGGGGAATCAGCAGGCCGGCAAGGCTGATCTTGGCTGCCGGGCCGGCCAGCCGTCGCAGACGCCCGACGTCCACGTGCATTCCCGCCAGACCGACGAGCAGCAGTACGCCGAACTGGCCGACGGCGTCGAGAAGGTGGACCTGCCCGCCCTCCGCAGGGAACAGCCACCCCCACACGCCGGGAGCCACGTGCGCCAGGACGGACGGCCCGAGCAGCACTCCGGCCAGCAACTCTCCGGCAAGGGTGGGCAGGCCGAGTCTGACCGCCAGACCGCCGAGGACCCGCGCACACAGCAACAGCACGGTGACCTGCACCAGGAAGACCAGCAACCAGTGCGCCGGCAGCGGCGCGTTGAGGTCGAGTGCCGATGTCATCGGATTCGCCTAGTCGAGTCCGCCGACCCGACGCCAGTCCCGGTTCCGATACGACACCATGTCGCGGGCCACCTGCATGCTCAGCCCGCTGCCGTGGCGCAGCTCCGACAGATACAACTTGCCCGCTTCCTTAGCCACTCCGGCGAATCCGTTGGTGAAGTAGGTTCCGCGGATGTGGGGCGGACTGGCGTACTTGCCCCACAGCAGAAGCCGGGTCATATCCCACAGCGTGAACTCACCCGTGGGCAGACGATTGTCCGGGTCCAGCGCTCGCCAACCGGTCCACCGCGCGGACGGAACCAGCTCGCTCTCCTTCAGCGCGACGTGGATGCGGTGGCCGGCCTCGGTCGCGTCGATCTCCTTGTCGCGGTATGCCTGCATCGCCGCGCACGCCGCATCGAACATCGCAGCGAACCGCGGATTGTCGACGGCCTGCAACCCGCGGTAGGGCGGTTGCTCCAACCGATCGAACACCGCCTTGTCCCTGGTCTTCTCGTACTCCATGACGGTCTGCATCTGCGCGTTGGCGCCGTACATGGTGGCCAGGCACCACACCCGGTGCCACGCATTCCACAGGTCGAAATGGTCCCAGGAGGTGTACGAGAAGCTGACGAGATCGTCGTAGTACCGGAACGACCGCTTCGTCCAGGTCTGGACGTACTCGAACCGCTCCACCGAGAAGTCGCCCTCCCGGACCGCGGAGATCAGCCGGTGACCGAGTGCGTTCAGGATCATCATGGTGACCGCGAGACCGCTGGAGAACAGCGGATCGATGAAGTCGGACGCGTGCGGGAGCAGGACCCAGCGATCGCCGACGATCTGCTTCGAGGCGAACTGGCTCCGGTTCGAGGACGTGTACGGCCGCACCGCCCGGGCCGCCCGCATCTGCCGCTGGATCGTGGGAAAGCGGTTGACGTGCGCCCAGAACTCCTCCTCCGGCGTCTCGTCGTCTCGCTTCGGGTACACGTCGATGTCGAGATTGATCCCGACACTGCACAGTTGACTGGTGGTGCCCACGTGGTTGTCGAAGGGAATCACCCACGCCCAGCCGCCCTCGAACAGGTGGTGCAGCGTTCCCTGGGAGAACGGGCTCGGCATCAGGTGCTGCTTGCGCGGCGGGGCCACGCGGTCGAACGGTTCGACACCCACGAAGTGATTGAAGATCGTGCGGGACCGGGTCCGGTACGGCGGGTCGATGCGCAGATCGAGCTGCTCGCCGAGCAGACTGCGCATGCCTCCCGCGTCCACCACGAAGCCGGCCCGGAAGTCACCGCTCGACGCGGTCCGGATGGTTGCCCCGTCGGAGTCGAAGTCGACCGCGGTGACCGGCGTGTAGGTCAGACCCGTCGCACCGTACGACAGCGCGACCTGGAACATGTAGGCGTCGACGTCCTGCCGGAAGAAGTGCGAATCCGGGCCGATGGGCGGGCTCCACGTCGGATGCTGTGTGCATTCCTCGGCCGCGAACGGCTCTCCTTCGCGGTGGTACGCGAATCCGAAATTGCGTTTCACCCCGGATGCGGCACTGACCTTCCGCCGAAGTGTGTTGTGCCCGGCCAGGTATCCCAGCTCCGGGACGTCGTAGCGACGCGCCAGCACCCGCAGCCCGACGATCGTCTCCGGCACCGTCGACTCCCCGATCGCGAAGCGTGGATGTCCGCCGGCTTCGATCATCACGACCCGGACGCCGTTGCGGGCGAGGATCGCCGCGAGCGCGGTTCCGCCGATGCCGCCACCGATGATGGCGACGTCGAAGGTGCGGGTGTCGTCGGCCACATCGGGTCTACTGATTTCCAGCATCGTCTCAGCTCTCCTGGTTCGTCGAGATTGCGGCAGCCGGCACCGAGCTGGTGCGCTGCACGAAGTCTGCGAGCAGCTGTGCCACTTCGAACGGTTTGTCCTCGGGAAGCAGCGAACACGAGTCGGCGATCCACTCGAGTCCGGCATCCGCGAAATCTCCGGCCAGACGCTCGGCGTGTGCGGGTGGGAACACGCGATCCTCCCGGGACCACACGACGAGCACCGGCCCCGGGAAGTCACCGAACGACTCTGCGGCCGCGAGGACAGCGCTCGGTTCCAGGCTGCGGAGCATACGGCGGAGGTCTGCGTAGACGGCGTCGCTCTCGAGAGCCGGGAGGACCCACGAGTCGGAGGTGGCCGGTTCGACCGGTCGACGCGTGAGCCAGCCGTAGGACATCGGCAACCGTCGCAGGGCCCGGATGCGCAACGGGCCGAGAATCAGTTCACGCGCCGCCGGCGCGTAGGCGATGGCCTTCATGATCGCCCGGTACCGCCGCGGTGGGCAGTTGTCGTACGCGCCGCCGGCCGTCAGGGCCAACCGTCGGACGAGGTCCGGCCGCGTCGTGGCAACCAGTTGAGCGACGGGGGTGCCGCCGTCGTTGCCGACCAGCGTCACCTCGCGCAGATCGAGTTCTTCGAGCGCCTCCGTCACGATCGCCGCCAATCCGGCGAAGGACAGATCCGCCTCGGGCATCGGGACGGAATGGGCGCCGAAGGGAAGGTCCAGCGCGATGCAGCGGAAGCGCCCGGACAGAGCGGCAACCACCTTGCGCCAGACGTTCGCATTCGTGAGTGGACCGTGAAGGAGAACGATCGGTTCACCGGCACCGGCCTCGAAGTAGGCGAGCCGGCCGGTGGACAGTGTGAGCTCGCGCCGGGTGCCGAGACTGCGATGGCGCCACCATGCGCGACGATCATCGGTCATGAGGGACTCTCGTTTCGGTCGTGGTGATGAAGTGCGAGACGAGTGCGGCCACCCGCTCGGGTCGGTCCTCGGGTGCGAGGGTGTAGGCGTCCTGGATCCATTCCAGCCGTGCATCCGGAAAGTCCCTCGTGAGCCGGTGCGCATTGGCCGGCGGGCAGAATCGGTCCTCCCGGGACCACGCGACGAGGACGGGACCGTCGAACCTGTCGAAGTGCCGCGCTGCTTCCAGTGTGTGCCGCGACTGCAGACCGGTCACCACTCGTGCCAGGTCCCGGCGCACTCCGCGATCCCGGATCGCCGGCAGCACATACGAATCCGAGATGTGTGACGGAAGTGCCCGGCGGGTGAGCCAGCCCTGGGCGATCGGCAGCCGCCGCAAGGACCGCACCGTCATCGGCGCGAGAATCGGGAGCAGGCCTCCGGGCACCGATGCCGCGAGCTTGAAGAAGCCGAATGCCGCGGGCGGACAGTCGCCGTACGCATCACTGGAGGTGAGGACCAGGCGTCCGACGAGATCGGGACGTTGTGCGACGACGAGCTGCGCGACCGCGCCGCCCGTGTCGTTCGCCAGCAGGGTTGCGCCACTCAGTCCCAGCGTCTCGATCGAGTCGACGACCAGTCGTGCCAGCCCGGGCAGTGACAGGTCGACGTGGGGCACGCCGGTATCGTGCGATCCGAAGGGCAGGTCGAGCGTCACGCACCGGAACTGCTTCGACAGCGGGGGCACGACCCGACGCCACAGGTTCGCGTTGACCATCGCGCCGTGGACGAGGACGATCGGTTCGCCGTCTCCGCGTTCGAAGTATCTCACCGCACCCGACCCGATGCGCACGTCGCCGCGTTCGCCGAGATCGGGATGCCGCCAGCCGGACTGGAATCGATTGCGCACCATCATGTCACCTCGCCTGCTTCCGGCCGAACTGCCGGTACAGCGATGCCCTTGCATCGTCGACGACGGAGACCACCGAATTGTGCGGCCGACTCGCGGCACGGACCATGGACACCGCCGCGGGCAGACCCATCAGCCTGCGTGGGTTGTACTCGTGCCTCAGCATGAGCGTGAGGTTGTCCCGGCGCCGGCGGGACGCACTGATGTAGCGGAACAGTTCGATGTCCACCGAGTTGGTCGGAAGACCCAGTCCGATCGACCGGGAGAAGTAGTACATCGGACGCGCTTCGGCGTCGCGTTCCTTCCACCACCGTCGGGTAGCGCGGTCGATGGTGCGCGGGCTCCCCCATTCCGGCAGCACCGTGCGGGTGAACATCCGTACCTGCCGCAGGGCGTCGGAGATCCCCTGGCCGGTGATGACGTCCTTGAAGTGCCCGGAGTCGCCGATCAGCACCCAGCCCGGACCCGCCGCCTCCCGGAAGTAGCCGTCCATCCGACGTACCTGGCGGACGTCACCGACCTGTTCCGCGGCGGCCATGAGACCGCGCAACGTAGGGATGATGCGCTGCGCGTTCTCCTCGAACACCTCCCTGTTCCGGTAGTCGCGGGGATCGTCGCGAGGCGGTTGGGCGACGACCAGGGTCAGGCCGTCGTCGCACGGGACCATGAAATAGATGTCGCGGCCGTCGCGAACCAGCTGGAACTCGGGCGGCACCGGCAGATTCCGGTAGTACCGCCAGACGGCATCGCGATCGTTGGTGGTGACCGCGTACTTGGCGGAACCCGCGAGCTTCGCAACCGTCGAGTTCCTGCCGTCCGCACCCACGACCAGTGGTGCCAGGATCCGGATCTCGCTGCCGTCCGCTCTCGTCGCCAGCACCCCCCGAACCCGTCCGTTGTGCTCCTTCAGCAGCCGTCGCACCGTCACGCCGGTGCGCACCGGCACCCCGACGGCTTCGACTCTGCGACGCAGGAGCTCGTCGAGACCCGAACGTCGCACACACATCCGCGGCCACTGCGGGTGATGCACGGACATATCCACTCCGTCCATGACCGTTCGAGTGGAATGCAGTGGCGGCGACCCGAACTCGTGCAACTCGCGCAGCACGCCCAGCTCGTCCCACAGCCGCAGGTCCTGCAGGTAGTGAGTGGAGAGCACATCCGTTTCCCGCTCACCACGGTCGAGCAGCGCCACGCGCTTTCCCGCCTCCGCGAAGCGGACGGCGAGTGCACATCCTGCGATCCGGGCGCCGACTATCACGATGTCGGCGGTCTCGACGGACGGTTCACCGGTCCGGCTCGAGATACTCTCGCTCTCACGGTCGCCCGCACCGCTCGGCGGCCCGGGATCCTGCGTCGCGGCACCGGGCGGGATGTCGTCCGTCGGCGGCGCCAGGACGGTCGAATCTATCTTCGCGCTCATGAGAAGAGTCCTTCCTCGGCCGGAGCGACGCGCCCGGACACGTCCTCCCGGGACTTCGGCGATCCGGTCCGCAGGTCGTGCCGATCGGCGAGGTCGAGCATCCTCAGGTATGCCCTCGTGCCGGCCTCGAGGGCGGGCTTCGGCAGCGCCAGGCCCCGCAGGCGGGTCCACGGCAGTGTGCTGTCGGCCGCACTGCCGCCCACCGTCCGCCCGAATCGCCAGGCGGAATCCACGGCGAGGGACAGACCGTGACCACACCAGGCGCCCGCATAGAGGACACCGGGCCGTCCGGGCACCGGCGCGACGACCGGCAGCCGGTCCTCGGTACTCCCGGCCAACGCAGTCCATCTCGCCACCACCGGAACATCCTTCAGAATCGGGAACCTCTCACCGATCTCGCGACGGAGTCTCTGCTGTACCGCATCCGCGGTGCGGGCGTCGGGGACGGGATCGCCGGTCGGTACGACGACCGGTCCCCCGCCGAATACCAGCCGGTGGTCGGCGGTCATTCGGTAGTAGTTGAAATAGTTTCGCTGGTCGATGATTCCGCCACGACCGTTCCAGCCGAGCGCAGCGCGCTGTTCGGAGTTCAGCGGCTCGGTGGCCAGTACGTGAGCTCGGATCGTCACCACCGAGTTCGGGAAGGGGTTGAGCTTCTGCGCGTACCCGTCCACGGCCAACAGGACACGGTCCGCGGTGATGTCGGCCGACGCAGTGTAGAGCTTGGTTGCGCCCCCTCGTGCCGGCTGCATGTCGACGACACGACTGTGCTCGTGGATCTCGACACCGCGGCGGCGTAGTGCGCCGGCCAGGCCGAGCAGCAGGCGGTACGGATCCACGAGCAGCACGTTCTCGTACGAGAATCCGGCCACGTATCCCGGTCCCGCCCGCTCGACGAGGTCCTGCGGACCGAGCCACTCGACGCCGAAGCCGAGTTGTTCGAGGTGCATGAGATGGGCCGCCATCCGCTCGCGCTGACGCGGCGTGAGCGCCGCGAGCGTGTGCGGTTCCTCTCGCGCATCACAGTCGATCTGCTCGGTCCGGATGAGCTCGCGCAGCAGGTTCACCCCGTGCTGCGAGGCGCCGAAGGCGGCGCGCGCCGTGGTATCGCCGTACCTCCTCCTCAGCGACGCGAGCGGGATCTTCAGACCGGGACCGACGATGCCGGTGCTGGCGCCCGTCGCCCCCGATCCGATCCGGCCGGCCTCCAGGACGGTGATCTTCAGTTCGGGCCGTTCCCTGACCGCGTAGTAGGCCGCGGTGAGTCCGGCGAGTCCGGCGCCGACGACCACGAGGTCGGCCCCGGCCGACCCGCGAAGTCGTGGTGCATCGGGGACGTAATCCGCCAGTTGCTTCCAGATCGGTGCCGTGTCCAGGCACCGGGTCGCATCGACCATTGTTCCTCCTTTCAGAGCGAATTCGTCGCCCGGGCGAGACTCCAGAGATCTCGCAGGCGAACACGACCGGGAAATGCGATGTACTCCGGGGTCACCAGGGTGGGACGCCATTTGAGTTTGAAGGCCAGCTGACTCGCGGCCGGATAGACGGCCGAACCGTGCTTCGCGATCAGTCCTGTTGCGGTGGTCAGCATGCGGGACGCACCCGGAAGAGCAGCGTCCGGGTCGATGCCGACGAACGGCGTGAGCCCCAGGTGCAGCCAGGGCGCATTGTCCTCGCGCAGCACCTGTGCCGCCTCGGCGAAGGTGTGCTCGACAACGCCGGGTGGCGCGTCCGGGGATCGCCGCGTCAAGTCGTAGAGCCAGCCGGCCTTCTCACCGAACACAGGCGAGTAGGAGATGTACGCGACGATCCGGCCGGCGGCTTCGGCGACGAAGAGCCGGCGTTGATCCTGGACCTCGCCGCCGCGCTCCCCGACCATCAGCCTGAGTCCCTTGACATGACGCCCCTTGTTCCGCAACCACGCGGCATCGAGACGGTCCAGTTGGGTGGTGAATGCGGGGTCGGTCAGCTGCTCCGGCGTCGCCTCGCGCACGGTCACCCCCTCACGGCGCGAACGGGTGATCATGTTGCGGGTCTTGACGAACTTCCGGCCGCGCAGGCTGAATGCGGAGAGGTCGATGCTGTACGAGGATCCGAACTGATTGACCACCCATCCGTTCGCGGCTGCGCGCTCGGCATCGGACCGCTCCAGTTGCACGGCCACGACCCGTTTCCCGGCGCGCTTCGCCGCTTCGGCGAAGGCACCGTCGACGGCGGATCGATCATGCTCGGGGGTGACGGCACCGGTGAACTGGATCCAGTATCGTCGGCCGATCGGCCGGTAGGCGACGAACCCGGTGCGACCCGGCACCGTGAAGTACCGGTTGCCCTCGTTGAGTGCGAGGAACGCGGACGAGCTGCGGGCGCAGTCCCGCAGCACGGCGAGCGCATCGCGCCGCGCGAGGTACTGCGCAGCGTCCTGGGTGGTGGTCACGCGTCGACCGCCAGCGCCGGCTGTCGTATCTCGCCGAACAACCCGGACAGGATGAGGGCGATGTTCTCGCGTAGTGCTCCCTCGGCGACCGGGTCGAGAATGTCGGCCAGTGACGGAATGCCCAGGTCGAACCGGGCGTCGAAGACCACCGACGCGCCGTCTTCCGTCCGGCCGATGCGCCAGGTTCCGTCGAACACCTCGAAGTCCCCTTCGAGTTGCGTGAACTCGATTGTTCCGGCCTCCCGGTCGAGCACATCGTGCTCGGTCCAGCGCAGCAGCCCCTTGCGGAACTTGACGGTCCAGCTGGACCGGACTTCGCCGACGTCCGCCGGGGCCACCTCGACCGCGACCACCGCTTCGGTCAGCCGGGGGTAGCTCTCGAAGTCGCCGATCCGGTCGAAGGCGGCGCCCGGGTCGATTCCGGGTAGGACGAACGACATGGTGACACTGCGCATGGGGGTTCTCCTTGCTGTAGGGCTCAGGCGAAAAAGGCAGCGGACAGCGCGTCGGTGAACGCGGTCAGGAAGAAGTCCAGTTCACCGTCGGAAAGGACGGCCGGTGGGGTGAGACGTAGCACGGTCGGCGAATTCAGGGAGTGGTTGACCAGAACGCCGCGATCGACGAGGTTCAGGTACAGGTCCCCGACCGATCGAGGATCGGCGAACTCGATGCCGATCAGCAGTCCCCGGCCGCGGACCTCGATGCGGTGCGCCGAGGAGTGAGCCGCCACGGCGTTCCCGACCGCGTGGACCAGGCGCCGGCCCAGATCCGCCGCCTTGCCGACGATGTCGTCGTCGCGCATGACACGGATCGCCGCCGAGGCTGCCGCACACGCGATCGGCGAGGCCGCGAAAGTCGAGGAATGCAGGTACGGGTCCTTGGCGAACGGGTGGTATGTCTCTGCTGTGGCGACCATCGCGGAGATCGGGACGACACCGCCCGACAGTCCCTTGCCGACGAGCATGATGTCCGGAACGATCCGAGCGTCGTCGATACCCCACCACGTGCCCAAGCGACCCAGACCGGTCTGGATCTCGTCGACGATCAACAGCGCGTCGTGCTGTCGGCACAGATCGGCCGCGGCCGCGAGATAGCCGGAAGGAGGGACGATCACACCACCCTCGCCCTGTACCGGCTCGACGATGAGGACGCCCCGGCCGGCGACCCGGGCGAGCGCGGCATCGAGTTCGGCGGCGTCCCCGTACCGCACGGCGGTCACCCCCGGCAGCAGCGGCTCGAACGGCCTCTGGAAGACCGGGCGGGCGGTGACGCTCAGTGCCCCCAGGGTCTTGCCGTGGAAGCCGTTGACGGTCGTGACGATCTCGGTCTTGCCATGCGCCCGGGCCAGCTTCAACGCCGCCTCGGTGGCCTCGGCGCCCGAGTTGACGAAGTGCACGAGGTCCAGTCCCGCAGGCGTGACGGAGGACAGGGCAGCCGCCGCGTGCACGCCCGTGGGTTCGAAGAAGACACGCGTCGACATCGGATGCGTGTCGATCTGCCGGTGCACCGCTGCCGTCACCTCCGGATGCCGGTGCCCGAGCAGATACACCCCGTGGCCGCCGAAGTTCAGGAAGCGCCGGCCGTCCGCGACGACGACCCAGGCGCCCTCCGACGCGACCTCCTCCATGCCACCGAGCAGACGGCCGAGAGCGGCTCGGCCACTGCCCTGGTGAGCACGGCAGAGATCCTCGATCCCGGTCCGGACGCCCGAGGCGGTCACGCTGCCCGCCCGTCGTCGTCACCGGCCGCGAGCCCCTTCACCTGCGCCCAGTAGCGCATCGACAGGTAGGCCGTCTTCCTGAGCTCCTCCGTGGTGACCTGCGCGGCGAAGCCCAGTTCCGGCAGCGAGTTCGGCAGCGGGTCGGTGCTCTGGAAGAGCCAGGCGAACTCGAGCAGATCGCGGAACTTCGCCTGGAGCGGGGCCGGAAGCGAATCCTCCAGCAGCGGAAGGATCAGGCGGTCCACGGCCTCGGTAGGGATGAGACGCGGTTCCCGCGTCGACAGACCCAGGTCACCCGCCAGGCCCATGCACAGGTCCATGATCTGCCGTGCGCACAAGGCTTGGTCGCCGGCTGTGAGCCAGTACTCGCCGGAGGTGACCTCCTGGCGTACGAGCCGGCCGATGACGGACGCAACCAGGTCCTGCGGTACGAAGTCGATGAGAGCGCTCGCCGGCATCGGGATCATCGGTGCGGCGCCCCGCACGATCGCTCCCAGCACCGCATGCAGGCCCTGGAACGCCGCCATCCGCCCGTCCGCCGAATCACCGATGACGATCGACGGCCGCACGATCACACTCGGCACGGGGTGCGATCGGACGAGCGCTTCGGCTTCGATCTTGGACTGCACATAGGCCGCGGCTCCCGGCGAATGCCCTTGTGCGGAAGGAGGATCCGCAACGAAGGCGGTACTGAAGAAGTACAGCGGCGCCGATGCCTGCGTCGCCAGCTCCAGCAATGCCGTCGGGCCGCCGAGATTGACCTCACGAATCCGTCGCGGGTCCTCCCGCCAACTGGTTGCCGCCGCCGCGTGCACGATCACATCCACCCGGCGGGACAGGACGGCATAGTCGCCGGCGGACAGGCCGAGCCGCGGTTCGGCGAAGGACCCGGCGAACTCGCTGACCCGGACGTCGTCGACCGGGTTGCGATTGCGCATGCAGACCACGTCGAAGTCGTGCGAAAGCTCGTCGATCAGTGCCCGTCCGACGACACCCGAGCCGCCGGTCAACAACAGTGTCTTTCTACGCCACGTCATTGTTCGCTCCTCATGCGATCTCGAGGGGGCTGCCCGCGAAATAGCGCGTCAGTGGTCCCGCCATTCGCGTGCGCGACGGCGGGTGGAAGCCGAGGCCGTTGACGGCCCCAGCGAGGTATCCGACGTCGTCCGACGTCATGAAATTCATGCCACCGAGCAGTTCGACCGCTCTGGGTACCACCGACGCGATCGTGTCCTGTACCGCGTACCGCACCAAAAGGGTGTCGGCCAGGAGCCCCGCGTCCGTCTGCGCGTGCGGGACCTGCCGGGCGATGTTCTCGATCGCCGCGTGCGCGCTCTCGGTGCGCGAGACGAGCTGCATCCGCTCGCCGTCGGCGCATCGTTCCACCGACAGCACACGCTCGACCAGTGCACTGGCCGCACCCAGGTACGAGGCGGCCATGAGCAGCTCGAACCACACGAAACCCGCGGTCTGGACGGCGTCGAGCCGCCCGTCCTCGGTCACCTCCGTGAGTACCACCAGATCCGCAGGCACCAGGACGTCGTCGATCGTCACCTGGTCGCTCTCGGCGCCGGCGAGAGCGAAGCTGGACCAGAACGGCGCGACCGTCACACCCGGGTCGTCGGCGGGAATGAGTGCAACGGCCAGCCGGTCCCCGCGACCGTCCGGGGAGGGCAGCCGGAGACTGGCGGTGAGCAGGTCCATGGACCGCGCCAGGCTGCACGGTCGTTTCGTGCCGCTGACCCGGACCCCGTCGGCCGTCACCGTGGCGTCCATGGTCGGGGCGAGGATGTGGCCGTCGGGGCGGCCCTCCGCGAATCCGGACGCGACCAGCATGTTCTTCGCGGAGATCGCTTCGAGGACGAGCCACTCCTTCCCCCCGGCTTCGGCGAGCAGCACGAGGCTGGACACGGAGAAGTGGTGCATGGTGCTCGCCACGGCGAGAGACGGCGACCGTGAGCCCAGTGCCCGCTGGATCCTGACGGCATCGAGAGCATTCGCGCCCTTGCCCTTGTATTCGACCGGAATCACGAGTCCGGCTCCGCCGGCATCACGCAGCAGCGGGATACCGAGGGCCGAACTGCCCTCGAGGTCCGCGAGCGGGACACCGGCCAGCGCGTCGTCGAGTCCCGGCAGGAACTGTTCGAGTACGGCACGTTCACGCGCGAGGAAGCGCACGTCGAAACCCCCTGTGGTTCGTGGAATCGTCGGAGCGGACACCGACGCGGTGGTAGGCACGGTCGAAGGCATCGAACTCCGGATGCTTCACCGGTTCGAACGAGATTCCGAACGGCTTCATGGTGTTTCCGAACAGAGCTCGGTCCCCGCACAGATGGATCGGCAGTGCGAGAAGCGCCCATTCCGGACCGAAGATCAGCGACCATACCGCCGCAATTGCGGCTGCCGTGAGGAAGCTGTGCATCACGTTGTAGGCGACATAGTAGCCCTTCGCAACCGCGTGATCCGCGCTGCGCCGGTACGCGATCGCGCCTGGAATGTAGCCGATGATGTCGATGATCAGAAAGAGCGCGACGAACGCCACCCAGTCGATCTCGTCGAGATGGGCGACGGCCAGCACCACGACGACCACCAGTGCGAGAAACCACTCGGCCCGCGCGACCGCGTGCGTGGCCTCGGTTTCGAATCTGTTCAGGTTGTCCACAGCGACTGCTCTTTTCGTAGTTCTGGGATCGGGACCGCATCACCTTCGCGGAGTCCGCGTCCGGCGTGCCATCGGGCCAGCGGCGCGGGAGCCCACCAGTTGTACCGGCCCGTCAGTGCCATGACGGCCGGGACGAGGAACGTGCGCACCACGAACGCGTCCACCAGTACGCAGATGGTCAATCCGAGGCCGAGTCCGCGCATGAACGAAACCTCCCCGGCGGTGATCGCGAGGAAGACCACCGTCATGACGACCGCGGCGGCCGTGACGATGCGACCTGTCCGCGCCAGGCCGACACACACCGACCGCTGGTTGTCCCCGGTCGCCAGCCATTCCTCGCGGATGCGCGACAACACGAAGACCTCGTAGTCCATCGAGAGCGCATAAGCGATGGCAGCGAGCAGAGGTGGAACGAACGCCGTGACATGTCCGGTCGCGGTGGTACCCAGACCCCCGAGGTTGCCGTCCTGGAAGATCCACACCATGGCACCGAATCCGGCTGTGAGCGAGAGGGCGTTGGTGACCAGCGCTTTCACTGGAAGCACCACGCTGCCGGTCATCAGGAACATGAGCACGAACGTCGCGAGTGCGATCAACGCGACTGCGATGGGCGCCCGGTCTGTGATGCCGTGCACGTTGTCGAGGTCACGCTGCGCGAGGCCGCCGAAGAGCGTGGGTGCCGGCGACCGGACATCGCGCAACTGTTCGAGCTGCTCTTTGCCCTCCTGCGAGTACGGGTCCATCGCGGTCGAGACCGTGACGTACGCGCTGTCACCGGAGATTGCCGAATCGACTCGGAGTGGGCTGATCTGCATGCCCTTCGCATACACCCCGCCGGGACTGCTGACCGACAGGACACCGTCGATCGTCGACAGTTCCCTCGCGTACTCCGCGACCTGCTGCACGGTCGTTACTGCACCGGTCAGAACGATCGACGTCGAGCCGGCGAAGTCCTGGGCGAAATCGGCGCGCAGAATGTCGCCCGTCTGGCGCGAAGTCGTCGACTCCGGCAGCGCCCGGTCGTCGGGATACGCCAACTGCACACCCTGGAACGGCCACGCGAGGGTCAGCAGCACGATCGTGAGCGTCGCCAGGACGACGACCGGTCGTCGCATCACCGCCGCCGACGTGCGGTACCAGAACGAATCCTCGACGGCACGGATCGGCACGGCTTCGCGACGAATCCAGCGGCGCAGCGGCTTTCGCACATCGAGCGCGTCGATCCGATCTCCTGCGAGAACGATCAGCGCCGGCGCGACGCACAGCGCACCTGCCATCGCGAATCCGACACTCGCAAGACCGGCATATGCCAGGGAGCGAAGCAGATACGGTTCGAAGATCAGCAACGTCGCCAGGGTCACCGCCATGGTCAGTGCCGAATAGAACACGGTTCGACCGGCCGTGAGCATGGTGCGCACCAGCGCCGCGTGTGCGTCGGTCCCCGCATCCCGTTCCTCACGGAATCGGTTGACGATGAACAGCGTGTAGTCGACCGCGAGAGCCAGACACAGGCCCGTCGCCAGGTTCACCGCGAACACCGAGACGTCGGTGACGGCGTACAGCGCCCAGAGACAGGCACCGGTGCCGACGACGGCGACGGCCGCGACGAGCAGCGGGAGCAGCGCCGCCACGAGACTGCCGAACACCCACACCAGCGCGATGAAGGTCAGCGGTACCGCAATGATCTCGAGCCGGATCAGATCGCTTCGGGACTGTTGTGTGCCTTCGTAGTACGTGATGGCCTGACCACCGGCTGTGACGGTCACCCCGTCGCGGGTTCCGACGAGGGACGCGGCGATCTCGTGCGCCCGGATCGGTGCGTCCCGATCGTCGCCGGCGATTCGTGCGACGACCAGCCCGGTGTTCCGGTCCGCACTCAGCAGGGCCTGGTCGAGAGGGGACGGGGTGGTCCAGTACGACTTGATCTCGCCCGCGTGTGGTGACTCTTCCAGTGCCGCAACAATCCTGGAGGATTCGTCGCGCGCTCGCACACTGCCGGCCCCTGCAGGGTCGGTGACCGTGAACACCAGCGGCAGTCCACCCGCTCGGAACGTATCGTGCAGGATCTGTTCTGCCCGAGCTGATTCCGATGACGGAACATCGTATCCACCGGACGGCAGCCGGGTTGCGGCCGGCGCTGCACAGACACCTGCGACGACGAGGAACAACATCGCCACCCCGACCACGGTGCGAGGTAGACGCCATGCCAATTCGGCGAGTCTGCCAAGGATCATGCGCTGTGCCCATTCTGATCAATCACCGGCACGGCGACCTGGACGTCGGCGACCTCGTTGTGCACCGACATCCAGATGTGTTGCCGTAACGGTGAATCCCCCCAATGACCTGCCACCGAGGTCCCCTACCCGGTGTGGCCGCTGTCTCGACAGCCATGCGCCGGCGCCCCCCCTCGGCCGGTCGGACCGACGGCGGCGCCGTTGCCGATGATCATGCCCGAGGGCACCCCCGGCGTCAACCTGTCAGCGAACAACCTCGACGACGTCCGGACCGGCCACCCGGATCCCGACGAGTTGGGCGTTCCTGTGCATATGGTTGCCCCACAACGAAGTCGGAGATATCCGAATCACGAGGCCCGCCATCGGATCGCACCGGCTCACACGCGCGAGTTCGCGCCCTGTCGGGAGGTTCACCCCGGCGGACGCAGCAGTCCTTCCACGACACGCCGGACCTTGTTCCCCGCCGCTCCGTCTCCGAGGCGCATGGCGGTGTTCGCGGATCTCAGCACTGCGTCGATCTGGAACGCCGCGAGATCCGCATCGAGAGCGGTAATTTCGCCGTTCTCGACGGCGAACGTGAGCTCGCTGGAAAGTGCGTCGATCCACTCCTGCTGGTTGCACGCGAGCTTGTCCCGAATCGGACCGGGTCGGCTGTCGAACTCCGTCAGGTTGGCTGCCTGGAAACAGCCGCCGGCGAACAGTGGCCGTTCCGCGTAGACGATCCAGCGTCCGATCAGCTCCCGGATCCGCTCCACACCTCGGGGCGCCGACAGGGCAGGACGAACGACGAAATCGACGAACATCGACCGGGCATGGTCGACGGTGGCGAGCTGCAGCGCCTCCTTGGTACGGAACAGGCTCTGGATACCGGCCTTGCTGAGACCGGTGTCGGTGGCGAGGCGTCCGAAGCTCAGCCCCTCGAGTCCGTCCAGCGACGCGATGTCGACAGCTTGATCCAGGACCGCGCGACGAGTTCGGGCGCCCCGGAGAAGCCGCTTGTCGGTGATGTCACCGACAAGCGGACTTCCCGTTCCCGACGACGGGGGGGTCGCGCTCGACATGCTGGGAATGTTACGTCACCCGATTCTCCAGCGATTTCGTGCCGGATCCGGCCCTGCCCCTAGGACCGGGGTGTGCCCACCCGAGCCGCAAGCTGCTCGAGGACCAACGTCGCGAGGACGGCCTGCCCGGTGGTGGCGAAGTGAATCTTGTCCTCACTCAGCAGGTTCTCCCGGTCGTTGAGGGGGTGGTCCCACGAATCGGCGAGGACGGCGTCGAACTCGCGGGCGAGTTTCCGGGTGATGTCGTTGAGGCGGGCGACACGCTCGGTCCAGTCCGGGAAGGCCGGGATGACGAACGCGCGGCCCAACGTCAGGACACTGAGCTGGGCGCCCGTCCCCGCCGCCCAGGTGTACATCGTGCGCAGACCGTCTTCGATCTGCTCCCAGTCGGGATTGCGACGGAGGAGATCGTTCGCACCGCTGTTGACATGCAATAGATCGGGTTCGAAGGCGACGATCCGCTCGGCCTGCTCCTCCAGCGCCTGCGCCGTCGTAGCGCCGATGCGCGCAGTGTTGAGGTAGCGGAGGTCGGGTTCGACCATCCGAAGTACCCGTTCGACCCGAGCAGGCCAGCCGAGGTTGTCGTAACCGGGCGTGGGATCCCCCGCCCCTACCGACAGGCTGTCGCCGAACACGGCATACCGCTTCCACGGTGCACCCTCGAGCAGCGCGGCGGCCTGGGCCGGAGGCAGGACGTGCGGGTCGGTGTCCTCGGTGAGTGGCTTCGATGCTGTCGTCATGCAACTGAGCATACGATCGACCGTATTACATCAGCAAGACGTGGCGCTCCGGTCGTGCTCGAAGCGGCTGCGTGTGGCTCGACGCCGACCGCTCTCCGAGGGCGGATGCGTTCGGGGGAAGCGAGATCGCCCGGACTCGCCCGGTGCAGGCGTGGGGCGAGGACAATTTCCCCATGCAGGGGCTCGAGGTCGTCCACAGCGGAATGTTCACCACCGTCCAGGACCGCGGCCGGCCGGGACGCGAGGACCAGGGGCTGGGCGTGTCGGGCGCTGTCGACCGAACGGCGCACGACGCCGCGAACCGCCTGGTGGGCAACGACCCGTCTGCGGCGACGCTCGAGATCACCGGCGGCGGGCTGACGGTGCGCAGCATCGGCGCGAACGTCGTCGCGGTGACGGGCGCCCGCGTTCCGGTCACCGTCGACGGTCGTCCCGAGGCCGACTACTCGGCGCTCAGGCTGGACGACGGCGCCGCGCTGGCCCTGGGCAATCCGACGAGCGGGTTGCGCTCGTATCTGGCGGTACGCGGTGGAATCGACGTGCCCGAGACCCACGGCAGCCGATCCACCGACACCCTGACCGGGACCGGGCCCGACCGGATCAGGGACGGCGACCGGCTACCGGTCGGCACCCTGGCGGGCGAGCTGCCCGGTGCGGAACAGATCCCGCCGCCGGCCCCGATCGAGGATCCCGCGATGCTCCGCGTGCATCTGGGCCGGCACTCCGGAGAGTTCAGCGCCGGTTCGGTGCATGCGCTGCTGCACGAGACATGGACCGTCACCCCGCAGCTGGACCGCATCGGCATCCGCTTGCAGGGTCCCGGCAGACTGCATCTCGCGCGTGGCGGGACCGATCGCCCGGAACCGACCGTCGCGGGCTCGGTGCAGGTCCCCCCGGACGGCAACCCCATCCTGTTCCTTGCCGACCATCCGGTCGTCGGCGAGCACCCGGTGATCGCCGTCGTCCTGCCCGCCGATCTTCCCGGCGCCGCACAGCTCGGACCGGGGCATCGGGTGCGGTTCGTCGCCACCCTCGTCCGGTGACTGCGGAACAGCTCAGGACACCGCGACATCTCTCGGCGGCCGGACCGCAGGGCTCGGCTCCACGACGACACACTCCTGGACGTGGTTGTCCCGCACGGTGATTCGCAGCAGCGTGCCCGCCGGTGTGCGAACGTCGACCGTACCGGCGAGAACGTGGTCGAACGTGAAGTTCCCGGACGGAACCGTCGCACGCGAGGCACGCTGCAGCCGCGCCCGGCGCGAAAGGAAGGTGTCGATCAGGTAGGCCAGCCACTCCGTGTAGAAGTAGAAGCACTCGCCGCCGTTCCACACCAGCGCGGTGCCGTCGGCGGTGGGTACCCACTGGCACCACGACAGCGGGCGCCCCCGGCTGGGCAACCCGTCGGCCGGTGACCGGTGGGGGCCGCTCGCCGGTCCGGCGAACGCGACGAGAAAGTCGATCTCGTGTCGGTTCAGCGGCGGATCGATAGCGATCCGTCCGGTGAATTCGGTTCGTTGTGCCATGTGTCCCCCGTCCGCGGTCGATCAGGTCTACCCGATTCGACGCGGTCGGAACCGGAACGGTTCCCCGAACACCGGTCGCGCGGCCGATAAGACTTCACCGCCCGCACGGCCGAGGGAGCTACAGCATGCGGCGTTGACGCGCGATGTCCGCGAGCACGACACCGGCGGCGACGGACGCATTGAGCGACTCGACGTCGCCGGCCATCGGGATCGACAGGATAGAGTCGCACGTCTCCCGGACCAGGCGGGACAGTCCCTTACCCTCGGAGCCGACGACGATCACCACCGGGTCCGTGCCGTCGAAATCGTCGAGGGTGGTGTCGCCCCCCGCATCCAGACCGACGACCCGGACCCCACGGGACTGCCAGTCCTTGAGGGTGCGCGTCAGGTTGGTCGCCCGGGCGACCGGGAGGCGGGCCGCGGCGCCCGCGCTGGTTCGCCATGCCACCGCCGAGACGGCCGCGCTGCGACGCTGCGGGATCAGCACGCCGTGGCCGCCGAACGCCGCGACCGAGCGGATCACCGCGCCGAGGTTCCGCGGGTCGGTGATGTTGTCGAGAGCCACCAGCAGCGGCCGCTCGTGGTTGTCGTGGGCGACGGCCAGCAGGTCGTCCGGGTGGGCGTAGCGATACGGCGGGACCTGCAGTCCGATGCCCTGGTGCATGCCGTTGGCGGTGAGCCGGTCGAGCTCGCCGCGCGGGACCTCCAGGATCGAGATGCCGGCGTCTCCGGCCCGCTGCACGGCCTCCTTGAGTCGCTCGTCCGCCTCGGCGCCCACGGCGACGTACAGGGCCGTCGCGGGAACGTCCGCGCGGAGGCACTCCACCACCGGGTTGCGGCCCAGCACCATCTCCGGGCCGTCCTCGCCTTTGCGACCGGCCGTGCTGCGACCACGCTTGTCGGCGGTCTTCGCCGCAGCACGGGCGCGCCGCGCGGCGGGATGGTACGGACGGTCCTCGGCCTTGGGGGTGGCCCCACGGCCCTCGAGCCCGCGGCGGCGCTGCCCGCCGGAGCCGACGACCTGTCCCTTCTTGGTACCACCCTTGCGGATCGCACCTCGTCGCTGAGAATTACCAGCCATCACTGCCCTGCTTTCAGGGACCACTCGGGTCCGTTGGGCGTATCGGTCACCTCGATGCCCGCCGCCGTCAATCGATCGCGCACCTCGTCGGCGAGCGCCCAGTTCTTCGCAGCCCGCGCTGCCTGCCGGCGCTCGAGCTCTGCGGCCACCAGCACCTCGAGGGCTTCGAGGGCCGCCGAGTCGCTGCCGGCCACCTCGGCCCAGTGCGGGTCGAGCGGGTCCACCCCGAGGATCCCGAGCATGGCACGCACCTGTCCGGCGATGTGCACCGCAGTGTCCAGGTCGCCGGCGTCGAGCGCCTTGTTGCCCTCGCTGCGCCGGCCGTGGATCTCGGCGAGCGCCTTCGGCACGCCGAGATCGTCGTCGAGGGCGGCGGCGAACTCCTCGGTCCACGTTCCCACCGGGATCTCACCGGCCCGGTCCCGGGTCTTGAGGACGAACGACTCCAGTCCGCGGTACCCCGCCGCCGCCTCGTGCAGAGCCGCGTCGGAGTATTCGAGCATGGACCGGTAGTGGGCACTGCCCAGGTAGTAGCGCAGCTCCTGAGGACGCACTCGGGCGAGGACGTTCGGGATGGACAGCACGTTGCCGAGAGACTTCGACATCTTCTCGCCGCCCATCGTCACCCAGCCGTTGTGCAGCCAGTACCGCGCGAACCCGTCACCGGCGGCCTTGGCCTGGGCGATCTCGTTCTCATGGTGCGGGAAGACCAGGTCCATGCCGCCACAGTGGATGTCGAAGGACTCCCCGAGGTAGTACTCCGCCATCGCGGAGCACTCGAGGTGCCAGCCCGGGCGGCCGCGGCCCCAGGGCGTCGGCCACGACGGCTCGTCCGGCTTCGCCGCCTTCCACAGGGTGAAGTCACGCGGGTCCCGCTTGCCGCTCCCCGCGCTCTCCCCCTGATGGACGTCGTCGATCCGGTGCCCCGACAACCGGCCGTACTCGGGGTAGCTGAGCACGTCGAAATACACATTGCCGTCGGCCGCGTACGCGTGGCCGGCGTCGATCAGGCGCTGCATCAGCTCGACCATCTGGGTGACGTGACCCGTCGCGCGCGGCTCCACGGACGGCGGCAGCACTCCGAGCCGGTCGTAGGCGTGCGCAAAGGCCCGCTCGTACGTCGTCTTCCACTCCCACCAGGGGCGGCCTGCCTCGGCGGCCTTACGCAGAATCTTGTCGTCGATGTCTGTGACGTTTCTCACAAAGGCGACATCCAGGCCCTTGGCCATGAGCCAACGCCGCAGCACGTCGAACGCGACGCCGCTGCGCACGTGACCGATGTGGGGCTCGCCCTGGACCGTCGCGCCACAGAGGTACACCGAAGCCCGGCCGGGGACCAGCGGAACAAAATCCCGCACGGCCCGCGATTCGGTGTCGAACAAGCGCAAGGTCACGACCGGCAATCCTACCGGTCGTCGTCGCGCGGAAATACGAGTGCCGTCGCGACGGCGGCGATACCCTCGCCGCGCCCGGTCAGCCCGAGCCCGTCCGTCGTCGTCGCGGATACCGACACCGGCGCACCGAGGACTTCGGACAGCACCTGCTGCGCCTCGTCGCGGCGGGGACCGATCTTCGGCCTGTTCCCGATCACCTGGACGGCCGCGTTCCCGATCGTGAAGCCCTGCAGGTCGAGCAGGTGCCGCACCTCGGCGAGCATCGACACCCCGCTCGCGCCGTGCATCTCCGGGCGGCCGGTACCGAAGACCGAACCGAGGTCACCGAGACCGGCCGCGGAGAGCAGTGCGTCGCACAGCGCGTGCGCCGCGACGTCACCGTCCGAATGGCCTGCGCATCCGTCGGCATCCTCGAACAGCAACCCCGCCAGCCGGCACGGCCGTCCGGGTTCGATCGGATGGACATCGGTACCGATTCCGACGCGCACTCATCTCTCCTGTCGGACGGGGGTCCCGGCCGCGAGCACGGCGCGGGCCAGGACCAGATCGAGCGGTGTGGTGATCTTGAAGGCGAGCGGTTCGCCCGGAACGGTGTACACACTCTCGCCGAGGCGCTCGACGAGGCCCGCATCGTCCGTGGCGTCGCCGGCGCCGGCGTTGGCTCGGCGCAACAGGTCGGCGGCGAATCCCTGCGGCGTCTGCACCGCGCGGAGAGCGGACCGGTCGGGGGTGCCGGTGACCCGGCCCGCGCCGTCGACGCTCTTGACGGTGTCCGCGACCGGCAGCACCGGGATCACTGCACGACGACCGCCGCGCAGTTCCGCCACGATCCGGGCGAACAGCACCGGTGGAGTCAGGGCGCGTGCGGCGTCGTGCACCAGGACGTAGGCGGCGTCGTCCGCGGCCGCCAGTCCGGCGCGCACCGAATCGGTGCGTTCTGCGCCGCCCGCCACCACTCGCACCTGCGGCGGCGCCGTGGCCGCGACGGACGCCACCAGTTCCGGCGGCACCACCACGACGACCCGGTCGACCGCCGCCGAGGTCAGCATGGCCGCGACGGACCGGTCCAGCATCGTGCGCCCGTCGAGTTCGACGAACGCCTTCGGCAGCGATTCGCCCAGGCGTACGCCACGGCCGGCCGCCGGAATGATTCCGACGACCGGCCCGTTGCGATCGTTCATCTGCAGTTCTGCGGTGCGCGTGGCCGCTCAGGAAGCGGCGGCGAGCACCTCGTCGAGCAGGCTGTCGGCCTTGACGTCGTCCGTGCCTTCCGCGAGGGCGAGTTCGCCCACGAGAATCTGCCGGGCCTTGGCCAGCATCCGCTTCTCACCTGCGGACAAGCCGCGGTCCTGCTCCCGCCGCCACAGGTCGCGCACGACCTCGGCGACCTTGTTCACGTCTCCGGAGGCCAACTTCTCCAGATTGGCCTTGTACCGCCGCGACCAGTTGGTCGGCTCTTCGGTGTGCGGCGCGCGCAGCACCTGGAAAACCTTGTCGAGGCCCTCTTGCCCGACCACGTCGCGAACCCCGACGTATTCCGCATTATCCGCAGGTACCCGAACCGTCAGGTCGCCCTGAGCGACTTTCAGAACCAGATATTCCTTCTGCTCACCCTTGATGGTGCGAGTTTCGATAGCTTCGATCAGCGCCGCACCGTGATGGGGGTATACGACGGTATCTCCGACCTTGAAAATCATGTGTCCCGTGCCCCTTTCGATTCTTCGAGTTTAACACGTGCTTACATCCGGCTCCCATCAACGGCGCAGGTCAGGGGCACAGAGGCGTGCGCGTAGGACTTGACAGCCAATCGGTTCCGTGTATCCCGTGATGTTCGACACGTCACCCGAAGCAACCCTCGACGGCCTCAACGAGGCGCCCGGGCAGGACGAAAGCCACGACTTCCGCCCCCGGCGCAGACTCGGCGCTCTTCTACTACTACTCTGCCTAGTGGATTGCGAGCCTTACTCGAGTGGAGGACAACCCGTGACTGCTCTCAAAGCGCCGACTCGCCGAGTCGCGACCGCTCTCGCCCTGGCCGCGGGGGCGGCGCTCACGCTGTCCGCCTGCGGCGCCGGCCAGATCAGCCAGACCGCCACCCAGGTGGCCGCGGTCAACGGCAACAGCGCCGAAGTCGGGGACATCGCGCTGCGCAACGTGCACGTGATCTACCCGGACTCCGAGGAGTACAGCCTCGAACCCGGAGGCAAGGCCGCACTCGGCTTCACCGTGGTCAACCTGAGCGAGACCACCCCCGACGAGCTGACCCGCATCACCACCGACTTTGCGTCGTCGACCACCGGCGTGTCCGGCCTGCGCATCGAGCCGCAGGCGTCGATCTCGGCCGGCCTGACCGGTGAGACCCTCGCCGAGGACGCGACCGCCGAGGCCGCAACCGACGAGTCCCCGCGTCCCGCCGAGGCCGCGGAGTCCTCCGACACCCCGTCCGTCGCCCAGGTCGAGCTCACCGGCCTGAAGGAGGGCGTGCGCCCGGGCCTGACCATTCCGGTCACGTTCACCTTCGCCGAGGCCGGCGACGTCACCGTGCAGGTCCCGGTCGACGCAGGCACCGAGGTCGAGCGCAACGTCTCCGAGAAGTCGCCGGTCGAGGGCGAGGGTCACTGACCGGCACCCCGACACTCCCGGGGCCCGGGCCGAGCACTCCACTCGGTCCGGGCCCCGTTCTCATGTCGGCACCCTGTCGTGTCGGCCCCCGGCCCTAGGCTGGCGCGGTGGCAAAGACGAAGTCGACCTACCGGTGCACCGACTGCGGGCACACCGTCGCGAAATGGGTGGGCCGCTGCCCGGACTGCGGGACGTGGGGTTCGATGGACGAGGCGCCGGCGTTGCCCACCGCGGTGGCGGCGCGGCCCGGCACCTCGCTCGCCCGCGCCGGGGCCGCTGCACTGCTCCCGACCACCCCCGCCACACCGCTGACCCTCGTCGACAGCAGGACCACCCACGCGAAGCCCACCGGCATCGAGGAACTCGACCGCGTGCTCGGCGGCGGCGTCGTACCCGGCTCGGTGGTACTGCTCGCCGGAGAGCCCGGCGTCGGCAAGTCCACACTGCTGCTCGAGGTGGTCCATCGCTGGGCGCAGCGCGGCAGCGACGACCGGGCCCTCTACGTCACCGGGGAGGAATCTGCGGGCCAGGTGCGCCTGCGCGCCGACCGCACCGGGTCCGTGCACGAACGTGTCTTTCTCGCCGCCGAGTCGGATCTGGCGACCGTCCTCGGCCACATCGAGCAGGTGAAACCGACCCTGCTCGTCGTCGACTCCGTGCAGACGATGCTCGCCGCCGACGTCGAGGGCGTGTCCGGCGGCGTCACCCAGGTCCGGGCGGTGACCAGCGCGCTGACCTCGCTCGCCAAAGCCAGCGGTGTCCCGGTGCTGCTGATCGGGCACGTCACCAAGGACGGTGCGGTGGCGGGGCCGCGCTCGCTCGAGCACCTGGTCGACGTGGTTCTGCACTTCGAGGGCGACAAGCACTCCACCCTGCGCATGGTGCGGGGTGTGAAGAACCGCTTCGGCGCCGCCGACGAGGTGGGCTGCTTCGAACTGACCGAGGGCGGCATCGTCGGCGTCAGCGATCCGTCGGGACTGTTCCTGCACCACCGGACCGAGGAGGTGGCCGGGACCGCCGTGACCGTCACCATGGACGGGAAACGGCCCCTGCTCGGCGAACTGCAGGCCCTGGTCGTGCCGACGCAGAACCCTGCACCCCGGCGCGCCGTCAGCGGCCTGGATGCGGCGCGGGTCGCGATGGTGCTGGCCGTGCTCGAGCGGCGATGCCGGCTGCCGCTCGGCAAGTGCGACGTCTACGCCTCGACCGTCGGCGGCATGCGCATCACCGATCCGGCGGCGGACCTGGCGCTGGCCCTGGCGGTCGCGTCGGCCGCGCGGGAACGCCCCCTGCCGCCAGGCACGGTACTGCTCGGCGAGGTCGGCCTGGCCGGCGAGGTCCGCCGCGTCACCGGAGCCGGCCGACGCATCGCGGAGGCGAGCCGGCTCGGCTTCGGCCGCGCGATCGTGCCGCACGAACTCGCGCAGGCGGGACGGCGGACGTCGCGGCCCCCGGGCTCCGACGGCGGTCCGATCGAGGTCGGCAACGTCGGTCAGGCCCTGGCCGCGCTGGGACTGTAACCCTGTCGGAACCGGATGCGAACATATGTTCGTGTCCGGTCACGCGACCATCCTGCACGCCGACCTCGACTCGTTCTACGCCTCGGTCGAACAACGCGACGACCCACGCCTGCGCGGCCGTCCCGTGATCGTGGGTGGGGGCGGCGTCGTTCTCGCCGCCAGTTACGAGGCGAAGGCCTTCGGCGTCGCGACGGCCATGTCCGGACGTGCCGCCCGCGCCCTGTGCCCCGCGGCGATCGTCGTTCCTCCCCGCATGCACGCGTACACGCAGGCCAGCCGCGCCGTGTTCGCGGTGTTCGAGCAGACCACGCCACTCGTCGAGGCGGTCTCCGTCGACGAGGCCTTCCTCGACGTCGCCGGCCTGTGGCGGATCGACGGCACCCCGGCGGACATCGCCGCCCGGCTGCGGCGCGACGTCGCCGAACAGGTGGGGTTGCCGATCACGGTGGGGGTGGCCCGGACCAAGTTCCTCGCTAAGGTCGCAAGCGGGGTCGCCAAGCCCGACGGGCTGCTGGTGGTGCAGCCCGACCGGGAACTCGAGTTCCTGCGTCCGTTACCGGTCGAACGGTTGTGGGGTGTCGGCAAGGTGACCGCCGCGACGCTGCACGCGCACGGCCTCCACCGCGTGGCCGACCTCGCACGGGAGAGCGAGGTCGAGCTCGTCGCGCTGCTCGGCAGGTCGGTGGGACGTCACCTGCATGCGCTGGCGCAGGGATACGATCCGCGACCCGTCCGGCCCCACCGTCGGCGCCGGACCATGGGGGCCCAGCACGCCCTCGGCCGGCCCCGCAGCGCCGGCGGACACGATCCCGAGATGATCGACGCGACCCTGCGAATGCTGGTGGAACGGGTCACCGGCCGCATGCGTGCGGCCGGTCGTCCCGGCCGCACCGTCGTGCTGCGCCTGCGCTTCGCCGACTACTCCCGGGCGACGCGATCGCACACGCTGCGCGCACCCACGGCCCGCACCGACGTCGTCCTCGGCGCCGCGCGGGAACTGCTCGGACTCGCGCAGCCACTGGTCTCCGACCGGGGGCTGACCCTGATCGGGGTGGGCGTGTCGAATCTCGACTCCGCCGATACCGAACAGCTCGAGCTGCCGTTCGACGAACCACCCCGCGACGGCGCGGCAGCCGGTCACCCGGCCGTCGACCGTCGCGCACTGGACGCCGTGCTCGACGATGTGCACGGCCGGTTCGGTACGCGCGCGCTCACCTCGGCCTCGTTGCTCGGCCGGCGGCCGCACCCGGCCGTGCCCCTCCTCCCGGAGTGACCCCGGTGTCAGACGGACGAGGTGCCGTGCGGCGACACGGGCACGCCGTCGACGAAGTCCTTGGCCCGGTCGAAGTGCTCCGCACCGACGGTGAGGAACAGCCCGCGCGACGTCGCAACGACGACGTCCGGGTCGGCGAACGGGCCCTCGACGATGCGGGCCTCCGCGCTGGTGTAGACCTTGCGGCGTACCGTGCCGTCGATCCGCGCGCGCAGTTCCAGCACCGATCCGAGTGGGATGGGCGCGGCGAAGTCGATCTGCAGGTGGCCGGTGACGACGGGCCGGCGCAGGACCATGCACGCCATGCCCTGCGCCTCGTCGAACGCGGTGGTCAGGATCCCGCCGTGGATGAAGCCCGGACCGCCCTGGTAGCGGTTCGCGAAGTCGAGCATGCCGGTGACCTCGAGGCCCTCCCCGAAGGTGAACTGCATCGCCATTCCCGCGGGCTGGTCGTCACCGCAGCCGAAGCACCTGCTCCAATGAGACGGAATCGGTGCGCCCGCCCCGGGATGGTCGTCGGGGAGCTCGGGAAGGGCGAGGTCGTCGGGCAGGGTCCAGGTACCGCTCATGGGGAAGTAATCTAGTCGGCGGTTCGGTCGGCTCCCCCGGGCGGACCGACACGAAGTGGCGTTCGCCGCACCGGCCGGACACGGAAAGGAACCATCGATGACCGATGTGGCACCGTCCGTGACGCTGCGCGAGACCATCGCCCGGCTTGCACCCGGCACCGCCCTGCGCGACGGTCTCGAGCGCATCCTGCGCGGCCGCACCGGAGGCCTCATCGTTCTCGGGTTCGACGACGAGGTGGCGGCGCTGTGCGACGGCGGCTTCGAGCTGGACGTGGAGTTCGCCCCCACCCGGCTGCGGGAGCTGTCGAAGATGGACGGCGCGGTCGTGGTGTCCACCGACGGCAGCCGGATCGTGCGGGCCAACGTGCAGCTGGTACCCGATCATCGGATCCCCACCGTCGAATCGGGCACGCGGCACCGCGCCGCGGAGCGCACCGCGATCCAGACGGGCTACCCGGTGGTGTCGGTGAGCCAGTCGATGAGCATCGTGACCGTCTACGTCGACGGTCAGCGGCACGTGATCAACGATTCGGCCACCATCCTCTCGCGCGCCAACCAGGCCGTCGCGACGCTCGAACGCTACAAGTCGCGGCTGGACGAGGTCACCCGGCAGCTCTCGGTGGTGGAGATCGAGGACTTCGTGACGCTGCGCGATGCGCTCACCGTCGCGCAGCGGCTCGAGATGGTGCGGCGCGTCTCGGTGGAGATCGAACAGGAGGTGCTCCAACTGGGCACCGACGGCCGCCAGCTGGCGTTGCAGCTCGAGGAGCTGGTGGGCGACAACGACCTGGCCCGCCAGCTGATCGTGCGGGACTATCTGGCCGGTTCGGAGGCCCCGCAGCTCGTCGCAGTCGAGCAGACCCTCGCCGCGCTGGATCGGCTCACCGACGTCGACCTACTGGATCTGACGACGTTGGCGCGCGTGTTCGGGTATCCGGGCACGATCGAGGCCCTGGACACCGCGACAAGTCCGCGTGGTTATCGCGTGCTGCACCGCGTGCCGCGGCTGCAGTCCTCGCAGATCCACCGGCTGGTGGGCTCGTTCGGGAGCTTGCAGGGCCTGCTGGCGGCAACGGCGGCGGACCTGCAGTCCGTGGAGGGGATCGGCGGGCTGTGGGCACGCTCCATCCGCGAAGGCCTGTCACGGCTGGCGGAGTCGTCGATCAACGGCCCGTACGACTGATCCGCACCCCGGTGCCGATCGGGCACAGGGCGACGGATCAGGCGATGTTGAACGGCTCGGGCGTGCTGCGCAGGCCGCCGAGCTGGCCGACCACCGTGTAGGCGCCGGCCGGAACCCGCTCCCGCGGCGCCTGGCATCCGGGTTCGGAAGTCGTTCCGGACCACTTCACCGCGAACGCGGCCTGACCACCCGGCGGCAGTTTGCGCACGTCGGCGGTCGACTCGGGGAAACAGTCGGTGTTCGACCACAACCGCCGGCTGCCGTCGAGTGAGTACACCAGCACCTGCTGCAGACCCGCGCCGAGGTCACGCTCGCACGCGGTCGTGCCGATGTTGGTGATGACGATCGTGAACTCGGGTTCCTCGCCCACCTGGTAGTTGGGCCGGTCCGCGGTCACCCGCACGGCGAGCGCCTGGTCCGGGCACTGGCCGGCGGCGACGGCGGATGCGCTCGCCGCCGCGGAACTCGAGGACGCGGCGGACCCCGACGTCGTGCTCGACGGGGACGACCCCGGCTGGGACGATCCCGACTCGGTGCCGCCGGAGGACCCGCCGGGACCGGCGGCGGCGACACCGTCGGCCGTGTCGTCGTCCGCCTCGTCTCCAGTGCTGCTGGTCGGGGTGCGGGTGGTGCTGGTCTCGGACGTCAGGACGCCGGCGGCCGCCGCGTCCGGCTCCGGGTCGTCGCCCCCTCCGGTCAGGGACAGGACGAGCCACACGACGAGCGCAAGCACGACCACGCCGACACCCACGGCGAGCGCGCGTCGACGCCAGTAGATCTCGGGGGGCAGCGGCCCGTTCGGTTCAAGCACGTCTCACACGGTATGTGCCACCGGCGAAGGGCCGCCGCACCGAAGTCGGCGTGTCGCGTCAGTCGACCGTCACACCGATGTCGCCGACGTGCCCCTGCAGCTGGACACGGCCGTCGGAGAGCTTGTAGGTGACGCCGGCGATCGCGCAGCGGCCGTCGGCGACGCGCTCGGCGATGATCTGCGACCGCTGGCTGAGCAGCTTCGCGGTTTCCACCACGTGCCGGCCCTCGAGCTCGTCGACGGTGGACAGCCCGTCGTTGCGGCCCATGAGGATCGACGGTGCGACACGCTCGACGATGTCACGGATGAATCCCGGCGGGATCTGCCCCTTGTCGAGCGCGTCCAGGGTGGCCTTGACCGCGCCGCAGCTGTCGTGACCGAGCACGATGATCAGCGGCACGTCCAGGATTCCCACGGCGTACTCGATGGAGCCGAGGACCGAGCCGTCGATCACGTGACCGGCGGTGCGCACGACGAACATGTCGCCGAGACCCTGGTCGAAGATGATCTCGGCGGCCACGCGGGAGTCGCCGCAGCCGAACAGCACCGCGATGGGGTGCTGTCCGTTGACCAGTTCGGCGCGACGGTCGATGCCCTGGCTGGGATGCAGCGGGGTGCCACTGACGAACCGCTGGTTACCCTCGGTCAGGGCCTTCCAGGCAGAGATGGGGTTGGAGTTCGGCATGCGGACATTATCCACCCTCGCCTGTGACGCGCTTCGCACGGCCGGGTTACCGCGAGGTCACATCGGCCCGACATTCCGACGGGAGGACGTGAGAGATGCCGGTCGACGCGACCGCCCTGCTGCGCTGGTACGCCGCCGAGGCGAGGGATCTGCCGTGGCGTGAGGACGGCGTCACCGGCTGGCAGATCCTCATGAGCGAGGTCATGCTGCAGCAGACCCCGGTGGTCCGGGTGGCCCCGATCTGGCTGGAGTGGGTGCAGCGCTGGCCGGTGCCGTCGGCGATGGCCGCGTCGAGCCGGGCCGACGTGCTGCGCGCGTGGGGCAAGCTCGGGTATCCGCGACGGGCCCTGCGGCTGCACGAGTGCGCCGGCGTCCTGGCCGCCGAGCACGGCGACGAGGTGCCGGCGGACGTGGACGTGCTGCTGACCCTTCCAGGCATCGGCGCCTACACGGCGCGTGCCGTCGCCTGTTTCGCGTACGGCCGGCGTGTCCCGGTGGTGGACACGAACGTCCGCCGGGTCGTCGCACGCGCGGTGCACGGCGCGGCCGAGCCCGGCAATCCCTCGACGACGCGGGACCTGGCCGACGTCGAGGCACTGTTGCCACGCACCCGCGAGCGGGCGGCGACGTTCTCCGCAGCCCTGATGGAACTCGGCGCGACGATCTGCACGGCCCGCTCCCCCGACTGCGCCCGGTGTCCGCTTCCGCGGTGCGAGTGGGTGTCGGCGGGGCGGCCCGCCCATGCCGGACCGCCCCGCCGGGTGCAGAAGTTCACGGGCACCGACCGGCAGGTGCGAGGCAGGCTCATGGCGGTGTTGCGCGAGAGCGACGTCCCGGTGGAGCGGCCGGTGCTGGATCAGGTGTGGCTCGCGGATCCGGGGCAACGGGACCGGGCGCTGCACTCGCTGCTCGTGGACGGCCTGGTCGAGCAGACCGACGACGGGCGTTTCGCGCTCGCCGGCGAGGGGTGAGCCGCGCTCACTCGTCGAGCGTGTCGAGGAATCGTTCGACTTCGGCGCGGTATTCGCCGGGGCGCTCGTCGTGCACCAGGTGCCCCGCGCCCGGAATCCGGACGTACCGGGACCGGGGGTGCTCGGCGGCCATCCGCCGCATCTGCCCATCGGGCGTGATGGTGAACTCGCCCTCGACGAGCAGGGCCGGCACCGAGATCGACCGCCACTGGTCCCAGAAGTGCCGGGCGCCCCACTCCTCGGAGATGTCCCGAAAGGTGCCCACCTCCCCGTGCAGGTACCAGCCGTCGGCGCGATGCTCGAAGGAATCGAGGAAGTACCGTCCGGCGACGTCGCCGAAGTACCCGACGACCGCGTCCTCGTCCGGAAACGGTTGCGGCCACTGCGCGATCATCGCGGCCCAGTCCGCCGCGGTCCGGCCACGGAAGTCGGGGGCCATGTCCTCGACGACGAGGGCGGCCACCCGGTCGGGGTACGCGGCGGCGAAGCACCACCCGTGCAGGGCGCCCATCGAGTGCCCGATCACCACCAGGGGTTCACCGATGCCGTCGACGTGCGCGGCGAGGTCTGCGACGAACGCCTCGGTGGTGAGCCGGTCCGGGGCGGGACGCCCGTGGCCGGCGGCATCGAAGGTGTGGACGCGGCCGTGGCTGCGCAGCCACGGCACGTGCCGTCGCCACGTGCGGGAGCTGCCCATCAGGCCGTGCAGCAGCAGGATGGGCCGCCCGGAACCACCTTCGTCGTGCAACACAACCGCCAAGGTAGCGGAGTACGCTCGCCGCCATGGCAGTGGTGAAGATCAACGCAATCGAGGTCCCCGAGGGCGCCGGCCCGGAACTGGAGACACGCTTCGCGCATCGGGCGCACACCGTGGAGAACTCCCCCGGCTTCCTCGGATTCCAGCTCCTGCGTCCGGTGCAGGGCGAATCGCGCTACTTCGTGGTGACCCAGTGGGAGTCGGAGGAGGCGTTCGCGGCCTGGCGGGACGGCCCGGCCCGGCAGGCGCACGCGGGTGAGGCGAAGCGACCGGTCGCATCGGGCGCCTCGCTGCTCGAATTCGAGGTCGTGCTCGACGTCAAAGCCACCGGCGAGGACACCGCTCGCGGCTGAGCGTGCCGACGTGAACGCGCAGCGCCCGTTCAACTACCCGCACGTCGGCGCGACCCGTGGCGGGACACCGGCGGGGTTCCGGCACGCGCACCTGACCTCCCGCCTCGGCTCGGGCGACGTCGCGTTCCGCACCGCCGTCCGGGCGCTCGAGAACTGGAATATGCAGCGGCATGCGGGTTTTCGCGTCGATTCGCATACCCCCGCGCCGCGGGCGGGGCTGGAGGTACGGCTGGATCCCCCCATCGGTCCGGCGCGCTGGGGGTCATGGTGCCGGGTCGTCTACGTCGTCGACGAACCGGATCGTCGTGGCTTCGCCTACGGCACGCTGGAGGGACACCCCATCAGCGGGGAGGAGGCGTTCGTGGTCGAGCGCCGACCCGACGGCGCGGTGTTCGGGCACATCACTGCCGTCTCCCGGCCCGGTCGCTGGTTCACCCGCCTCGGTGCACCGGTGCTGCCGCTCGCTCAGCGGTGGATGATGGGCCGTTACCTCGACGCGCTCGCCGGCGGCTGACACGGCGCGAGTGCGCACCTCCCGGCGGTCGTCGCCGCGGGACGTGCGCACTCGCCGGTTCGCTCAGGATTCGAGCGCTGCGTCGAGCGTGATGTCCACTCCGGTCAGGGCCTTGCTGACCGGGCAGCCCTCCTTGGCTCCCTGCGCCGCCTTCGCGAACCCGTCGGCGTCGAGACCGTCGACCTCGCCGCGGACCGTCAGCTTGATGCCGGTGAGCCGGAATCCGCCGTTCGGGTCCGGGCCGAGCGAGACGTCGGCCGTGACGTCGAGGCTCTGCGGCGTGCCGCCGGCCTCGGCGATCAGCGCCGAGAGTTGCATCGCGTAGCACGACGAATGTGCCGCGGCGATGAGTTCCTCCGGGCTGGTGGTGCCTTCGGCGTCGTCCGCGGCCCGCTTGGGGAACGAGACGTCGAAAGTGGCGCGGCCGGAGCTGGTGAGCTCGACCTGTCCTGCGCCGTCCTGCAGGCCACCGTTCCAGGCTGTGCGAGCGGTACGTGTGGGCATCGATCGGTCCCTTTCGTCGTGGCGTGTTCTCTCAGCCGAACCTACGCCACGTCGCGCGGCGCGGCGCTGCTTCCGCACGGCGGCGAGCCGCCCCGGCACACGGCGGCGAGCCGCCTCGGCACACGGCGGCGAGCCGCATTCTGCACGGCGGCGAGCCGCGCCCGCTAGGTTCGCGGGTGTGTTCACCCGGCCGACGCTGCGCCGCGAATCGCGACTGTTCGTCATCGGTTCCGCCCTGTTCGGGGCCGGTGCCGGCGGCGTGCTCGTCGTCCCCGCCGCTACCTCCAATCTGCTCTACTTCGTGGGCTCGTGGTTCTTCACCGCGGCGGCGACCGTGCAACTGCTGCTGACGCACCGACCGCCGGTGGCGACCCGCGTGGACCGGTACGACTGGTGGTCGGCCGCGGTGCAGTGGGCCGGCACGCTCGCATTCAACGTGAGCACGGGATTCGCGCTCGTCGCCGGTCTGACGGCGACCGAGGAGCGAAACCTGGTGTGGCGCCCCGACGCTGTCGGCTCGGTGTGCTTCCTCGTCAGCAGCGCCCTGGCGGTGGTGGCCACCACCGACACCGATGCGCTGTGGGACCCGCACGCCCGCAACTGGCGCAGCACCTGGCTGAACATGCTCGGTTCGCTCGCCTTCGGCGCCTCGGCCGTCGGCGCCCACGTCGACCCGGCGGGCGCAACGTTCGCACCGCGGCTCGCCGACCTCGGCACCTTCGTCGGCGCGCTGTGTTTCCTCGTCGCGGCGTTGTCGATGCGGCCGGCCGACCCGCCGGACCCGCATCGAACCTGACGTCCCGAGTCTCGGCAGGAGACCGGCCCGGGTGGTCCAATGGAGGCGTGGCCACGGGTGGCGACCGGGTGCGGGTCGAGGTGCTCGGCCCGATCCGGGTGCTGGACGGGGATCGCCAGGACATCACTCCCGACGGGCTGCTGCAACGGCGCCTGCTGGCCCTGCTGGTGCTTCGGCGGGGCCGGGTGGTGCCGGCGCCCTCCGCCGTCGAGGCCCTGTGGCCGTCCAGGCTGCCGGCGGATCCGGCCGCCGCCCTGCAGAACCACATGTTCCGGCTGCGTCGTGGCCTGCCCCACGGCCTGATCGAGTCCGTCGGCGAGGGCTACCGGCTCGATCCGGCCCGCGTGGATGTCGACGCCGACCGCCTCGTCGCGGTCTCGACGGCGGGAGGAACCGATACCGCCGAGATCGACGCCGTGCTCACGCGCTGGCAGGGTCCTGCCTACCCGGAACTCGACGACGTGGACGAGGCCCGCATGGAGGCGACGCGGCTGGAGGAACTGCGTTTCCGGGTCCGGGAGGTGCGGGCCGAGACCCGGCTCGCGCGGGGCGACACCGACGGTCTCGTCGCCGAACTGACCGCACTGTCCGACGCGCAGCCGTCGAGGGAACGACCGCGTGCGCTGCTGATGACGGCGCTCGCGGCAACCGGACGCCGGGCGGAAGCGCTCCGCGTGTACGACGATTTCCGGCGGCTGATCGGCGACGAGCTGGGCATCGAGCCGTCGCCGGCACTGGCGGCCCAGCACGCGGAACTGCTGGCCGGCGCCCCCGATCGGGTGTGGGCTCCGGTGGGCCGGCTGCCGGTTCCGGCGACGTCACTCGTAGGCCGGGACGCTCTCGCGGCGGAGGTGACCGGGCTGACGGAGTCGGGGCGACTGGTGACCCTGGTCGGTCCGGGTGGAGTCGGCAAGACCCGGTTGCTCCTCGAGGCCGGGCACCGGCTCCGCGCCGTCCGACCCGACCGTCCGGTGGTGCTGTGCGAGCTGGCCACTGCCGAACCGGGCTCGGCGGTCGATGTGGTCGCCGCCGCCCTGCGGATCGACGCCCGTCCCGGCACCGCACTCGCCGAGCGGGTGGCCGACGTGCTGGGCGAGACCGAGATCGTGTTGCTGCTCGACAACTGCGAGCACGTGCTCGAGCCGATCGCCGCCTTCGTCGAACGCCTGCTCGGCACATGTGCGAACGTGCGGGTCGTGGCGACGAGCCGGGAGCGGCTGCGCGTTGTGGGCGAGTACGTCCGCAGGGTGCCGACGCTGGCGTACGACGGGGAGGACGCCCCGGCCGTGCGGCTGTTCGAGGAGCGGGCGCGGGCCGTCGTCCCCGGATTCGAGCCGGACGGGCGGGAACGCGCCTGCATCGCCGAGATCGTGCGTCGCCTGGACGGGTTGCCGTTGGCAATCGAGCTGGCGGCGGCGTGCCTGCACACCCACGAGGTCGCGGAGGTCGCGGCGGGCCTGGACCACCGCTTCGAGCTGCTGGCGTCGGGGTACCGCACGACACCGCGGCACGGGTCGCTGGCCGCGGCCGTGTCGTGGTCGTTCGGGCTGCTCCCGGAGGATCTGCGGCGGACCTTCGCGGACCTGTCGGTGTTCGCCGGCTCGTTCGACGCGGCCGACGCCGCGGCGGTCTGCGGCACGGATCCCGGGACGACCGTCGCGGCGTTGACGCACCTCGTGGAGCGTTCGCTGGTGATGCGGATACCCGGTCGCCGGTACATGCTCCTCGAGACGCTGCGGGCGTTCGGCACCGAACAGCTCGTCCGCACGGGCCGGGCCGACACGATCGCGGAGCGGCACGCCCGGCACCTGGTCGACTGGGTCGACCGCGCGGATTCCCGACTGCTGCAGCCGGGTGAGCCGGTCCTGTCGCAGATCGACGCCGCCGTACCGGAGTTGCGCAGTGCGCTCGGCTGGTTGCTCGACCACGACGAGATCGCCCTTGCGGGCCGCCTCGTCAATGCCCTGCTGGACTACGGGATCTTCCGGTTGCGACCGGATGTACTGAACTGGGCCCGGATGGTGATCGCCGCCGACCCGGAGGGGCGGAGCCCGTTCGCTGCGCGCGTGCAGGTGGTGGCCGCCTACGCGGCGTGGATGTCCGGCAACGTACCCGAGACCGGCCGGCTCAGCGCCGGTGCGCTGCGCGCGGTCGAGCGGGTGAAGACCGAGCCGGCTGCGGAAGCGCTGACCGTCCGCGGGAGCTACGAGTTGTTCGAAGGCCATTTGGACGCAGCTGCCGCCTGGTACCGGCGAGCCGCCGCGGCAGCCGTGCACGACCCGGCGCAGCGCCTCATGGCACGTGCCAGCGAGCTGCTGCCGCTGGGCTATGCGGGCGCACCGGCCGCCGTCGGGCTGGCCGCGACACTCCTCGTCGAGATCGGCGATGCACGTACGCCGCACGCGGCGTACGTCTGGTACTGCGCCGGGGAGGCGGACCTGGCGGTCGACGTCGAACGGGCCCGAGCCCGCTTCGCACGGGCCCTGGAGATCGCGGAGCAGACGAACGCCTCCTTCGTGACCGGCCTCGCCGGTGCGTCGAAGGCGTCCATCGACGCCCGGATCGGTGACCCTGTGGCGGCCGCCGCCGAGTACCGGCGGCTGATCCCGCACTGGCGGCGGGCCGGGGTGTGGTCGACGCAGTGGACGATGCTGCGCTCGATCGCCGGACTTCTCGAACGCCTGGGCCGCTACCACGACGCCGCGGTGCTCGAGGGGGCCGTGCGCGCGACAGCGGCCGGTCACCGCATCTTCGGGGCCGACGAGGTGGCCCTGGACGATCTCGGCGTGCGGCTGCGCACCGAGCTCGGCGACGACGAGTACGAGGCGGCGCGGCGACGCGGCGCGATGCTCGACGGCGAGGCCGCCGCCGAGCATGCGCTCCGCGCCCTGTGACCGCCGGGGGGTCGGAACCTCACCATCGGGGCTGTTCGCCGAGGATGCCGAGCAACGACTTGCCGACGAGTTCGTGGGTGAGCGCGTCGTTCCCGGGGTGGAATCCCCCGCACCGCACGTCGCGGTAGAGACGTTCGAGCTCGTTCCCGGTGAACATGCCGGCGCCGCCGGTCACGTCGAGAGCGATGTCGACGACTCGTTTGGCCGCTTCCACCGCCCGCCACTTCATCGCATACACCTTGGGAACCCATTCGTCGCCGTGATCCGCGCCGGCCACCCAGTCCGCGACGAACCGGTCGAGCGTCGCCGAGGCGGCGTCCAGCTCGAGGTACATCTGTGCAACCTGGTGCTGCACGAACGGGTTGTAGGCGTACGCGCCCCGCTCGATCGCCACCGAGGTCTTGCGGCGGGCGCTGCGGACGGCGAGTTCGAGGGCGCGGTCGGCGATTCCCAGATACACCGCCGCCATGAGCGAAAGCGGCCACATCGTCATCGCCACGAGAAACGGATCGCTGCCGTCGCCCGCGGCGACCACCCGCCCGATGCGGTCGTCGGGAACGAAGACGTCGTCGAGAACCGTGTCGTGGCTCTGCGTCGGCCGCATACCGAGGGTGTCCCACGTCGGCACGACGTTCACCCCCGCGCTGCCTCGTTCGACGAACGCGTGCACGATGTGCGGCCCGCCGGCCGCGTCTGCATCGACGGCATGCGCGCCGAGCCACCGCCACGCCGGACCGTTGGAGCCGAACTGTTTGCGGCCGGTCAGGCGATAGCCGCCCGCCACGCGCTGCGCCCGGCACGTCGACAGGAGTACCGGGATGTCGTTGCCCGTCTCGGCATGTCCGGCAGCGAACACGTCGCCGGCCACCGCGGCCTCCGAGATCCAGCGGAGCGACGTGTCGCCCGTGCGTTCCAGTTCGGTCGCCATCCCGATCCAGTACGAGTGCATCGTCATCGCCAGCGCGGTCGCCGGGGCGTAGCGCGCGAGGCGCCGCTGACTTGCGGCCAGCCGGGCCAGATCGAGACCCCATCCCCCGTAGCGGACGGGTACGGCGGCGCCGAGGTAGCCGGCCGCTCGCAGTTCCGCGAGGTCCTCGTCGAAGTAGGAGTTGGACCGGTCGAGTTCGCCGGCACGGGAGCGGAACCGCTCCAGCATCTCGGTCGGCAGCTCGGCCGCCGTCGCGTCTCGGGTCGAGTTCATGGTGAGTGTGGTGTCCATGGCCACGACGATGCGCCGGTCCGCTCCCGTCGCGCTCCCACCGGATCACACCGCCACGAGAGCACATGGGGGCGCCGTGGGAGTCCCCTCCCGCACCGTGGCAGACATGAACGCGACGACCTCCCGGCTCGGGACCATCCTGTCGATCTGGGCCCACCCCGACGACGAGACCTATCTCGCCGCGGGGATCATGGCTGCCGCCCGCGACGCCGGCCGGCGCGTCGTGTGCGCCTCGGCCAGCGCCGGCGAGCACGGAACCGCAGACCCCCGCTCGTGGCCGCCGGAACGGCTGGCCCGGGTCCGCCGCTGGGAAGCGGCCGCCGCCCTGGCCGTGCTCGGTGTCGAGGAGCACCACGTCCTCGGCCTGCCGGACGGCGCCCTCGCCGATCACGACGACGCCGGTCTCGCCTGGGCCGGTCGGCTCCTCGACGATCTGCGCCCCGACACGATCCTGACCTTCGGTGCCGACGGAATGACCTACCACCCGGACCACAACGCCGTACACCGCTGGGTCACCCGCGCCTGGCGTGACCGCGGCTGCCGGTCCCGGTTGCTGTACGCCACCCCGACCGTGGAGCATCTCGCCCGCTTCCGGGACCTCTACGAGGAATGGGGCATGTACATGAGCGACGAGCGCCCCACCGGTGTCCCCGAGGAGCTGCTCGCGGTCCACGTCCGGCTGCGGGGACCCGAGCTGGACCGCAAACTCACCGCGTTGCGGGCCATGGCCACCCAGACCGGCGACCTCGTCGCGCGGATCGACCCGGCGATCTACGCGGCCCAGATCGCGGAGGAGGCGTTCGTCGACGCACTCCGCGTCCCCGACCGCGACGAGGCGGTGACAGGAACGGCGGCGACAGGAACGGCGGCGACAGGAACGGCGGCGACTGGAACGGCGGCGACAGGACCGGCGGCGACAGGAACGGCGGCGACTGGAACGGCGGCGACAGGAACGGCGGCGACAGGAACGGCGGCGGCATGGTGACAGGCCGGTCTACCGGTGCCGCTCGGCGAGGCGCTCGGCCGCCGACCGGACCTGCTCGCGGAGCTCGGGCGGTCCGAGCAGTTCGGCGTCGTCGCCGAGCTGCCACATCGCGGCACCGGCGTGGGCGGCCCCACCGAACTCGGCCTCGACCGCCCACCACCCGTCGTCTGTGGGCCGCTGCGCGACGACGCGGATCGCGATCGCCGCGAGGTCTTCCCGGCGCCGGTCCCGGATCTGCACGGCGGCGGTGACCGTGCCCAGGCCGGCCCGGAACTCGGCGCGGCGCCGCTGCCAGATCCGGGCGAGGTCGACGTCGGGCGGGCGGTGCGCCGCGGTGTCGAGCAGTTGCACCTGCTCCACGCGGGAGAGGCGGTAGGTGCGTTCGGCGCCGCGATGCAGCGCCACCAGATACCAGCGGCCCGCCGCGCTGACCAACCCGAGCGGGTCGACGGTCCGCCACCGCGCCTCGGCGCCACGGGAGCGGTAGCGGATACGCAGGCGACGATCGGTGAACACTGCCTGCTGGACGATGCCGAGGTGCTCGTCCCGCTGGGGATCGACCACCCACCCCGCCGAACTGACCACGATCCGCTCCCCGACCCGGGCCGCGGCGGTGCGCTGCGCCTCGGGTAGCGCCACGGTCACCTTCCGCATCGCCGACGCGAACGCGGGCGCCATGCCGAGCGAGTCGGGCGTCGCCGAGGCGCTCGCCGCGAGCAGGGCGGTCGCCTCGTCGACGGTCAGACCGGTCAGGTCGGTGGTGAAGCCGGGCAGCAACGCGTACCCACCGGCGCGTCCCCGTTCGGCGTAGACGGGGATGCCTGCCGTGGACAACGCCTCGACGTCGCGCAGCACGGTGCGCACCGACACCTCGAGTTCCCGGGCGATCGCCGGCGCGGTCATCCGGCCGCGGTGCCGCAGCAGTAGGACGAGGGACAGCAGCCGATCCGCACGCATGACCGCACTCTCGCAGAGATACCTGACAGGAGATGTCGTGTTTCGACGGAAGCATCGTGTCCGCCGACATCGACACACCACAGGAAGGCCGGACATGAGCACCGCCATAGATCCTCGTCCCCTCTACCGTGACGCCCTGGCGTGGGTGGATCTGCTGTTCGCGCGAGTGCGCCCCGAGCAGATGACCGACCCGACCCCCTGCCCGGATTTCGACGTGCGGGCCCTGCTCGGCCACCTCGTCGCAACCGTGGACAGGGGGCGGGTGATCGGCGACGGCGGCGACCCGCTCAGCATCCCGGAATTCCTCACCGGCGTCCCCGACGACGCATGGCGAGCCGAACTCGAGCGGGCGCAGGCCCACTACCGGAAGGTGTGGAGCGACGACGACCTGCTCGACCGGCCCGTCGTCGCGCCGTGGGGAACGGTGCCCGGACGCGCCGCGGTGCTGAGCAACCTCAACGAGGCTCTCGTGCACGGGTGGGACCTTTCCGCCGCCACCGGTCTGCCGGCCGAACCCGACACGGCGCTCGTGGAGGCCGCATTCGCCGTCGCGCGCCGGACGATTCCCGCGGCCGGGCGCGGCGGACGGGTTCCCTTCGGCACGGTCGTCGAATCCGCGCCGGATGCGAGCCCCCTCGAACGGCTCGCGAACTGGTCCGGGCGGAACACCGCGGCCTGGCGGCGCTGAGCCGGACACACCGACGCCGACGGGCGGCACCCGCAATGGGTGCCGCCCGTCGGCGTTCGCCACAGCGGGACTACTCGGCGTCCTTGGCCAGTGCCACCGCCGGGGTGTCGGGCACCGCCGCCGGCTTCTCGCTCGGGGTGAAGGTGAACTTCGCGTTCTCGCCGGCACCCTCGCCGTCCCAGCCTTCGACGTCGACCAGGACGATCTGGCCGGGGCCGATCTCGTTGAAGAGGATCTTCTCCGAGAGCTGGTCCTCGATCTCGCGCTGGATCGTGCGACGCAGCGGCCGGGCGCCGAGGACCGGGTCGAAGCCGCGCTTGGCGAGCAGCGACTTCGCCTTCTCGGTGAGCTCGATGCCCATGTCCTTGTTCTTCAGCTGCACCTCGACACGACCGATCATCAGGTCCACCATCTCGATGATCTGCTCCTGGGTGAGCTGGTGGAAGACGATGATGTCGTCGATGCGGTTGAGGAACTCGGGCCGGAAGTGCTTCTTGAGCTCGTCGTGGACCTTGAGCTTCATCCGCTCGTAGTTCGACTCGGCGCCGGTGCCCTTGGTGAAGCCCAGGCCCACCGCCTTCGAGATGTCGGCGGTACCGAGGTTCGAGGTGAAGATCAGCACGGTGTTCTTGAAGTCGACCGTGCGTCCCTGGCCGTCGGTGAGGCGGCCGTCCTCGAGGACCTGCAGGAGGGTGTTGTAGATCTCCTGGTGGGCCTTCTCGATCTCGTCGAACAGAACCACGGAGAACGGCTTGCGGCGCACCTTCTCGGTGAGCTGGCCGCCCTCTTCGTAGCCGACGTAGCCCGGAGGGGCACCGAACAGCCGCGACGCGGTGAACCGGTCGTGGAACTCGCCCATGTCGATCTGGATGAGCGCGTCGTCCTCGCCGAACAGGAAGTTCGCGAGCGCCTTCGACAGCTCGGTCTTACCGACGCCGGACGGGCCGGCGAAGATGAACGAACCGGCGGGCCGCTTCGGGTCCTTCAGGCCGGCGCGGGTACGCCGGATCGCCTTGGCGACGGCCTTGACGGCGTCCTCCTGGCCGATGATCCGCTTGTGCAGCTCGTCCTCCATCCGGAGCAGACGGGTGGTCTCCTCCTCGGTGAGCTTGAACACCGGGATACCGGTCCAGTTGGCGAGGACCTCGGCGATCTGCTCCTCGTCGACCTCGGCGATGACGTCGAGATCACCGGCGCGCCACTGCTTCTCGCGCTCGGCACGCTGCGCGACGAGCTGCTTCTCCTTGTCGCGCAGGTTCGCGGCCTTCTCGAAGTCCTGCGCGTCGATCGCGGACTCCTTCTCCCGGCGCGCGTCGGCGATCTTGTCGTCGAACTCGCGCAGGTCCGGCGGCGCGGTCATCCGGCGGATGCGCATGCGCGCACCGGCCTCGTCGATGAGGTCGATCGCCTTGTCCGGCAGGAAGCGGTCGTTGATGTAGCGGTCCGCGAGGCTCGCCGCGGCGACCAGTGCCTTGTCGGTGATGGACACGCGGTGGTGCGCCTCGTACCGGTCGCGCAGACCCTTGAGGATCTCGATGGTGTGCTCGACCGTGGGCTCGCCGACCTGCACCGGCTGGAACCGGCGCTCGAGAGCGGCGTCCTTCTCGATGTACTTGCGGTACTCGTCGAGGGTGGTGGCACCGATGGTCTGCAGCTCGCCGCGCGCCAGCTTCGGCTTCAGGATCGACGCCGCGTCGATGGCGCCCTCGGCGGCACCCGCACCGACCAGCGTGTGCAGCTCGTCGATGAACAGGATGATGTCGCCGCGGCTGTTGATCTCCTTGAGGACCTTCTTCAGGCGTTCCTCGAAGTCACCGCGGTAACGGCTGCCCGCGACCAGCGAACCGAGGTCGAGGGTGTAGAGCTGCTTGTCCTTGAGGGTCTCGGGGACCTCACCGTTGACGATGGCCTGAGCCAGGCCCTCGACCACGGCGGTCTTGCCGACGCCCGGCTCACCGATGAGCACCGGGTTGTTCTTGGTGCGACGGCTCAGGACCTGCATCACGCGCTCGATTTCCTTCGCGCGTCCGATGACGGGGTCGAGCTTGCCTTCGAGCGCGGCCTGCGTGAGGTTGCGGCCGAACTGATCGAGCACCAGCGACGTCGACGGGGTGCCGGCCTCGCCACGGCTGGTGCCGGATTCCTGGGGCTCCTTGCCCTGGTATCCGGAGAGCAGCTGGATGACCTGCTGACGCACCCGGTTCAGGTCCGCGCCGAGCTTGACGAGCACCTGCGCCGCGACGCCCTCCCCCTCGCGGATCAGGCCGAGCAGGATGTGCTCGGTACCGATGTAGTTGTGGCCGAGCTGCAGCGCCTCACGCAGGCTGAGCTCGAGCACCTTCTTGGCACGGGGCGTGAACGGGATGTGACCCGACGGGGCCTGCTGTCCCTGGCCGATGATCTCCTCGACCTGGCTGCGGACGCCTTCGAGGGAGATCCCCAACGATTCGAGCGACTTGGCCGCTACGCCCTCGCCTTCGTGAATGAGGCCCAGGAGAATGTGCTCCGTGCCGATGTAGTTGTGGTTGAGCATCCTGGCCTCTTCCTGAGCCAGGACGACGACGCGCCGCGCGCGATCGGTGAACCTTTCGAACATCGCACTCCCTCACACTCTCCGGCCGACAGGTCCGGTACGCGGATCGTTCCGGACCCGGCTGCCGCGTTTCGCTCCGGCACTCGAGTCGTCGAGTGGAACCAGGTTCCACGACCCCACTCGACACTCTAGTTGCCGCCGTTTCGAGGCGCTGCCCCTCCACCCGATCGGCACCGGCGGCAACTCCGGTTACGAGGGGTAACGCTGCACGTCGACCCCGCGTTCCCACCTCCGTGTACGCCAGCAGCGAACACGCTGCTCAGCGGGGCATCAACCGGCGAATGCGCTGCCCGACGCGCTGCGGGGCGCGTTCGGGGTCGACGAGTTCGTTCTCCGCGAGGGGACTGTCCTCGTCGGCGACGGTGCCCGGCTCGAACCGCTCGAGCGTCCGGCCCGGTCCGCGCAGCCGTTCCACCGCGGCGACGAGCGAGCCTTCGGACCGGACCGCGGACGCGACGTCCTCCGGGGACACTCCGAGGTGTTCGGACAGCAGGCGCTCGCGCATCTCGACGACCGCACGGCTGATGTGGTCGCCCTCGTGGTCCGCCTCGACGAAGAGATCGCACTCGGTGTCGAAGCCCAGGGACCGGTTGTTCAGGTTCGACGAGCCGATGCGCAGCAGCACGTCGTCCATGACGACGACCTTCGCGTGCACGTAGATCGGTGCTCCGCCCGCGGTGACCGGGTAATAGGCGGCGAACCGCCCGTGGACGTCGGCGTTCCACAGCATGTGCAGCAGCTTGCGACGGGCACCGTCCATCGCTTTCTGCTCGAGCCACCCCTCGGCGTTGCGCGGCAGGACCAGCACGATCTGCGGGCCGTCCGGTTCGTGCAGCCGCTTCGCGAGGGCTTCGGCGAGGGTCCGGGACGCCAGGTACTGGCTCTCCATGTAGAGCGTGCGACGGGCGCCGGCGATCACCGCCAGGTAGAGGGCTTCGATCTCCCGGACCTCCGCCCGGTCGCGGAGTTCGGGCAGGGTGCGGGCGACGGCGACGTCGACGTCGCGCAGCGCCGGGCGCAACCCGTCGGGCCAGATGGTGTGGTCCACCTCGACCGGTTCGAGGTCCTCGCCCGTCGCTGCTTTCCACCGGGCACGGGCCTGCTCACCGATCGCGTGGGCGGCCGCGCCGTCCACCGCCGTGGTGACGTCGTGCCACGGTCCGTACCGGCGGCCGCTCGGCTCCCGCCGGTAGCGGCTGTGGTCGGGATGCTCGCTGGTGTCCCACCGATCGACGGTCATGTCGATGCCACCGCAGAACGCGACGACGTCGTCGATCACGATGATCTTCTGGTGATGCGCCGCGCCCACCGGGTGGGCGCCGTCGATCTCGAGCCGGAGCCGGGGGTCGCTCAGCCAGTTCAGCACGAAGACGGGTGTCATCCCGCGCCCGATGGCGGCGAATGCGCCGATGTTCCACTTCAGCAGCATCACCTCGAGGTCCGGATGCCGGCGCGGCAGCCACTTGAGGAACGCACCCAGCCGGTTCGGGCCCTCGAGGGTCTTGTGATCGGGTTCGAACTTGATCCGCGTGTCGAAGTCCCACCCGATCAGGAGGATCCGCCGGCGCGCCTGCAGCATCGCCGACTTGGCGTACCGGAAATAGTCGGCGGCGTCGACGATGCAGGCGAGACGATCGGCCCGATCGATCCGCCAGCACGTCTCACCCGGGACGGCAATCCGCTCTGCCATGGCCGACACGCTACCCGGGAATTGCGCCCGCGCGCCGCGACGGGCGAAAGCGCGGGCCGTTGTGACGTTTGTCTCCGCTTCCCGGCCCCACACCGTTCCGAACGACCGCTCCGCTTTCGGACGAATAGGGGAACGTAATCCACACACCACGACGACCGGGCGATATCCGCGACAGTTGTCGCGGATATCGCCCGGTCGTCCGGAAGTCGGCGCCTACTGCTCAGTGCGCCTTGTTGTATGCCTCGATGATTTCGGCGGAGATGCGGCCCCGCGCCGAGACGGGCATGTCGTTGTTGCGGGCCCATTCCCGGATTTCCGCGGTTCGTTCCCGATCCGAACCACCACGCGCGGACTTGCGCGACGGCGGCGCACTGGGCACGACCTTCGCGCGCTTACGGCCACCCACCTTGCGGGCATGGGTGACCCAGAACTCCAATTCTTCCCGGAGCTTGGCCGCATTTTCCTCGGACAGATCGATCTCGTAGGTGACTCCGTCGAGCCCGAATTCCACGGATTCGTCCGCCGCCGTCTCCCCGTCCACATCGTCGATCAGGGTAACGGTGACCTTCTTTGCCATGTGCTGCAAATCCTCTCGAATGAAGAAGCGCGGCCCCCCGCGGTACGAGACAACAATACCCGGGAATCAATTCATGGCAATACGGAAATCGAATGGGATCAATTACCGTGCCGGACGCACAATTGGGAACAGGATTGTTTCCCGGATTCCGAGGCCGGTCAGCGCCATCAGCAATCGATCGATTCCCATACCGGTCCCGGTCGTCGGAGGCATTCCCTGTTCCATCGCTGCGAGGAAATCCTCGTCGAGGACCATCGCCTCGTCGTCACCGGCGGAGGCCAGCCGCGCCTGGTCGACGAACCGCTCCCGCTGGATCACGGGGTCGATGAGTTCCGAGTAACCGGTGGCCAGTTCGAAACCGCGCACGTACAGGTCCCATTTCTCGGTCACACCGTTCTTGCTGCGGTGCTGCCGGGTGAGCGGCGAGGTCTCGACGGGGTAGTCCCGCACGAAGGTCGGCTCGTGCAACTGGTCGCCGCACTGGTGCTCCCACAACTCCTCGACGAGTTTTCCGTGGCCCCAGCCCTTACCCTCCGGGACCTCGAGACCCACCCGATCGGCGAGCGCGTGCAACTCCTCGAGGGACGTGTCGGGCGTGACCTCGGTGCCGATGGCCGCGGACAGCGACGGGTACATCTCCATCACTTTCCATTCGCCGCCGAAGTCGTACTCGGTGCCGTCGGCGAGGGTGACGACGTGGGTGCCGAACACCGCCATCGCCACCTCCTGGATGAGCTCGCGAATCATCGTCGCCGAATCGTCGTACGTGCCGTACGCCTCGTACGTCTCGAGCATGGCGAATTCGGGCGAGTGCGTGGAGTCCGCACCCTCGTTGCGAAAGTTGCGGTTGATCTCGAAGACCTTCTCGATGCCACCCACCACGCAGCGCTTGAGGAACAGTTCCGGCGCGATACGCAGATACAGATCCATGTCGAGCGCGTTCGAATGGGTGACGAACGGACGCGCCGTCGCACCACCGTGCAGGGTCTGCAGCATCGGGGTCTCGACCTCGAGGAAGCCACGCCGCTCGAGAGCATTGCGCAGTTCGCGCACCACGGCGACACGCATGCGGGCGTTGGCGCGAGCCTCGGGACGCACGATCAGGTCGGCGTAACGCTGCCGGACGCGGGTCTCCTCGTTCATCTCCTTGTGCGCGACCGGCAGCGGGCGCAGGGCCTTCGCGGCCATCTGCCACGAGTCCGCCATGACGCTGAGCTCGCCGCGGCGAGAACTGATCACCTCGCCGTGCACGAACACGAAGTCGCCGAGGTCCACCTCGTGCTTCCACGCCGCCAGGGACTCCTCGCCGACACCGTTCAGGCTGATCATCGCCTGCAACTGGGTGCCGTCGCCCTCCTGCAGCGTGGCGAAGCAGAGCTTGCCGGTGTTGCGGAAGAAGATGACCCGGCCGGCGACGCCGACCTGCTCACCGGTGACGGTGTCGGGCTCGAGGTCGGGGTACTTCTCGCGGATCTCCGCGAGGGTGTGAGTGCGCGGCACGACGACGGGGTACGCGTCCTTGCCCTGCGCCAGGATCCGTTCGCGCTTCTCGCGGCGGATACGGATCTGCTCGGGGGTGTCGTCGGACTGCTGAACCGGTGCATCACTCACGGGTGACCAGACTATCGGACCGCGTCGGACGCCCGCGCAGCACCGACGCGCCCGGGGACACCGATGCCCCGGCGGATCAGTGTGCGGTGACGCGCGCCACGTCGTCCTCGACGTGCGGGGCAGCGGCGATCGCACCGGTCACCCCGGCCGCCGCCAGGGCCGCGTACCCGCCGGCGAGACCGGTGACGCGGCGCAGACCGAGGGCCTGCAGCCCAGCGACGACCGTGTCGGTCTCCGCGCCGGAGGCCGAGACCACGACCCACTCGACGTCACGGTCGACAGCCACCGCCAGGCGCTCGTCGTCGGCTGGATGCAGACGCCGGGGCAGCAGGTCCGCAGAGATGGCCAGGGCGCCGGGCAAGGTGCCCTGGGCGGCGCGTTCGGCGTGGGTGCGGATGTCGACGACCACAGCGCCGCGCGCGACGGTCGCGGCCAGTCCGGCCGGATAGATGCGCTCGGTGGTGAGCGGGAGGGGGTGGGCGGGTGCGGCGACGAAGGATGCAGCAAGCGCAGTGCGCATGAGAGAGACTCCAGGAAGGTGTGAACGATCGAGGCGGACGTCAGCCTCGACAACACTCCTGGGCGCTCATGCAGCGGATCACGGCGACTATTCTTGCACAGGATCGCGGCGGGCGGAACCCACTGCGGCGGATCGGGCGCCGCGCCGTGCGAGATTGCGCTCGTACACCAGGCGCAGTCCCTCCAGCGTCAGGTCCGGCTCGTGATGCTCGAGCGTTTCGGATTCCGGCATGATCAGCGGCGCCCGGTCGCCGGTCCCGATGACCGCGACGTCGTCACCGTCGAATCCGCGCTGCTCGGAACGCACCAGCCGCACCAGTCCGTCGACCATCCCGGCGAATCCGAAAACCGCTCCGGACTGCATGCATTCGACGGTGTTCTTGCCGACCACGGCCCGCGGGCGCAGCAACTCCACCTTGCGCAGCGCCGCGGACTGGGAGGCGAGCGCGTCCATCGACACCTCGATGCCGGGGGCGATGATGCCGCCGAGGAACTCCCCCTTCGCGGAGACCACGTCCACGCACGTGGACGTCCCGAAGTCCACCACGATGCACGGACCGTCGTAGAAGTGATGTGCCGCAAGGCTGTTGACGATGCGGTCGGCGCCGACCTCCTTGGGGTTGTCGACGAGCAGCGGCACCCCGGTGCGCACGCCCGGCTCGACGACCACGTGCGGCACGTGTTCCCAGTAGCGGGCCAGCATCACCCGGATCTCACGCAGCACCGACGGAACCGTGGACAGCGCGGTCACACCGGTGATCTGATCGACGTATCCGCCGAGCAGACCACGGAAGATGAGCGCGAGCTCGTCGGCGGTCATCCGCGGATCGGTACGCATCCGCCAGTCCCGCAACAACTTCGCATGCGAGCCGCTGCCGGTGAACAGACCGAGTACGACGTTCGTGTTCCGGACGTCGACGGCGAGGAGCACTGCTACACCAACGAACCGGAGTCGAGCGTGGCGAGCATGCGCGGGGTGATCAGACCGGAACCCTCCGGCGCGTGCGCCGGATCGTTGCCGAGCTCGACCTGGCGGTTGTCCGCGTCGACGAACACCACGCGCGGGTTGTAGTCGCGGCACTCCTGCTCGTTCATCACGCCGTAGGCGATGAGGATGACGAGGTCACCGGGGCTCACGAGACGTGCTGCGGCACCGTTGATCCCGATGACGCCGGAGCCTCGCTCGCCCGCGATGACATAGGTTTCGAGACGGTTGCCGTTGTCGATGTCGACGATCGCGACCTGCTCACCCTCGAGCAGGTCGGCGGCATCCATCAGGTCCTGGTCGACCGTCACCGAACCCACGTAGTGCAGATCGGCGTGGGTCACCGTGGCGCGGTGGATCTTCGACTTCATCATCGTGCGGAACATGGTGTCTCCTCAGCTTTTCGTGCCGGTCGCGCTATCGGCGGGTGAGCAGGTCGTCGGGGGTGGACGCGTCGACCGGGCCGGTCTCGCGTTCGAGGAATCCGGTGCCGATTGCGACACCGACGTTGTCGATGAGCCGGGTGGTGCCGATCCGAGCGGCGATCAGCAGCCGGCCGTCGCCACGTTCCGGGGCGGGACCGAGATCCGCACCCCGCAGTTCGAGATAGTCCAGCTCCACCTCGGGCTCGGCGGCGAGCACCTCGCGTGCGGTGGTGAGCACGGCCTCCGGCCCGCCGGCGGCGGCATGCGCCCCGGCGACCAACGCCGCAGACAGCACGGTGGCGATCCGGCGCTGCTCCGGATCCAGGTAGCGGTTGCGCGACGACAGCGCGAGCCCGTCCTGCTCGCGCACCGTCGGCACGCCCACGACGCGGACGTCGAAGTTCAAGTCCTGCACCATCTGCCGGACCAGCGCGAGCTGCTGGTAGTCCTTCTCACCGAAGAACACGACGTTGGGCGCCGCGATCTGCAGCAGCTTCGCGACGACGGTGAGCATGCCCCCGAAATGCGTCGGGCGGCTGCCGCCCTCGAGCTCCGCACCCAGGGGACCCGGATGGATCATGGTCCGCCTGCCCTCGGGGTACATCGCGGCCGCCGTCGGCACGAACGCCAGCTCGACACCGGCCTCGCGCAGCAGCGCGAGGTCCGCGTCCAGGGTGCGGGGGTACGCGTCGAGATCCTCACCGGCACCGAACTGCAGCGGATTGACGAAGATCGACACCACCACCACGGCACCGGTGAGCTTCGCCTGCCGGACGAGTTCGAGGTGACCGGCGTGCAAAGCACCCATCGTCGGCACGAGTGCCACGGTGCGGCCGACCCCGCGCAGCGCCTTGGTGACCTTGGTCAGGCCGGCGGGATCGTGGTGCACGGTCAACTCGCCGCGCACGTAGCCGCCCTGTTGCGTTTCACTCACCGTGATCAGCCCCTTCGAGGATCTCCATCAGTTCCGGTTTCGCACCGGCCCGCTGCGCCGAACGCAGCGACATCGCCCGGTAGCCGGCGGCGATCCGAGAATCGACCTCGTCGAGCTCCCGCAGGTGCGTGGCCACGGCCTGCGCGTCGCCTCGAGCGACCGGACCGGTCAGCGCGGACGGTCCGCGGCGCAGCGCGTTGTCGAGCGCCGCCGACAGCAGCGGTTGCAGCACCCGCTCCGCGACACCACCGGGCGCGTCGTCGACGAGTTGCTGGCCGAGCAGTTCGTCACCCTCGAGCGCCACCCGCAGCGCCTCCACCGCATCGACCACGAGGGTGACGAGGTGGTTGCTGCCGTGGGCGAGCGCGGCGTGGTACAGCGCACGCCGCTCCTCCCGGACACGCACCGGTTCGCCGCCGATCTCGAGCACGAGGGACTGGGCGATCGCGTAGCCGATGTCGTCGGCGGCCGTGATGCCGAAGCACGCCGACGCGAGCCGGACGGTGTCCTCGTCGTGGCCGGTGAACGTCATCGCCGGATGGATGGCGAGCGGCACGACCCCCTGGTCGGCCAGCGGAGCGAGAACACCGACGCCGTTCGCACCGGACGTGTGGGCGACGATCGTGCCGCGCGATACGGAACCGGTGGCCGCGAGGCCGCGGACGAGAGCGTGGAGTTCCGAGTCCGGGACGGCGAGGAGCAGCAGGTCGCAGCGCGCGGCTACCTCGTCGACAGGGAGAATTTCGGTGTCCGGGAGCCGGGTGCGGGCGCGGTGCTTGGACTGTTCGGACACGGCGGAACAGGCCACGACCAGGTGGCCGACGCGTTCGAGTGCCGCGCCGATCGCCGTGCCCACCCGCCCGGCGGAAACGATTCCGACCGTCAGTCGTGCAGGCGCAGGCTCGTTGGTGATCCCGAAGGAAGTCACGGGAGTCCTCTCGTTCGTTCCAGTCCCGCTCGGCGGGTACCAGACGTTCCGATCGACGATAGCGCGGTGCGAGCGACCACGGCCACGGCTGAGAACGTGATCTGCGCCTCACCCGCCGTGGCGGGTGCTCAGCGTTCGGCGGACAGGGCGGCGAGGATCTCCGCGACCGTGCGCCCCTGGCTGTGCGCGCCCTCGCCCGCGTCGTCCGACCGCCGCCGCCGGGCACGCCGGCCGGTGGGTTCGGCGTCGTCGTCCGCGTCCGAGGTCTCGTCCTCCGGCTGCGCCCCGGCGTCCCGGGGCTGCTCCGACCCGTTCTCGGGCTGCTCCGCCCGGGACCCCGCGTCCTCGGGTTGCTCCGGCGGTGCCTCGGCTCCGGTCCGGTCCTCGACCGCGGCCTCGACCTCGACCGCGGTCCGATCCTGCCGTTGCGGGGCCGGCGACGCACCGGAAGCGGCCGTCGCCCCCGCCGGGCGGCGGGGCACAGCGGTCGTTGTGTCGCCGTCGGTGACCACCGTGGTCTCGGCGGTCACCGGCTCGTCGTCCGGCGACGCGAAGAACGGACCCGCCGGACGAGGCGCGGCGGTGACCCGGAAGTTCCCGCCACCGAGCTCCTGCAGTTGCCCCCGGCCCGCCCACAACGCCGCACGGTCCTCGGGCAGCCGGCCGTCGAAGAGCACCTCGAGGTTGCGTCGCAGCGCACCGAGTTCGGCTCGCAGGGCGGCCATCTGGTCGGCGTCGATGCGCAGCTCCGAACGGACCTTCTCCTCGACCGTCAGCTCGTACTCACGGCGTGCCGCGATCTCCCGTTCGAGCTGCAGTTCGTACACGGTCTGCAGATCCCGGACCTTGGCACGGTCCAGTGCCGACTCGCGTCGATACTTCGTCATGGCGATCGCGCCGACGGTGGCAGCCCACAGCGCGACCACCAGCCCGACACGCAACAGCTGGACGCTGTCGCTGAAGACCAGGAACAGCGACGCGATCAGCGCCAGGGCGAGCAATCCCGCCACGATCACAGAACTCGCGCTGCGCCGTGGCCGACGGCCCTTCCTCGTTCGCACCGGGGTCCCCATGGGCTCCAGACTACTGGGCGGGGCCGCCGTGTCCCGAGAGTCGAGCGCACCCGAGGCGCCGTCACGGTCAGGTCGCCGGCTCGTCCGGATCTTCCGGTGTCCGGCAACAATGTTCGAGCCACAATGCGGCGCCGGCGAGCGCCACGCCGGCGAGCAGCCCGACGATCACACCGGCACTGTCCTCGACCGCGGCCTGGAGCACCGGTCGCTGCGGCACCAGGTACAGCAGGAATCCCGCCCAGATGCCCGCGCTGGCCGCACCGACCAGTGCCGATGCCTTCGCGAGCGCCACCGCACGAGCCGCCGTGATGGGATGCAGCTGGTGCGGTCCGTCGCCGATCTCGTGCTTGCCGACCCGGGAGCGGATCACGAAGGCCAGCACCACCTCGACGATCGCGACCGGATACAGCGATGCTCCCGCGTAGACGGGGATCGGCGGCAGCGTGCCGTACAGGCCGCGCGCCAGCAGCCAGGCCGCGACGGCGGCGAGCACTGCCAGCGCCAGCAGGTCCCGGATACGCGTCGGCTTCATCACCGCGGCGGCTCCAGCCGGTGCTCGGTGCGGCGCACACCTTCGCGTTCGTCGACGTCGAGAGCCGCGAGCCACTCCGTCAACGGCCGCCGCATGCCGTCGGCGACCAGCGTCGCCTGCGGTTCGACGTCCCACCACGGGACGAGCACGAAGGCACGCAGGTGGGCGCGCGGATGCGGCAGGGTCAGTTCGGGGTCGTCGCTGAGAACCTCGCGACCGTCCGAGTCGTGGCAGGTGACCACATCCACGTCGAGGCTGCGCGGGCCCCACCGCTGTTCCCGGACCCGGTCGGCGGCAGCCTCGAGCTGCCGCCCCAGATCGAGCCAGCCGCGGCAGTCCAGCGACGGGTCCTCGGCGACGACGACGGCGTTGAGGAAGTCCTGCTGCTCGACCCCGCCCCACGGCGCCGTCGAGTACACCGGCGACACGGCCACGATTCGGTCGCCGAGGGCTTCGGTGACCGAGCGCAGATGCGCTGTCCGGTCCCCGACGTTCGAGCCGATGGACAGCACCGCCCGGCTCACGAGCCGCTCCGGGTGCGCTCGACCACCACCGCCACGTCGGCGAAGGTCAGCGGGATCGGCGCCGACGGCTTGTGCAGGGTGACCTCGACCCGGGTGACCCGCGAGTCGGTGAGGACGTCGTCGGCGATCTCACCGGCGACGGTCTCGATGAGGTCGCGCGACGGGCCCGCGACGATCGCGGCGGCCCGCTCGGCGAGGATGCCGTAGTGCAGGGTGTCGTCGAGGACGTCGCTCGCGGCAGCCGGTGCGAGATCGAGCCACGCGACGATGTCCACCAGGAAGTCCTGGCCGTCGCGCTTCTCGTGGTCGAACACCCCGTGGTGGCCGCGGACCCGCAGTCCGCGCAGTTCGATCCGGTCGCTCACGCCGATCCTCCCGCCGCACTGCCGCGCTGCCACGCTCCGACGACGGCGACAGCGTCCAGCGACGCCCGCACGTCGTGCACGCGCACCCCCCAGGCGCCGTGCTCCGCCGCGAGCGCCGACACGACGGCCGTGGCCACCTCGCGGCCACCGGGTGGCCGGATCGTGCCGTCGGGGGCGGCGAGCAGGGAACCGAGGAAGCGTTTGCGCGACGCACCGATCAGCACCGGGTAGCCGAGTTCGGTGAGTTCGGGCAGGCGATGCAGCAGTTCCCAGTTGTGGTCGGCGTCCTTCACGAAGCCGAGGCCGGGATCGAGGATGATGTTCGCCGGATCGACCCCGGCGGCGATCGCGGCGTCCACCTGCACCATCAGCTCCCCCCGAACTTCACGGACCACGTCGTCGTAGTGGGTGGATCCGCCGGCGTGCACGAAGCCGCCGGCGGGCCGCCAGTGCATGAGGATCCACGGCACGCCGGCCGCGGCCACGACCGCGGCCATGCGAGAGTCGGCGCGTCCGCCCGAGACGTCGTTGACGATGGTGACCCCGGCCTCGATCGCCGCCTCGGCCACGGACGCCCGCATGGTGTCGACACTGGTGGGAATTCCGGCGGCGCTCAACGCGGCGACGACCGGGGCGACCCGCCCGGCCTCGACCTCCGGGTCGACGCGAGCCGCTCCGGGACGGGTGGATTCCCCACCGACGTCGACGATGTCCACACCGAGGTCACGCAGTTCCAGGCCGTGCGCGATCGCCGCGTCACGGTCGAGGTACCGGCCGCCGTCCGAGAACGAATCCCGCGTCACGTTCAGCACGCCCATCACCACCGGGCGCCCGGGGTTCGGCAGCGTGCTCACCGGCGCAGGATCAGATCCAGGGCCTCGGCACGCGACGCCGAGTTGGTCTGCAACAACCCGCGCACCGCCGAGGTCGTGGTGCTCGCCCCCGGCTTGCGGATGCCCCGCATGGCCATGCACAGATGCTCGGCCTCGACGACCACGATCACCCCGACCGGATCCAGCTTGCGCATCAGCGCATCCGCCACCTGACTGGTCAGCCGCTCCTGCACCTGCGGCCGCTTGGCGTACAGATCCACCACCCGCGCCAGCTTCGACAGGCCCGTCACCCGGCCGGTGGGACCGGGGATGTAGCCGACGTGCGCGACGCCGTGGAAGGAGACCAGGTGATGCTCGCACGTCGAGTACATCGGGATGTCGCGGACCAGGACGAGTTCCTGATGGCCCTCGTCGAAGGTCTTGTCCAGGACCGAGTCCGGGTCGGTGTACAGACCGGCGAACATCTCCCGGTACGCCCGCGCGACCCGGGCCGGAGTCTCGAGCAGCCCTTCGCGCTCGGGATTCTCCCCCACCGCGATCAACAGTTCCCGCACCGCCGCCTCCGCGCGAGCCTGATCGAAGGCCCGGCCCGATTCCCGGCTGCGCAGGGGCTGACCGTCACCGCCGATCGACACGGAATCCGCCTCGGAATCCAGGTGGTTCACCGACACCAGACCGTACCTCCACTCTTCTCGACTCGGGTTCAGCGCGGACCGGTCGGCCCCTCCCACGGCTGGGTCGGCGGTGACTCGGGAGCTACATTCCTGTCGGCCTGTCGCTCGTCCTCGTCGGCCGGGCGCGCGGGCTGGGTCCATTGCGGATACCCAGGATAGGTGCTCTGCGGCTGCTCGGATTCGGCAGGCGGCCAACCGGGTGCCGACCAGCCCGCCGGGGCGCCGTAGTCGGGCCGGGTGGCGTGGCGCGGTCCGCCCGGGTACGGCGGCTGCCCGAAGCCCGGCAGCGGCTCCGATGCGGGTGCCGGCACCGGCGCCGGATGCCCGTTGGTCGGCGCCGCGGGCTGCGGCTGCGGGTGCTGCGGGTGCTGCGACTGAGACTGCGGCTGCGGCTGGGCCGGCTTGGTGAAGGACGGGCGCACCGCTTCCGGCGGCCACGGCTCACCGCGTTCCTTCGCCCGCTCGGCCGGCGTCTTGATGGGAGGCTTGTCCGACGGCGTACGTCCACCGAAGTCGTTGAACTCGGTGATCCGCGGCCGCTTCTCGACGGAGGCGAGGATCCGCTCGAGATCCTTGCGGGTGAGGGTCTCGTGTTCGAGCAGCTCCCCGGCGAGCACGTCCAGCACGTCGCGGTAGTCGTTGAGGATCGCCCAGGCCTCGGTGTGCGCGGCCTCGATGAGGTTGCGCACCTCTTCGTCGATCTCGCGGGCCACCTCGTGCGAGTAGTCGGACTGCACACCCATCGAGCGGCCCAGGAACGGATCGCCGTGTTCCTGCCCGTAGCGGACGGCACCGAGGCGGGCGCTCATGCCGTACTCGGTCACCATCGCGCGGGCGATCTTGGTGGCCTGGTCGATGTCCGAGGAGGCACCCGTCGTCGGCTCGTGGAACACGAGTTCCTCGGCCGCCCGGCCGCCCATGGCCATCACCAGGCGGGCGATCATCTCCGAGCGGGTCATCAGGCCCTTGTCGTCCTCGGGGACGGTCATCGCGTGACCGCCGGTGCGGCCGCGGGCGAGGATCGTCACCTTGTAGACCGGCTCGATGTCGGGCATCGCCCACGCGGCGAGCGTGTGCCCGCCCTCGTGGTAGGCGGTGATCTTCTTCTCGTGCTCGCTGATGATGCGGCTCTTGCGGCGCGGGCCGCCGATGACCCGGTCCACCGACTCCTCGAGTGCGGCCTCGGTGATCACGGTGCCGTTCTCGCGCGCGGTGAGCAGCGCGGCCTCGTTGACGACGTTGGCGAGGTCGGCGCCGGACATGCCGACGGTGCGCTTGGCCAGTCCCTCGAGGTCGGCGTGCTGGTCGAGCGGCTTGCCCTTGGAATGCACCTGCAGGATCGCCCGGCGCCCGGCGAGGTCGGGATTGGTGACCGGGATCTGCCGGTCGAACCGGCCCGGCCGCAGCAGGGCCGGATCCAGGATGTCGGGACGGTTGGTGGCAGCGATGAGGATGATGCCCTGCCGGTCCCCGAAGCCGTCCATTTCGACGAGCAGCTGGTTGAGCGTCTGCTCGCGTTCGTCGTGGCCACCGCCGAGGCCGGCACCACGCTGACGGCCGACCGCGTCGATCTCGTCGACGAAGATGATGCACGGGCTGTTCTGCTTGGCCTGCTCGAAGAGGTCGCGCACCCGGGACGCGCCGACGCCGACGAACATCTCCACGAAATCCGAACCGGAGATGGTGAAGAACGGGACACCGGCCTCACCGGCCACCGCGCGGGCGAGCAGGGTCTTGCCCGTGCCGGGAGGACCGTACAGCAGGACGCCCTTCGGGATCTTCGCGCCGAGGGCCTGGTAGCGCGCCGGGTTCTGGAGGAAGTCCTTGATCTCGTAGAGCTCTTCGACGGCCTCGTCCGCACCGGCGACGTCGGCGAACGTGGTCTTGGGCATGTCCTTGGTCAGCTGCTTGGCCTTGGACTTGCCGAAGCCCATCATCCCGCCGCGGCCACCGCCCTGCATGCGGCTCATCACGAAGAAGAACACCCCGAGCAGGATGATCATCGGGAGCACGAACAGCAGGATCGACGTCAGCCAGCTCTCCTGGGTGACGGTGGTGTCGAACTTCTCGAGGCCCGCGCCGGCGACCTTGTCGAAGATCTGCTCGGACGCCGACTCCGGGTACTTGGCGAGGATTTCGGTGTCGTCCCCGGTCGCCTCGTTGCCGCTCTTCAGCCACAGGCGCACCTGCTGCTCGCGGTCGTCGATCTGCGCCCGGCTGACGTTGTCCGCGTCGAGCTGAGCGAGCGCGACAGACGTGTCCACCTTGGTGAAACCGCGGGTGTCGTCGCCGAAGTAGCTGAAGGCGTAGATGACCAACAGGATGCCGGCGACGATCGCCAGATTACGGAACACTGTCTTGCGGTTCATACAGGTTCGGCCCGGCCGGCCGGTCCTTTCGATAGTGCGGTCATCATCGTGGTCGTCCCGAGGAGTCCGGCGACGAACCGGACACCGCAAGGTTACCGCGTGTACGCGCAGCGTTGCCCTCGCGCGGCCGCACGGTCCGAGGGGTCAACGTCCGAGGCCACCCGGAGGTTCCCACCGGTCGCGTCAGCTGCCTGCGGGGCCGGGCCCCACCGTGGTTATCATTTCGCATGGCCATGCAGGAGCCGGACGCTGCAACCGAGGCCGACCCGACCCGTACCGCTGCGGCCGAGCCGACCCGCACGGTTGCGGCCGATCCCACCCGGACCGCCGAGGCGGAGCCGACCCGCACGACCGAGGCGGAGCCGACCCGCACGACCGAGGCGGAGCCGACCCGCACGACCGAGGCGGAGCCGACCCGCACGGCCGATGCGCCCACCGAACCGGCCCGTACCAGCGCGGTCGTCCCTCCCGGCGAGGAGACGACCGAGCCCTTCCCGGTCCGCGTCCCGACCGGCATCGACGACGTCGAGGCCGGGAGCCGGATCGACGACTTCGACCTGCTCACCAACCTCGGCCGCGGCGCGTTCGGGCGAGTGTTCCTGGCCCGGCAGCACTCGATGCAGCGGCTCGTCGCCGTGAAGATCTCGCCCGACCGCGGTACCGAGGCCCAGACCCTCGCCCAGCTCGACCACGACTACATCGTTCGTGTCTTCGATCAGCGGATTCTGCCGGAGCACGGCCTGCGGCTGCTGTACATGCAGTATCTGCCGGGTGGGACGCTGCTGCGGGTGCTGCACCGGGTGCGCACCACCCCACCGGAGCAGCGCAGCGGCCGGCTCCTGCTCGACGTCGTCGACGAGACCCTGGCCGAGAAGGGGGAGATCCGGCCCGCCGAATCGACCGTGCGCAGCCGGCTCGAGAGCCTGACCTGGCCCGAGACCGTCGCGTGGCTCGGGCGCCGGCTTGCCTCCGCACTGGACTACGCCGATCGGCGCGGCGTCCTGCACCGCGACGTGAAACCCGCCAATGTCCTGCTCACCGCGGAGGGCGTGCCCAAGCTCGCCGACTTCAACATCAGTTTCGCCGAGTCCGTCGGTGGCACGTCGGCCGTGGCGTACCTCGGCGGGTCCCTGGCGTACATGTCGCCCGAGCAGCTCGAGGCGTGCCATCCCGGTCTGCCCGGCACCGCCGCGGACATGGACACCCGCAGCGACATCTATGCGCTCGGGGTCATGCTGTGGGAACTGCTCACGGGTGGCCGGCCCAACAGCGAGGTCGACCTGGGCGCCGAAACCCTGCCCGCACTCGAGACGATGCTCGCGCGGCGACGCTCCGGACTGACCGCGGCCGCGCGCGAGCGGATCCCGGCCGACTGTCCCCAGACTCTGCTGCGGGTGCTCGGGAAGTGCCTCGAGCCGGATCCGGCGGATCGGTGGGCGTCGGGTGCGGAGCTGGCACAGCAGTTCGACCTGTGCCTCGATCCGCGGGCCCGGGACCTCGTCGACCCGCCGCCGCACAGCTGGCGCGCCCGGCTCCGCCGCCCCGTGGTGCCGATCCTCACCGCCGCGATCGCGATCCCGAACGTGCTGGCCGCGCTGTACAACTACCAGCACAATGCGAACCTGATCGTCGACCGGCTCCCACCGGACACTCAACGCGAATTCGAGCAGCTCGCGCTGATCATCAACGGGATCACCTTCCCGCTCGGCACGGTGATCATCGTGTACCTGTGCCGACGGTTGATCACCGTCCCGCGCGGTCTGCACCGCGGCCGCAGCTACGACGCGGCGGAACTCGCCCGGGCGCGGCACGACGCGCTCCTGGTCAGCGACCGTATCGCAGCCGTGGTGATGACCCTGTGGACGGTTGCGGGCATCGCGTTCCCGGTGGCACTGCACTTCGTCGGCGGCAACATCGACGGTCCCTCCGCCGCGCACTTCCTCACGTCGATCCTGGTGTGCGGGGCGATCGCCGTCGCCTATCCGTTCTTCCTCGTCGCCTTCTACATGGTGCGCTCGTTGTACCCGGCGTTCCTGCCACACGGGGCCACCGACGCCACGGATGCCCGGGAACTCGAAGGACTGCACCGGCGCAGTGTGTTCTACCTGGCGCTCGCGGCGGCCGTTCCGCTCGTCGGGGTGGCCGGCGTGACGTACCTCTCGCCCGAGGAGATCCAGCAGGTCCTCGTCGCGGTCCGGGTGCTCGCGGTGGGCAGCATCGCCGCGTTCGTGCTCGTGTACTGGTTGTTCCGCATCATGGAGGACGACCTGCGGGCTTTGCAGCGCGGCATGGCCCCGACGCGGGCGACGCGCGAGCCGGCGAAGCGCAGCCCAGCTCAGTCGGTGTAGACCTTCGGGTCGAGGGTGCCGATGTACGGCAGATCGCGGTAGCGCTCGTCGTAGTCGAGGCCGTAGCCGACGACGAACTCGTCCGGAATGTCGAATCCCACGTCGGCGACGTGGACGTCGACCTTCACGGCCTCCGGTTTGCGCAGCAACGTCACCACCTCGAGGGACGCCGGGTTCCGTGAGGAGAGGTTGCGCATGAGCCAGGACAGCGTCAGGCCCGAGTCGATGATGTCCTCGACGATCAGCACGTTCCGGCCGGCGATGTCCTTGTCGAGGTCCTTGAGGATGCGCACCACGCCGGACGACGAGGTGGACGATCCGTACGAGCTGACCGCCATGAACTCCATCTGGGTGGGGATCGGCAGCGCCCGCGCGAAGTCGGTCATGAAGAAGATCGCGCCCTTGAGCACGCCGATGAGCAGCAGATCACCTTCGGGTGCGCCCACCGGATAGCGCGCGGCGATGGTCTCGGCCAGCTCCTTCGTGCGCTGTTCGATCTGTTCCTCGGAGATCAGTACCGACGCGATGTCGTTCTCGTACACCGGGTTCATCCTGCCTTCCCTCAGTCGTCCGCACCCTGTCGCCGGCCGACGAACTCGACGATCAGCCTGCCACGCCGACGCGTGACGACCAACCTGACGCCGGGCTGCGGCCCGCCGCCCACGGCGACGGCACCCTGGCCGCGCCACTGCCCGATCAGGTCGTCGACGGCTCGCAGCTTGCGGTCCGTCGGGGCCGAAGCCCCCGAGTCGAGCAGCCATCGTCGCAGGACCCGTCGGCGTACCGCGACGGGCGTGTCGGCGAGAGCGTCCACCGCCAGCCCGGTCCCGGCCCGGGCCTCCCCGAGCCGGCGCCAGGCCAGTTCCTCCAGCGCGTCCTCGTCCTCGCGCAGCTGCGCGGCCGTGCGTGCGAGGGCCGGTGCGACCCCACCGCCGAGCACGTCCTCGAGCAGCGGCAGCACTTCCTCACGCAGCCGCACCCTCGTGAAACGACGGTCGCTGTTGTGCGCGTCCTCGTAGGGCGGGTATCCCAGTTCCGCACATGCCCGGCGGGTGACGAGGCGGCGCACGCCGAGCAGGGGGCGCCCCCACGGCTCGTCGAACTCGCACATGCCGCGCAGGGACCGGGCCCCGGAACCGCGGCCCAGCCCCAGCAGCACGGTCTCGGCCTGATCGTCGAGCGTGTGCCCGAGCAGCACCGGCAATC